>NZ_CP013002.1:2886136-3212158 GCF_001414055.1 Caulobacter henricii | reverse complement strand
CGCCGACGGGGCTGACATCCTCGACATCGGCGGCGAGTCGACCCGGCCCGGCGCCGGCCCGGTGACAGAAGCCGAAGAACTGGCCCGGGTGATCCCGCTGATCGAGGCGATCCGCGCCGACAGCGACGTGGCGATCTCGATCGACACCATGAAGCCCGCCGTCGCCCGCGCCGCCGTCGCGGCCGGGGCCACGATCTGGAACGACGTCGCCGCCCTGCGCTTCGCGCCCGAGGCGCCCCAGGTCGTCGCCGAACTGGGCTGCGAGGTGGTGCTGATGCACATGCTGGGCGAGCCCGGCACCATGCAGGACGCGCCCGCCTATGACGATGTCGTCGGCGAGGTCGAAGCCTTCCTGCTGGCCCGTGCCTCGGCCGCGATGGCGGCGGGCGTGGAGCGCGAGAAGATCTGGCTGGATCCGGGTATCGGCTTTGGCAAGTCCCTGGCCCACAACCTGGCCCTGCTGGCCGCCCTGCCGCGCCTGGTCGCCCTGGGGTTTCCGGTCCTGCTAGGGGCGAGCCGCAAGCGCTTCATCGCGGCGATTGACCCCCTGGCCGAGGCCGCCGGGGCGCGTCTGGGCGGCTCTCTCGCGGCGCATCTCGCCGGCGCGGCGGCGGGCGTGGCGGCCGTGCGGGCCCACGACGTGCGCGAGACGGCGCAGGCGCTGGCGGTGTGGGAGGCGATGAGGGCGGCCGGAGGGGAACTGCGGACGTTTTGAAGGTCCGATGGGTGGTTAGAGGACGTTGCGCCCCTAAGCGTTTCAAGACGTCAGCTTGGCGCCCAAGCGAGTTCTTGCAAGGTGTCCTTCGGACGCGAACGCGCGGTTCCGATAAAGGCGCTCCTGTTCTGGGCGTTGTAGGTTCGGTCAGTATCAAGGCGGCACCCTACAACGCCGGATGTGCCGATGCCCTGAGTATCAAGATAGTCGCTCCACCGGGCCACCATTCGACTTTCAATCTCAGGGTTTAGGGCTGTCTTGGGTACGGCTCCGACCTGAGAAACGTAGGATGTTCTCTCGCCAGTAAGCGCTTCAATCCATCGATAGCAGTACAGATGGACTGGCGGATTACTCCCCGTGCCGGGGACCGCAGACGGTTTCGACGCGGCTGGTGCCTTCGGAGGAGGGGCTACCCACGCAGGCTTTGCTGCGGCCAGCTGAGGGCGTGTCGGAGGCTGGGTTCCAGCGCGTTGAGCAAGTTCGGCGGCCTGAGCGGCGCGATACTGCCGGTCGGACTCTGCTGCGGCGTCGATGATGGCCTGAGACCGAGCGTTGGCTTGGTTCGCCTCCTGCATGCCAGAGGCATAGGCTTGGCCAGCAATCAGAGCGCCTTGCAGGACGTTACCCCACATTTCGCTGCGATTCTGCGCCGCGAGAGCCGTGTTCGCGCGTCGCTGTTCGGCGGCGGCAGCAAATTGCCTCCGGAAAAGCTGCGCCTCCGAGGCCGTGAGCGGCTTTAGTCGGTAGACGTCGAAGGGACGATAGTCGCCCTGAACCGTCGCTAGAAGATCGCCCGTCGAGTCATCGACTCCCAAGACATAGATAAGGTCGTAGGCACCGAGGGCGGCCGTCATCAGCGTGATGGAGTCAAAGGTGAGGTGCATCGACGCAGGTTCGTCATAGCGCTTTTCAAGCTCTGACTGATTGTCGTGAACCCACGACAAGCCTCGTGGATTGCCGACAGGATACTCAAATGCACGCACCATGCCGCCGTCCTGGCTAAGCCTCCGGATATAGGACTTGGTGGCGGTTGAGAGATCTTCGAACGCGACCCCCTTCGCCGCGTCGTAAAAGAGCTTACCGGACATCGCCGCGAACTGCGCCTGTCGCCGCATTAGGTAGGCGTCGGTGTCGGGACCCTCAGGCAGCTCCTCCACAGTGAGGGTGTAGCGCCCCCGCCCCTTAACCCCGGTGACGAAAAAATTGAGCGTTGTGGCTTCGGCCATCTTGAGGTGCATCGAGCGGACACTGCGTGAGTCGGCAAAGGCCAGGACGCCGGTCTTGTTCGAAGCGGGGCCGAGGAAGGCGCGCAGCATGACATCGTCCGACGAAGCCAAGGTGACCCTATAGGGCTTCATCTTGGCAGCTTCGAAACTGTGCGTAACGCCCTTCGCACCGGACATCAGGGAAAGTCGCCGCCCAGCCGCTACGTCCCCCGTTGTCAGCATGACGACAGCGCCTTGCGGTGGTCGCCCGGTCCCGGAATTTCGAGGAATGGCGACCGTTGTAGAAGCGGCCGGGCCCTTGGAAGGGGGCTTGGCTGCGTCTACCTTCATGGCCGCGCAGGTTTCTCGGCTGAGTTTCGGCCCGTTCGGGGCGCAGAGTTCGCGATAGGCCTTGGCCGCCTCACTTTCGGGCTTGGCCGCACTGTCGATGTCGCGTTTCATGGCCTGGCAGGTGGTGGCGCTGAGCGTAGAATCGCCCGGCGCGCAAAGCCGTGCATAGATCGCCGCCGGGGACTCCGCCGGAACGGCGGTTGCGCCAGCCGGTGAGCTGGCCGGAGACGCTTTGCCGGGGCCGAGCAATCCGCCCATCAGCCCTTGTGCCTGAGCCACGCCGCAACCTGCCGCAAGCAGGACCAGGGCCAATACAAACTTCCTGAACATCGACACTGCCCCAGTGGGCCCTCGCCCCTGGCAGAATTCAGAAAGTGTGAGTTGGAAGTCAAGGACTGCGGAAGCCCCAAGGCCCGCAATGGGTCGGAAGCGGATATTCCCGCCGCTCCCTAAG
Organism: Caulobacter henricii; assembly: GCF_001414055.1. Lineage (GTDB taxonomy): Bacteria > Pseudomonadota > Alphaproteobacteria > Caulobacterales > Caulobacteraceae > Caulobacter > Caulobacter henricii. The sequence continues at coordinate 3,209,433 of NZ_CP013002.1, read as the reverse complement.
GCGGACGCCCCGCGTCCCGCTGATCCCTAAATCTCCTGGAGGCTGCAGACCAGCGATCGTCTCGCCGTGAGACTTAAGGATGGCTCCCGCGTGGGCGACGCCGAGGCGGAGTTTCCCCGTCAGACGCCGCAGGCCCCCTCCTGACCTGCTTTGCAGGTCGTCCTCCCCCCTGCGGGGGAAGATGAAGGGCGGCGATCCGTAGTGGGCAAGTGCGGGGATAGCGATCGCGCCATCCCCGGATCGGCACGGAGATTGAACCCCAGATCCTCCCCCTGAAGGGGGAGGCGGCCGAAGGCCGGTGGGGGTAGACCGCCTTGATCCAGAAAGACTTCCCCCTCCGTCGGCTTCGCCGACACCTCCCCCTTCAGGGGGAGGATCAACACGGGCGTTCAGCAAACTTATCAGACGCGCCCAATCCTCCCGTATTCTGTCCCCACCTCGTCGCGAGGAAAGGGCGCAAGGCCAGCGACCATGGCGGCGGCGGGGGGTGATCGAGCGGGGCTGGGCTTCAGGGGGATACTGAGGCGTGTCCGGGGACCTGGTTGCTGGCCAGACCCGCCCGCCGTCGGCGTGGTTGAAGGCAAAAGGGCGTGTCTGGCTGTAAGCCCGTCCTCTTCGACCGCCGGAGCGCGCTGGAAACGGCGCGGCCCGGGTCCCGGTAAGGCCTCAACAGGGCCACCTGGCGGGAGGCTGACGGATAACGACCACGTGGAGCGGACGGCTTCGTCGAAACGGTAATCTCCATCTCTCATCCGGACGTCGTCCGGACGCTCCGCGACCCTTTCCACCACCCTCGCAGCGAAAGCGCGGGGTAGAGAAGCCGTGTCCACCAGACTTGCCCCCTATGGGTCGCTTCGCGACCGTCTTCCCCCCAACCCCCTCAGCCGGCTTCGCCGGCAGCTCCCCCGAAGGGGAGCATGGGGGAAGATGAAACCCGGGAACCCATCTTCCCCCTCCGGGGGAGGACGACCGCGCAGCGGTCACGAGGGGGCCAGTGCCGCACGCCCTCTTCGCACTCCGCCGATTCCCCCCTAGGACTGCCGTCATGACCCACGCTCATCAAGGCCGCGTCCTCGTCATCGCCGGATCGGATTCCGGCGGCGGCGCGGGCATTCAGGCCGACATCAAGACCATCTCCGCCCTCGGCGGCTATGCGGCCACCGCCATTACCGCCGTGACGGTCCAGAACACCCTGGGCGTGACCGGCGTGCATCCGATCCCGCTGGAGATCATCGCCGCCCAGGCCCGGGCCGTGCTCGACGACATCGGGGCCGACGCCATCAAGACCGGCATGCTGGGCGATGTGGGCGTGGTCGAAACGGTGGCCGTCATTCTGGAATACGCCCAATCTCAAGAGGGGGGGAATGTCCCGGTGGTCATCGACCCGGTCATGGTCGCCAAGGGCGGGGCCAGCCTGCTGGCCGACGCCGCGATCGGGGCGGTCAAGAGCCTGATGATCCCCCGCGCCGCCCTTCTGACCCCCAACGCGCCCGAGGCCGCGGCCCTGACGGGCCTAAGCGTCGAGACCACCGACGACCTGCGCCGGGCCGGCGAGGCCTTGCTCGCCATGGGCGCTCGGGCCGTGCTGATGAAGGGGGGGCACATCGACGGAGACCGGATGGTCGACGTGCTGATGACCCCGGCGGGCGAAACGACCTTCGAGGGCGAACGGATCGACACGCGGCACACCCACGGCACAGGCTGTACCCTGGCCTCGGCCTGCGCCGCCGGCCTGGCCCAGGGTCAGTCTCTGGAACAGGCGGTGGCCCGGGCCTGGACCTATGTGCATCAGGCCATGCTGCACGCCCCCGGCTTCGGCCAGGGCCACGGCCCACTCGACCATGGATGGATGCTGCGGAAATGACGACATCCCTCGAAACGCGCCTGATCGACATCGTCCACGGCGTGCCGACCACGATGCAGGTGCTGCACGTGGTCCGCGATCTGGACCTGCCCGACGCGATGATCTTTTCCGGGGCCATCTATCAGCCGGTCTGGAACCACCTGACCGGCCGCGCGCCCGACTATGGCATCAAGGACTATGACGTCGCCTATCACGACGCCTCCGACATCTCCTACGAGGCCGAGGATGTCGTGATCCAGCGGGTGGCGGCCGCCTTCGAACCGCCGCTGCGCGATCTGGTCGAGGTCCGCAACCAGGCGCGGGTGCATGTGTGGTTCGAGAAGAAGTTCGGGGCCGACGAGCCCTATCCGCCACTCGAAAGCAGTGCCGCCGCCTTGAAGCGCTTCGTCGCCACCGCCTTCTGCGTCGGCGTGCGGATGGAGGCCGACGACAGCCTGAGCGTCTTTGCGCCGTTCGGGCTGGACGATCTGTTTGCGCTGCATCTGAGACCCAATCCCCTGCGCCTGAAGGGCGCGGGCGGCTGGGAACGGACGACGGGCTCGGCCCTGGCGCGCTGGCCGGAAATCACGGTGGAATAGGATGTCATCCCGGACAAGCGCGTCGCGCGCAGATCCGGGACCGACGCCTGAGCGCCGCGCTTCCGGCGGTCCCGGATCTTCACCCGGCCTTCGCCGGGCTCGTCCGGGATGACAGATCCTAGATTGTCACCATGACAATGTTATCTTTGATCTGTGGATCAATCCGAATTAGCCCTGTCGGCGCCTTCCTCTGAAAGATCCGCCCCATGCGCCAGTGGACCATCGACGCCTTCGCCCCGGCCCCCTTCAGGGGCAATCCCGCCTGTGTGGTCGAGCCCTTTGACGCCTGGCCCTCTCCGAACTGGATGCAGGCCCTGGCCGCCGAGAACAATCAGGCCGAAACCGCCTTCCTGCTGAAGACGGCCGATCCGTCGCGCTACGGCCTCCGCTGGTTCACCCCGGCCGTGGAGGCCCCGATCTGCGGCCATGCGACCCTGGCGGCTGCCCATGCCCTGTTCTTCGAGATGGGGGTCGATGCGCCCCTGCTGACCTTTGACACCCAGGCCGGGGCCCTGACCGTACGACGCGATGGCGAGCGGCTGGAACTGAATTTCCCAGCTGATCCGCCCCGGCAGATTTCAGTTCCCGAAGGGCTCGAGCAGGCCCTCGGCGCAGCCCCGGTCGAGGTCTGGGCCGGCATGTACCTGGTCGCCGTCATGGCCGACGAAGCGACGGTCCGAAGGCTGAAGCCGGATCAGTCAGCGGTCGCGAAACTGGGCGGTGAGGCCTCAGGCGGTCCCGGCCAGATTGTAACCGTGGCCCTCGCCGATCCGGACCGGCCCTATCAGGTGGTCAGCCGGTTCTTCGCGCCGGGCTGCGGCATTGCCGAAGATCCCACCACGGGCTCGGCCCACTGCATCCTGATGCCCCTCTATGGCGACAAGCTTGGCCGCGAGGTGCTGAGTTTCCATCAGGCCTATCCCGGCCGCGGCGGCGATCTCGACTGCGAAAGCCGCGGCGCGCGCGTCTTGCTGCGCGGCCGCGGCTTTACAGTGATGGACAGCCGGCTGCGGGTGGAGCCGGACTGATGCTCAGGATGACTACCAGCGCGGCCGATAGTCGTCGCGATAGTCACGATCATGGCCATGGCCATGGCCATAGCCTGAACCATAGTCGCGGTCGTAGCGTTCGAACCGGATCTGGGCGCTGATACGGTCGAAGCGGCGATCGAGGTCGGCGCGCTCCCATCCGGTCAGGCCGCCGCGACGATAGCGGTGCTCGAGATGGGCGGTCTCGCGCAGTTGCGCGTGCAGGCGGTAGGCTTCGCCACGGCTCAGCGAGCCGCTGCGCAGGCCCCGGTCGATGCGGCGCTCCAGTCGGTCCAGGCGATGGTCAAAGGACTGGGCGGAGGCGACGGCAGGGATAGCGGTGGCGGCCGCGAGGGCCGAGACCGCCGTGATCGAAAGCAGGATCTTTTTCATCGGTCGGTTCCTCTTGAAACTCTCCGTCGCCCCGGGGGTGGGTGACGTTGATCTCAAGAAACCATGCCGAGCCTGACACGGTTCTGAGCCGCTCGTTGTCTGGCGTTCATGTTTGCAGGCTGCGAAAGCCGGCTTCAGGCCGCGTCGGCAAGGCGCGCAGCGGTCATGGCGGCCTCGATGGCCGCATAGAGCTTGGTGACCTCGATCGGCTTGGACACATGCCCATCCATGCCGGCCGCCAGATAGCCCTCGACCTGATGGGCCAGGGCATTGGCTGTGACCGCCACGATCGGCGTGCGGGCCCTGCCTTCGGCCCGCTCCAGGTCGCGAATGGCCGTAGCGGCCTCGACGCCGTCCATGATCGGCATGTGGATGTCCATCAGGATGATGTCGTGTTCACCCCGCTTCCAGGCCTCGACACAGGCTGCGCCGTCCGCAACCAGTTCGACCTCGGCACCCAGGGGGGCCAGGACGGCGGCAATGACCTTGCGATTGGTCGGATTGTCGTCGGCCGCCAGGACCCGCGGACGGGTCTGGGTCGTCGGCATGGCCGGTTGAACCGGTTCGGGGGCCAGGCCCCGGGCCTCGCCGCGCGGAATGGCGAGAACCACAGTGAAGGTCGAGCCCTGACCTTCACGGCTCTGCACTGCGATGCTGCCGCCCATCAGGCCGGTGAGTTCGCGGCAGATCGCCAGACCCAGGCCCGAACCCCCGAACTTGCGGGTCATGGAACTGTCGGCCTGAACGAACTTGTCGAACAGGCGCGGCTGGATCTCCGACGGAATGCCGATGCCCGTATCGGCCACGTCGATGCGCAGGCCCGAACCGTCCTCGGCCGAGGCGAAGCGCACGGCGACCGCACCGCTGGGCGTGAACTTCAGGGCATTGGAGATGAGATTGCCCAGGATCTGACGCAGCCGGTCGACATCGCCCCGCCAGATCCCCTGGGCCTCGGCGGCGACCGCAACCTCGAAGGCAAGACCCTTGTCCCGCGCCTCGCCGGCGAAGCTGTCGCGCAGGGCCACCGCCAGGGCAGCCAGGTCGAAGTCCTCGGCAGCCAGATCGAGACGGCCGGCCTCGATCTTCGACAGGTCGAGCACGTCGTTGAGCACGGTGAGCAGCAGGCCGCCCGAATCCCGGATCACCGCCAGCCGCTCGCGCTGGGCCGGCTTGAGCTCATCCATCGCCATGACCTCGGCCATGGTCAGCACGCCGTTCAGGGGGGTGCGGATCTCGTGGCTCATATTGGCCAGGAAGTGGGACTTCAGCACATTGGCGGCATTGGCCTGGTCGCGCGCCTTGACCAGTTCGGCCATGGCGCCCCGCAGGTCCTGGTCGTTGATCTCGAGCCGTCCGACCAGATGGTTGAAGCTTTCGGTCAGGCTGTGAAAGACGTCGTCTTCGCTGGTCTGCTGGACGGGCCGGAAGCGACCGTCTGCCGCCACGGCCTGCATGGCCTCGGTCAGACGCTGCATCGGGCGGGTCATGCGACGCGCCAGGCTGTTGGCCAGCAGAATCGCCAGACCGGCCGATCCAAAGAACAGGGTGCCGGTCAGGGCCAGGTCGCGGGCCAGGATCTGCTCCAGCCGCGGCTCGCGCGCCATCAGGGCCAGGGTCCCGATCGTCCGGCCATCCAGAACGATGGTCTTCTCGACCGTCTGGGTCGCCTTTCCGGCCTCGCGTGCAACCCCCTCCTGAGCCACGACCCGGCCCTGGAGATCGGAGATCTGTACGCCTGCGACATGTGGAGCCCGGGCGACGGCGGCCAGGGCATTGCGGACACCGGTCACGTCTCCGGCCGCCAAGGGAGCGGCGGCCCCCGCCGCGACCATCTGGGTCAGGATCTGGTGATTGGCCCGGGCCTCCTGGCGCGCCACGCTCCATTGCTGGACCATGAAGCAGGCGCAGGCGGCGATCAGCGCGACCACTGTGGTGATCAGGGCCACGCCCGCAATGCGCGCCTGCAGGGGGGCGTGGGTCGGCGTGTCAGGGCGGCGCAGCGTGTCGGGCATGAGACGTCCGAGTGAAGGGCAAGACCCATTTTGAGGCCATCTTCCTAACGCTTCACTTCCAACCCCGGAGCCCTCTGCGACAATTCAACGCCAAGACGAGTTTCCCGTTGCGCACGCGTTAAGACTTCGTTTACCTTGATTGACAGGTTCTTAACGGGAGATGGGCGTGGAAAAGGTTTTTGTTGCACAACGCATCGCGACCAAGCTGTTCGCGACGGAGAACGCGGTGGATGCGGCGATGGTCGAAGCCGCCGAGCTGATGGCCGACATGCTGAAGGCTCGCAAGGACATCGGCCTTTCGGCCGTGGTCGGCGACCGCGCCAGCGCCAAGCTGGTCGAAGCCCTCTCCGCCCTCGGCGAAGCCCGTTCGGCCATGGTCGAGATGCACAACGAACTCAATGACGTAAAGCTGCGCATTGGCGTTCGCACGAAGATGGTTGGCTGGGAAGACAAGCCGCCTGCGACTGCTGGCAGTAATGCTGCGAAGGACTTTCGCGACGCTGTCTAGGAAGATTGCAATAGTTTAATGCCTAGGGCCTCTAATTCACGTTAGAGGCCCTATCCATGTACTCTTCGTGGTTTCCGTTGGTTGGTTGGGCAGTGACCCTTGGGGTCATTGCCTTGGCATGGTGGAAAGGTGGCTCGCCCGAGCGGCTAGCCGCTCTAGCGCTCCTCGGCGCAGCACTCGTCGCTCTGATCGTCAACCTAAGTGCACCAGTCAGCATCCGGCCCATTCTGCTTTTGGCTGATGAAGGCGCTCTGGGATTGATTTTCCTGCTGCTTGCCCTTCGCCACGCCAGTGCCTGGCTGGGCGTAGCGATGATCTTTCAAGGCGTTCAGTTCAGCCTGCACGCGTACTATTTTGTCGGCGATATCCCGCACGATCGCACCTATGCCATCGTCAACAATCTGGACACGCTTGGCGTTCTTATCTGCATCCTGGTCGGCACACTGCTCGCCTGGCGAAAGCGGTCCAGTCTCGCAAAATAATTGCCGGCGGGTCGCCAGAATCCCGCCGCCGCGACAAATCTCTCCTTGCCTTTGGGTTTGAAACAGCGTTTCTCGCCGGCGGGCCACGCCCCCCCAACGGGGCGCTGTCCATCTGTAAGGATGGGAGACATCGCTATGACGACCCTCGCCAAGCCGGCGCAACGCCCGGCTCGTCCCGAGTTCTCTTCCGGCCCCTGCGCCAAAAGGCCCGGCTGGACCCCCGAAAATCTCAGAAATGCCGTGCTCGGTCGCTCGCACCGTAGCAAGCTGGGCAAGGGCCGCCTGAAGGCCGCCATCGACCAGACGCGCGAAGTGCTGGAAGTCCCGGCCGACTTCCTGATCGGCATCGTCGCCGGTTCCGACACCGGCGCCGTCGAAATGGCCATGTGGTCGATGCTGGGCGCCCGCCCGGTGCAGCTGATGGCCTTCGAGTCCTTCGGCAAGGACTGGGTCACCGACGTGACCAAGCAACTGAAGCTGCCCAATGTCGAAGTGCTCGACGCCCCGTACGGCCAGCTGCCCGACACCTCCAGGGTCGATCCGGCCAAGGATCTGGTCTTCACCTGGAACGGCACCACCTCGGGCGTCCGCGTCCCGAACGCCGACTTCATCTCGGCCGACCGTGAAGGCATCACCATCTGCGACGCCACCAGCGCCGCCTTCGCCCAGGACCTCGACTGGACCAAGCTCGATGTCGTGACCTTCTCCTGGCAGAAGGCCCTCGGCGGCGAGGGCGCGCACGGCGTGCTGATCCTGTCGCCGCGCGCCGTGGCGCGCCTGGAGAGCTACACACCCCCCTGGCCGATGCCGAAACTGTTCCGCATGACCAAGGGCGGCAAGGTCAGCCTCGACATTTTCGAGGGCGCGACCATCAACACCCCCTCGATGCTCTGCGTGGAAGACGCCCTGGACGCCCTGAAGTGGGCCTCGTCCATCGGCGGTCTGGAAGGCATGCAATCGCGCGCCGATCAGAACCTGGCCGTGATCGCCGACTGGGTGGCCAAGACCCCGTGGGTCGATTTCCTGGCCGCGACGCCGGATATCCGCTCCAACACCTCGGTGTGCCTCAAGGTCGTCGATCCCGCGATCGCCGCCCTGTCGGACGATGCCCAGGCCGACTTCGCCAAGAAGCTGGCCAGCCTGCTCGAGAAAGAGGGCGCCGCCCTCGACATCGGCGGCTATCGCGACGCCCCGGCCGGCCTGCGCATCTGGTGCGGAGCCACCGTCGAGGCTTCCGACCTGGAAGCCCTGACCCCCTGGCTGGACTGGGCTTTCGCCACCGTCTCGGCCGAACTGGCCGCCGCTTAAGCTTTCAAGACTTGCCCCCACCGGGCTGCTTCGCAGCCGTCCGCCCCCACAGGGGCAGATGAAAAGGCTCCCCTCCCCCGCTGGGGGGAGGGGAGCCGCCGAACGGCGGTGGAGGGGGCTTTCCCACACACAATTCTCCGCAAGGAACACCCGCCATGGCTCCCCGCGTCCTCATTGCTGACAAGCTTTCCCCCGCCGCCGTCGACATCTTCAAGAACCGCGGTGTCGATTTCGACATCAAGGTCGGCCTGTCGAAAGACGAACTGATCGCCGTGATCGGCGACTATGACGGCATCGCCATCCGCTCGGGCGCCAAGCTCGACAAGGATGTGATCGCCGCCGCCCACAAGCTGCAGGTCATCGCCCGGGCCGGCATCGGTGTCGACAATGTCGACATCCCGGCGGCCACCGCCAAGGGCATCGTGGTGATGAACACCCCGTTCGGCAACTCGATCACCACGGCCGAGCATGCCATCGCCATGATGTTCGCCCTGGCCCGTCAGCTGCCCCAGGCCGATGCCTCGACCCAGGCCGGCAAGTGGGAGAAGAACCGCTTCATGGGCGTGGAGCTGTACGCCAAGACCCTGGGCCTGATCGGGGCCGGCAATATCGGCGGCATCGTCGCCGACCGGGCCCTGGGCCTGAAGATGAAGGTCGTGGCCTATGACCCGTTCCTGAGCCCCGAGCGCGCCATCGAGATGGGCGTCGAGAAGGTCGAGCTTGAAGACCTGCTGGCCCGCGCCGACGTCATCACCCTGCATACGCCCCTGACCGACAAGACCCGCAACATCCTGTCGGCCGAGAACCTGGCCAAGACCCGGAAGGGCGTCCTGATCGTCAACTGCGCCCGTGGCGGCCTGGTCGACGAGGTTGCCCTGCGCGCCCTGCTCGACAGCGGCCATGTCGGCGGTGCCGGCTTTGACGTCTTCGTCACCGAGCCGGCCAAGGAAAACCCGCTGTTCGGGTCCGACCGCGTCGTCGCCACTCCCCACCTGGGTGCCAGCACCAGCGAAGCCCAGGAGAACGTCGCCCTGCAGGTCGCCGAACAGGTCAGCGACTATCTGCTGACCGGTGCCGTCACCAATGCCCTGAACAGCCCCTCGATCACGGCGGAAGAAGCCCCCAAGCTGAAGCCGTTCGTGGCCCTGGCCGAGAAGATCGGTGCCCTGGCCGGTCAGATGGTCGACTTCGGGATCAAGACCATCGACATCGCCTATGAGGGCGAGGTGGCCAACCTGAACGTCAAGCCGATGACCTCGGCGGCCCTGTCGGGAATCCTCAAGCCCATGCTGGCCGAGATCAACATGGTTTCGGCCCCGGCCGTGGCCAAGGAGCGCGGCATCACCGTCTCCGAAAGCCGCCAGGAGGTCAGTCCGACCTATGACAGCCTGATGCGCATCACCATCACCACCGAGAAGGGCCAGCGCGCCTTTGCCGGCACGGTGATCGCCGGAGCGCCGCGCGTCGTCGAGGTCAAGGGCATGGAGCTGGACGCGGCCTTCTCGCCGGCCATGCTCTACATCAACAACCTCGACAAGCCGGGCTTCATCGGGGCCCTGGGCATGCTGCTGGGCGAGGCGGGCGTCAACATCGCCACCTTCAACCTGGGTCGCGTCTCGGCCGACGAGGACGCCATCGCCCTGGTCGGCGTCGACCAGGCCCCGACCGCCGACCTGCTGGCCAGGATCCAGGCCCTGCCGCACGTCAAGGAAGCCCGCGCCCTGACCTTCTAGGTCCAGCCGGCCTTTGCGAATTCGTCATTCCGGAGCGGCATAGTGGCCGTCTCCGGAATGACGACGAGGTTCAAGACCAGGCATGCCGCTGTTCCAGCACCGCAGGATCAATCGCCTGGCCTTCACCGCCTTTGTGGCGGCGTCGCTGTTCACCCTGTGGCGCGCCATCTTGCCGGACGATGGCGGGATCGGCTTCATCCCCTGGGACAAGGCCAAGCATTTCATCGCCTTCTACGTCCTGACCGCCCTGGCCGTCGCTGCCCTGCCTAATAGCCGGTTCTGGCGCATCGGGGCCGTTCTGCTGGCCTTCGGCGTGGCGATCGAGGCGGTCCAGGCCCTGGTCGGCCGGGATGCAGCTCTTGGCGATGTCGTCGCCGACGCCTGCGGCATTGCCGCCCTGTTCGGACCGATTCTGCTCCGCGCCTGGACCCGCCCGGCGCCGAACCCGGTCTAGTCGAAGGCCAGATGCTCCGGCAGGAAATAGAACAGCCATTCCAGTTTCAGGATGTTCTGCAATTCGCGAAAGCTGGGCGGCTCATAGCGCGAAACCACGTGCAGGGGCTTGCCGGTGATCTTCAGCACCTCGACCAGCAGCACCAGTGACGTGTCCACCGAGGCGATCCGCGCCGCCCGTTCGATCACGGTCGACCAGTCGATCAGGGTATAGCCCTCGACCACCTGCAACCGGACTTCCTTCTCGGGGGCCCGGTTCGGAAAGGGGATATAGCGCTTGCTGCAGTGCTCGTTGATCAGGGCATAGGGCACCCCGTCATCCAGGCCCAGCTGCCGGAACAGCCGCTCTTCCTTCTCCAGGTCGCGGCGCAGGGTGACATGGTCGGCCCAGTCATCCATCTCGACGCCCGAGACCTGATACTTCAGGTCCATGGTCTGCTCGGGGGCATAGCGCCAACTGAAGAACAGCGACAGGAACGTATAGGCATTGGCCTCGATCGGGCTGAGCGCGATCTTGTCGGCCAGGAACAGGATCTCGTCGCGAAACTCGAAGTCGTGCTCGAGGGTCGGGGTCTCGACATTGTCCGGCATGACCAGGGCGTCATAGACCCAGCGATGGGTCTCGCGCACCGGCAGGATCACCCGGCGACCATTGGCGGCATAGGTCTTGACGATCTTCTGAATGAACAGCAGGTCGCCGGCCATGCCGGGCTGAAAGATGATCACGGGCTTCATGTCGGGCTCGCAGAATCGGGCTGAACACCAGTCTCTCACAACTTGGTCGCCGGAGATCCTGTGACCGAGGCGCGCGGCGTCGCGACGCCGCCTGGTTCCATTCCCGCCGCTGCTTTGGACCGGTACCAAGCGTTCCCTCCGTCCCCAAGCGGGAGCACTCCCTAAACCTCACGGCGAGACGATCGCTGGTCTGTCCAGGTTGCTCAGGGACGACGCTGCGCGTCGCCGCGAGGCGGTCCTTGATTGACCTTTCCGGACTAGCGCGCAGCAGCCTCCCGGCGATTTAAGGATAAGAGGGACACGGGGCGTCCGCTTTCTGGGAGTGACGCCAAATCTGCTCCCGACCCATGGCGAACCTTCATGGTCCCTCCCTCTCTTTCAGAGAGGGAGGGATCGGTCAGAGCGACCGACTTCCACCCATGGCGGGCTCTCGATCGTTCCGCTTTGGGGGCTTCCGCCTCACCCCAATAATCTTGCCATCCCGGCCGGACGCCCGCGAGGGCGGGAGCGCCGGGACCCAAGGGCAACCGCAGTGAGGCGAACCGCACGACGGTGCCAGTGCACTTTAATCCTCGATCCCCAATCCCCGTCTTCGCCCTCAAAGGCCCGGGCCTTCAGTCCGGCGCGGCTTGACCGCCGCGACCCGCCCCGCCGGTGAAGCGCGCTGCGCCAGAACGGGCCTCGCGACGCAGCGGTTCGACCCCGCCGCGCCCCTCGGCTTTCAGGGCCTCGGCCAGATCGCTATCCCATTGCCCAAAGGCCGAGGCGCGATCGGCCCGCAGGCAGATCTGGGGGAAGGCGGCGATGCTCCGCGCCAGGGCTTGCGCCTCGACCAGGGCCGAACCCTCGGCGACGACCCGGTCGGCCAGACCCCATGACAAGGCTTCTGCGGCACCGACCGCACGGCCGGTCAGGATCATGTCCAGCGCCCGGCCCTGGCCGACGATGCGCGGCAGGCGCACCGTGCCACCGTCGATCAGCGGCACCCCCCAGCGTCGGCAGAAGACTCCGAAGGTGGAGTTTTCGGCCGCCACGCGCATGTCGCACCACAGGGCCAGTTCCAGCCCGCCGGCCACGGCATGGCCCTCGATAGCGGCGATCACCGGCTTGGCCAGCAGGCGGCGCGTCGGCCCCATCGGGCCCTCGCCGGCCGGATCGTAGCGCTCGCCCGCGCCGCTCGCGGCGACAGTCAGGTCAAAGCCCGAACAGAAGGTCCCATTGGCACCCGTCAGTATGGCCACGGCCGCCGTTTCATCGGCCTCAAAGGCGTCAAAAGCTGCGTTCAGCTGCAGGGCCGTGGCGGGATCGACGGCGTTGCGGCGCTCCGGACGGTTGATCGTCACAGTCCAGACTGGACCTTCGGTGGTCAGTTCGACTTCGCTCATGGTCCGTGGCCTTTCTAGAAACTGTCTACCCGCACCGCCCACGGCCGCGTCACCCCCGCCGAAGCGTCAAGCCCGCCCAGGATCCAGCGCCGGGTATCGGCCGGGTCGATGACCGCGTCGATTTCCAGGGCTGCGGCCATGCTGGTCGCCTTGCCGGCCGCATAGAGCCGCGCGACCAGCTGGTCATAGAGGGCCTTCTGCTCGGCAGGGTCGCTCAACGCCTCCAGCTCCTTGCGGTAGCCGAGCTTGACGGCGCCCTCGAGGCCCATGCCGCCAAACTCGCCCGTGGGCCAGGCGGCGATGAAGGCGGGGCTGTGGAAGCTGCCCCCGGCCATGGCCTGGGCCCCGAGGCCATAGCCCTTGCGGGTGACCACGGTGAACAGGGGCGAGCGCAGCTTGGCTCCGGCGATGAACTGGCGGCTGACCCGGCGTACGGCAGCGGCGTCCTCGCTGTCGGGACCGACCATGAAGCCGGGCGTGTCGCAGAGGCTTAAGACCGGCAGGGCGAAGGCGTCGCACAGCTGCAGGAACCGCGCGGCCTTCTCGGCCCCGTCGCAGTCAATCGCCCCGCCCAGATGGCGCGGATCATTGGCGATCAGGCCCATGGGCCGGCCCTCGATGCGGATCAGGCCGGTGACCATGCCGGCCGCAAAGCCGCCGCGCAGTTCGAGGAACGAGGCCTCGTCGACAAGGCCGGCGATCAGGGCGCGCACGTCATAGACCCGCAGGCGGTTCTCCGGGATGGCGTTGCGGAGCCGGCGCTGGTCGGGTGCGGTCCAGGTGCTCAGCGTGCCCTGGAAATAGGACAGGGCCTGTTTGGCCAGGCGGGTGGCCTGGGCCTCGTCATCGGCCAGGATATCGATGACGCCATTCTTCCACTGATGGGCCGAGGGGCCGATCTGTTCGGGCTTGAACACGCCCAGACCCCCGCCTTCGATCATGGCCGGACCGCCCATGCCCAGATTGGAGTCGCGGGTGGCGATGATGATCTCCGACAGCCCCGCGATGGCGGCATTGCCGGCAAAGCAGCGGCCGGCGACGATGGCGATCTTGGGCACCAGGCCCGACAACTGGGCGAAACTCCTGAAGGTCGGCACATCGAGCCCGGCCACGGCCGTGGTGTCGGTGTCGCCGGGACGTCCGCCGCCGCCTTCGGCGAACCAGACGACCGGCAGTTTCTGGTCGGCGATCACCGACATCAGCCGGTCGGTCTTGCGGTGGTTCATCGCGCCTTGCGTGCCCGCCAGCACGGTGAAGTCATAGGCCAGGGCGGCGGTCCGCGCCCGGTCCGGGGCAAAGAGCCCGCCATTGACCGTGCCGATGCCGGTGATCAGCCCGTCGGCGGGGGTATTGGCGATCAGGTCCTCGGTCGTGCGCCGGCGCTTCTGGGCGGCAATGGCCAGGGCTCCGTATTCGAGGAAGCTGCCGGGATCGACGAGGTCGTCAATGTTCTCCCGCGCCGTGCGGTGGCCGGTCTTGCGACGGCGGGCGACGGCTTCGGGACGGGCCTCGTCGAGGGTGAAGCGGTGGCGGGCTATGACCTCAGCCAGGTCCGGACGGATCGCATCGAGATCCTCGATGGCGGCGTCCTGCGCCTCTGCGGCCGCCATCTCGACCGGCTCCAGGAAGACCAGTGGCTGGCCCTCGGCCACGGTCTGGCCAGGGGCAGCGGCGATCTTCAGAACCCGGCCGCCGGACGTGGCGATGACCAGATGCTCCATCTTCATGGCCTCCAGCACGGCGAGGGCCTGACCTGGGCGGACGAGGTCGCCCTCGGCCACGTTGATCGCGCCGACTGTGGCCGCCAGGGGCGCAGCGACGCTGGTCGCGCCGTCCAGGGTCTCGAAATGGGCTTCGGCGCTCTCTGACGGGAGGGGAAGTCCGGCGACCAGCTCGGCGGCGTGGTCGTCGATGAACCGGGTGGTTGCCGCTCCGTCCTTCCAGTCCGGGGTTTGCAGGATCGCCCGGATCAGGGGCGCGGTGGTGGCGAGGCCGGTGATCGTGAACTCGCTGAGGGCCCGGTCCAGACGGGCAGCGGTTTCGGCCAGGGTCCGGCCCCGGGCGATGACCTTGGCCAGCAGGCTGTCATAGGCCGCCCCGACCACCAGGCCGACTGCGCCGGCACCGTCCACCCGCACCCCCGGACCGCCCGGAGGGGCATAGGCTGTGAGGGTTCCGGACGAGGGCTTGACCTGTCCGTCGGCACCCAGGGTCTCGGCATTGATCCGCGCCTGGATCGCGATGCCCACGGCGAGGGGCGGCGTGGTCAGGTCGAGTTCGACCAGGGTCCGCCCCGCCGCCAGGTCGAACTGCAGGCGAACGAGGTCCAGGCCCGTGACCTCCTCGGTGACGGTGTGCTCGACCTGCAGGCGGGGATTGGTCTCGATGAAGGCGAAGTCGCCGGTGGCGGTGTCGAGCAGAAACTCGACGGTCGCCAGGCCGCGATAGCCGGCGCACAGGGTCTCGGCCGCCCTGGCCATGGCCGTCCGGGTGGCGGCGGGCAGGTTCGGGGCCGGGGCGATCTCGACCAGCTTCTGGTTGCGGCGTTGCAGGGAGCAGTCGCGGTCGCCCACCGCCAGCACGCGGGTTCCGTCACCGACGATCTGCACCTCGATATGGCGGGCGCGCTCGATCAGCTTCTCGGCATAGAGGCCGTCATCGCCGAACGCGGCCATGGCCTCGCGGGCGCAGGCGGCGAAGGCGGCGTCCAGCTCGCCGGGATCCAGCACCAGCCGCATGCCGCGTCCGCCGCCGCCGGCCCGCGCCTTCAGCATGATCGCCCCGTGCTGGGTCAGGAAGGCCTCGGCGGCGGGCAGGTCCAGGGTGCCGGTTCCGGGGATCAGGGGCACGCCCAGCTTCTGGGCCAGGGCGCGGGCGGCGGCCTTGTCGCCGAAGGTCTCGAGCTGGTCGGGGGCCGGGCCGATGAAGGTGATCCCCGCCGCCGCGCAGGCGCGGGCCAGTCCGGCGTTTTCGGACAGGAAGCCATAGCCGGGATGCAGGGCGTCGCAGCCCGCGCCCCTGGCCGCAGCGACGATGGCCTCGATGTTGAGATAGGCCCGGGCCCCGGTGCCGGGCAGGGCGACAGCCTGGTCGGCGGCGGCGACGTGCGGGCTTGCGGCGTCATCGCCGGCATGAACCGCGACACTTTCGATCCCCAGCTCGGCGGCGGCGCGGGCGATGCGGAGGGCGATCTCGCCGCGATTGGCGATCAGCACGCGCTGGAAGGACATGGAGACGTTTCCTGGAGGGCTTCATACGGCCGTTTGACGCAGCATGGCCGGGCCCGCTTGACTCTCCAAGCCCATAAGATCAGAACATAAAGGGAACAAAGGAATGGGGTGATGGCCGTACCGCGCGAGGCGCGCCTGGCGGCATTGAAGGGCCGGATCGCTGCTCTGGAAGCAGGCACTCGGACTCCGAGTCCGGTCCTGGCTCTGGGCGATCCCCGCATCGACAGCTGCTTTCCGGCGGGCGGACTGCCGTCGGGCTGCTGGCACGAGGTGATGGGCGCGGGGCTGGAGGACGAGACCTCGGCGGCCCCTGCCGCCTTCGCCGCCCTGTTGACCCGGCCGTTGCTGAAGAGCGGGGCGGTGGTCTGGGTGATGCGGCGCACGGATCTTTTCACCCCGGGCCTGGCGGGGCTTGGCCTTCCCACCGACCGGCTGATCCAGGTCCGGGCCCGCGACGATGCCGAGGTGCTGTCGGTGCTGGAGGACGCCCTCTCGACCCTCGGGGTGGCCGCCGCGGTCGGCGAGGCGGCGGCACCGGAGTTGAAGATCGGTCGCCGCCTGCAACTGGCCAGCGAGAAGCGCGGCAGTTTCGGCGTCCTGCTGCACCGGCGGCCCTATGGCGGTCCCGCAGGGCGGGCGCGGACGGTGTCTGGGTCGTCCTCCTTCAGTCGCTGGCGCATCGGCAGCGCGCCCAGCCAGCCGCCGCCGGATACGCCGAGCCTGGGCCCGCCGCGCTGGCGTGTCGAGCTGGAACGCTGCCGGGGCGGTCGTCCCGGAGCCTGGATCCTGGAGTCTTCGGAGGCCGAGCATGGCCCGCATCCTTTCCGTCTGGTGTCCCAACTGGCCGATCACGACCTGGCGACGGCGGAATCCTGGCGCAGGGCCGGTTGAGGGTATCGCCACAGCGCGCCCCTTTGCCCTGCTGATCTCGGACTCCGGCACCCGCCGCCTCGCCGCCATCGACGAAACGGCTGAGGCCCTGGGCCTGCGCCCTGGCCAGAAGGCTGCCGACGCCATGGCCCTGGCCCCCGACCTTGTCACCGCCGACCACGATCCCGAGGCCGACCGCGCGGCCCTGGAGGCCCTGAGCGACTGGTGCGTGCGGTTCTCGCCAGCCGTGGCCCTCGACGGTACGGACGGCCTGTTCCTCGACATCACCGGGACCGACCACCTGTGGGGCGGCGAGGCGGCGATGATGGCCGACCTGCTGGCACGACTGGCCCGCTGGGGCGTGCCGGCCCGGGCGGCGATCGCCGACACGCCCGGCGCGGCCTGGGCCCTGGCGCGATTTGGGCCCCGCTTCGGCGAGGCCGGCGAGATCGCGCCGCCGGCCGGTCAGCGCGACCGGCTGGCCGATCTGCCGGTGGCGGCCCTGCGCCTCGACGCGACCGCCACCGCCCAGCTGCCGCGTCTGGGCCTGTTCCGGATCGAGCAGATCCTGGGCCTGCCCCGGGCCCAGCTGGCCAAGCGGTTCGGCCTGAACCTGACCCTGCGCCTGGACCAGGCCCTGGGGGCGGCGGGCGAGGCCCTGGTCTATCGCCGGCCGGCCAGTCCCTGGTTCGACCGCCTGGCCTTTGCCGAGCCGATCAGCGCGCCCGACGATCTGGCCCGGGTGGTCGGCGACGTCACGGCCCTGATTTGCAAGCGTCTGGAGGCCGAAGGCCAGGGCGCGCGGCGGTTCGAGGTGGTTTTTCACCGGCTGGACGGCAAGGGCATGGCGGTGCGGGCGGGGCTGGCGCGGCCGGGTCGCGACGCCGCGCGCCTGACCCGGCTGATGATCCCCAAGCTGGACGTGATTGATCCCGGCTTCGGCATCGAGGTGGTCACGGTCTTTGCCGCCGACGTCGAGCCCCTGAGCGCCGTTCAGGCCCGGCTCGATGCCGAGGCCGGAGCCGGGCTGGACGAGACCCTCGCCCCCCTGGTCGACCGGCTGATCAACCGGCTGGGCGAGGATCGCGTCTGGCGGGCGGATCCGTACGAAAGCCATGTGCCCGAACGCTCGGTGATCCGCCGCGCGCCGCTGGCCGCGCCTTCCGGCCAGACCTGGGACCCCGAGCGCCCCCGGCCGGTGCGGCTGTTCAAGCGGCCTGAGCCGATCACGGCAATGGCCAAGTTACCCGACGATCCGCCGGTCCAGTTCCAGTGGCGGGGCCGCTCGCACCGCGTGCGCCGCGCCGAGGGCCCCGAACGCATCGGCCAGGAATGGTGGCGCGGCGATTTCGACGACACCGGACCGGGCAGGATCCGCGACTATTACCGGGTCGAGGACGAAGCCGGCGGCCGGTTCTGGATCTTTCGCCAGGGCCTGTTCGGGACGGGCGACGAGCCGAAGTGGTGGTTGCATGGCCTGTTTGGGTAGCCAGAGCACTTGCCCCCACCGGACCGCTTGCGCGGTCGTCCGCCCCCGGAGGGGGCGGATGATTTCATCTTCCCCCTCCGGGGGAGGAGGGCCGTCAGGCCCGGAGGGGGCTAGGGCGACCCCATGACCCCCGCCTATGCCGAGCTGCAGGTCACCAGCAATTTCTCGTTCCTGCGCGGGGCCTCGCACGCCCGCGAACTGATGCCGACGGCCCAGGGCCTGGGTCTGGCGGCCGTCGGTATCGTCGACCGCAATACCCTGTCGGGCGTGGTCCGGGCCTGGACGGCCGCCAAGGCGCTGCAGGTCCGGGCCCTGACCGGCTGCCGGCTCGACTTCGCCGACGGCACGCCCAGCCTGCTCTGCTATCCGTCCGATCGCGAGGCCTTCGCCCGCCTGACCCGCCTGCTCACCGTCGGCCAGCGCCGGGCCGGCAAGGGCGAGTGCGAGCTGCACTGGGAGGACTTCCTGCAGCATGCCGAGGGGCAGCTGGCCCTGATCGTGCCCCCGGCCAGGCTGGATGAGTCCTTCACGCGCGACCTGACCCGCATGGCCGGTGAGCTGCGCGGTCGGGTCTGGCTGGCCGCCAGCCGGGCCTATGCCGCCCGCGACCTGCAGCGCCTGGCGCGGCTGGAGACGCTGGCCCGCGAGTCCGGAGCACCGATGGTCGCCACCAATGATGTGCTCTATCACGGCCCCGAACGGCGGCCCCTGCAGGACGTCATGACCTGTGTGCGCGAGCACTGCACGATCCAGGAGGCGGGTTTCCGGTTGCAGGCCAATGCCGAGCGCCACCTGAAGGCGCCGCAGGAGATGGTCCGCCTGTTCGAACGCTGGCCGCGCGCCGTCGAACGCACCCTGGAGATCGTCGAGCGCATCGGCTTCGACCTGGGCCAGCTGAAGGAGGAATATCCCGACGAGCCGGTGCCGCCGGGCAAGACCGCCCTGCAGCACCTGACCGACCTGACCTGGGCCGGCGCGGCCTGGCGCTATCCCAAGGGTGTCCCCCCCAAGGTCGCTGACCAGCTGGCCGAAGAGCTGCGTCTGATCGGCAAGATGAACTATCCCAACTATTTCCTGACCGTGCACGACATCGTGCAGGAGGCCCGCAAGATGGGCATCCTGTGTCAGGGGCGGGGTTCGGCGGCCAATTCCTCGGTCTGTTTCTGCCTGGGCGTGACCGCGATCGACCCGACCGAACACCGCCTGCTGTTCACCCGCTTCATCTCCGAAAATCGGGGCGAGCCGCCCGATATCGACGTCGACTTCGAGCACGAGCGGCGCGAGGAGGTGATGCAGTATGTCTATCGCCGCTATGGCCGCGACTATGCCGCCATCTGCGGCACGGTGATCCATTACCGGCCGCGCAGCGCTATTCGCGATGTCGGCAAGGCCCTGGGCCTGACCGAGGACGTCACCAGCCTGCTGGCCGGCACGGTCTGGGGCAGTTGGGGCTCCGGCCTGCCGGAGGCGCATATCCGCAAGGCGGGTCTGGACCCCGAGGCACCGGAGATCGCCCGCGCGGTCAGCCTGGCCTCCGAACTGCTCGGCTTTCCCCGCCACCTGTCGCAGCATGTCGGCGGCTTTGTTCTGACCAAGCGACGCCTGGACGAGACCGTGCCGATCGGCAATGCCGCCATGAAGGACAGAACCTTCATCGAGTGGGACAAGGATGACATCGACAGTCTCGGCCTGATGAAGGTCGATATTCTGGCCCTGGGCATGCTGACCGCCATCCAGCGCGGCCTGGGCATGCTGCGGGCCGAGCATGGCCTCGACATCCACGATCTGGCCGACATCCCGGTCGAGGTTAAGGGCGTCTACGACATGCTGACCAAGGCCGACTCGGTCGGGGTGTTCCAGGTCGAGAGCCGCGCCCAGATGTCGATGCTGCCCCGGCTGAAGCCCGCCGAGTTCTATGATCTGGTGATCGAGGTGGCGATCGTCCGGCCCGGCCCGATCCAGGGCGACATGGTCCATCCCTATCTGCGGCGGCGAAACGGCCAGGACCCGGTGGAATGGCCTGCCCCGTCGCCCGAGCACGGCCCCGCCGACGAGCTGAGGGGAATCCTCGGCAAGACCTTCGGCGTGCCGCTGTTCCAGGAACAGGCGATGAGTCTCGCCATCGAGGCGGCGAAGTTCACGCCCGACGAGGCCGACGGCCTGCGCAAGGCCATGGCCACCTTCAAGAACCTCGGCACGCCGGCCGAATACCGCGCCAAGTTTGTCGAGGGCATGGTGGGGCGCGGCTATCAGCGCGACTTCGCCGAGCGCTGCTTCAAGCAGATCGAGGGTTTCGGCCACTATGGCTTCCCCGAGAGCCACGCGGCCAGTTTCGCCAAGCTGGTCTATGTCTCGGCCTGGCTGAAATGGGCCTGGCCCGACGTGTTCTGCGCGGTGCTGATCAATTCCCAGCCCATGGGCTTCTATCAGCCGGCCCAGCTGGTGCGCGACGCCCGCGAGCACGGGGTCGAGGTGCGACCGCCCGACGTGCTGAGCAGTGACTGGGACTGTACCCTGGAGGCCATCAGACTTGTCATCCCGGACGAACCCCGGCCTGGAGCCGGGGGAAGATCCGGAACCGATCCTGGGCGCCGCGCTTCCGGCGGTCCCGGATCTTCGCGCTCCGCCCTCGTCCGGGATGACAGGGTTTCTGCAAACAAACTCTTCAATCCCGATACCCGCCCGCTGTGGAAGGCCGTCCGTCTGGGCCTGCGCCAGATCAAGGGCCTGCGGGAGGCCGAGGTCCAGCGCCTGATCATGGCCCGGGATGAGGGCGCGCAGGCGCCGGCGGACTTCGCCCAGGCCGGTGTCCCGCAACGGGCGCTGGAACTCCTGGCCGAGGCCGATGCCTTTGCTGGGGCAGGCCTGAGCCGGCGCGAGGCCCTCTGGGCGGTCAAGGGACTGGAGGGTGAAAACAGGGCTCCGGTCCAGACGCCGCTGCTGGCGGGCCTGCCGCTGTTCGAGGCGGCGGTGAACCTGCCGGTCATGGCCCTGCCCCAGGCGGTGGCCGAGGACTATCGCACCACCAGCCTGTCGCTGAAGGCCCACCCCTGCGCCTTCTACCGGTCGAGGCTGGACGCGATGGGCGTGATTCCCGCCGACCGTCTGCCTCAGGTCCGGGATGGCCGGCGGGTTTCGGTCGCGGGGATCGTGCTGATCCGGCAAAGGCCCGGCACTGCCAAGGGCGTGGTGTTCATCACCCTGGAGGACGAGACCGGCGTCGCCAATGCCGTGGTCTGGAAGGACCGCTTCGAGGCCGACCGCGCGACGGTGATGACCGCCTCCCTGCTGGTCGTCCATGGCAAGGTACAGTCGGCCGAAGGCGTGATCCACGTGGTCGCCGAGCGCTTCACCGACCTGTCGGCCGAGCTGGGCCGCCTGAAGGAAGACCCCGCCACACCGGCACCGCGTGTGCGGTCCAGGACGTCAGGACGGCTGCAGCGCAGTCGGGACTTTCACTAGGCAGGTCCTTCTCAAGGCGGGTCTTCAAACGACCGACTCTGCCTCGCCTCAAAGCGGAGACGGCGTTTATGTGTTCACGCCCTCATGCGAGCGCTCCATGGCGCGCTTGTAGGCGTCGCGGCCGGTGGTCCTGGCGAGGTAGGCCTGTTCGGCGTCGCCGAGGCTGAGGCCGCAGGTCCGCTGGCCCAGGTTCAGGGCGTAGGTCACCGAGATGTCGGCGGCGGTGAAAGCCTCACCGGCAAGATAGGGTGAGCGGGCAAGCCTTTGGCTGACCAGCTTCAGCCGCTTCTGGAACGATTCCAGGCACCAGGACGCGCCCCAGTTCGCCCGCTCGGACTCGGGCGCGATGAAGCGGCTGACGATGACGGGCATCATGAGGGTTGCGAGGCCGGCTTCACCCAGGTGCAGAAACTGCTGGTAGGCGGGGAAGGTCGGATCGTGGGGCGAGGGTGCCAGCGGCGTCGGCCCGTAGCGGGCCATCAGGTATTCCATGATCGCGATCGACTCGACCATGACAACATCGCCGTCCTGGATCGCCGGGATGTAGTCGGCGGGATTCACAGCCAGGAACTCGCGATCCCGCTCGGCGGCCAGCATGTCCACCTGCCGTACGCGGTAAGGAAGGCCCATTTCCTCCAGCACCCAGACGACCCGGACCGATCGCGAGGTCTGTCCGCCCCAAACGGTGATCATGCGCCGGCCCCTAACGGATGTGACTGGGAAGCAACTTTAGAGGACCCTGACGCTCCAAGCCCAGGTAAAGCCCACGCCTCAGCGCGCTCAGCTTCCTGAGCCAGGCCGAGCATGGGTATGTCCGACAGCGGCGCGCTGGCCGTCACGGGTCGCACGGCTCAAGCCCGGGTGCGTGCCTTGGGTTGGGTGACCGGCTCGTTGCAGCGAATGCTTTCCACCAGGGCGAACAACTGGGTGCGAACGCTAAACTCGTCGCCGGCCATGGCGGAGGCTTCCAGCGTCGCCAGCACTTCGGCATCGATCATCGGGGGCGGCGTCATGGGCGCGGCCTCGATGACGCCCGGTGCCTTGGGCTTGGCGGCCTCATTGACGTCGACCAGTACCTCGGTCAGCTTTTCACCGGGGCGAAGGCCGGTAATGCGGATCTCGATGTCGCGGTCGGGCACCAGGCCCTGCAGTTCGATCATGCGGCGCGCCAGATCGATGATCTTGACCGGCTCACCCATCTCCAGGGTCAGGACACCGGCAGGCGGTTCAAGCGAGATGGTCGAGAGGGCGACGGCCCGGAGGACCAGTTGCACCGCCTCGGGGATGGTCATGAAGAAGCGCTCGACCTGGGCATCGGTCAGGGTAATGGGCCCGCCGCGCGCAATCTGGTGCTGGAACAGCGGCACCACAGAGCCTGCCGAGCCCAGCACATTGCCGAACCGGACGATGCTGACCCGCGTCTCATGGCTGGAGCCATACTGACGGGCCAGGGTCTCGGCGATGCGCTTGGTCGCGCCCATCACGCTGGTCGGGGCCACGGCCTTGTCGGTCGAGATCAGGGCCATGTGCGCGGCACCAAAGGCCTTGGCGGCCATGGCGACGTTGCGGGTGCCCAGGACATTGGTCCGCGCGCCTTCGCAGGGATGGTTCTCGACCATGGTGACGTGCTTGAGCGCCGCAGCATGGAACACGATCTCGGGACGTTCAGCGGCGAAAACGCGGTCCAGCCTGGCGGAGTCCCGGACGTCGCAGAGAATTTCGCGGCGTGCCAGGGTCGGCCAGGCCTCGCCCAGTTCGCGATCGATGTGGAAGAGATTGGCCTCGGAAACATCCAGCATGATCAGCTGGGCGCAGCCGCTGGCGGCGATCTGGCGACACAGTTCCGAACCGATGCTGCCGCCAGCCCCGGTGACGAGGACGCGGCGTCCCGAAACCAGAGCCCGGACCGGCTCCGGATCCAGACAAACGGGCGGGCGGCTGAGCAATTCCTCAAGGCTGATTTCGCGCAGGGCGGTGGCGGTATGGCCCATCTCGACCACGCCATGCCGGCGCAGCAGGCGCATGCCCTCGCTCTTGAGACGGCCCAGACGCTCGGCCCCGAAGGCGTTCATCGGGCTGTCGGCCAGGAAAAGGATTGCCGCCGGGGCCAGGCCGCCCTCGCGGAGCTGGGCCAGCACATCGTCAAAGGCCGCGATCGACCCCAGAACGCAGACGCCGCGCAGTTCGTCGCCGGTTTCCTTGTCCATGGGCGAAACCACGCCCACCGGCGTATAGCGCTCGCCAAGGCCCGTGGGCGCGCGCAGGAATTCTTCGGCCTCGGCCGCAGCCCCAACGATCAGCAGACGGGGCTGGGCGGGGTGGGCCGCAGCTGGCCGCAGGCCCAGAACGGCCTCGAACAAGACGCGTTCATGCAGGCCGCGCCGCACGACCCGCAGACTGGCCAGCAGAAACACCTGGATCACAAAGGCCCCGATCAGGGCGCGAAGACCCTCGAACCGGTGCGTGGTCAGCCATAGCAGGGCGGCGAAGACCAGGCAGCTGATAAAGGCGGAGCGCGCGAGACGCAGGATGTCGCTGGCCGCCACGAAGCGCCACGGAACGCGCTCGACGCGAAGCACCAGTTCGACCAGCAGGGCCGAAACCGCAAACAGGCCGGCCTGTGGCAGCACGTGCATGTCGATGTTGGTGACGCCGGCCAGAACGCGGCCAGCCAGAAAGGCCAGGAAGGCTAGCAGCGTATGCGCTGCGATCTTTCCGGCACGGCCCATAGACGAAACCTCTACATCAAACGCCCGGCCGAGACCCGGAGTCGTCCGGGCTTAGCACGCCTACTCGCCGCCGTCCTCCCCATCGCCTCAGGCAAATGTCAGGCCCGCGCAAGGGGAAGGACGTCGACGAGATCTCCCGCCGATGCGGCGGCGGCATGCACAGGTCGTCGGATGAGAGCATCAGCCCTGGCGAACACGCTGACCAGCGAGGAATCCTGATCGGGGAATACGGTCACGATTGCTCGCCCGCGAGGGTCGATAGCGAGGTTCGCCCGCATCCAGTGCTCACGCGGGCCATTGGCCGGCAGGGCCTGATCGAGATGGGCACCGATCAGGGTGGTGGCCGGATCACGTCCGGTCAGGGCTGAGATCAATGGCCGCAGGAAAAGCTCCGCACAAACCAGCGCCGAGGCCGGATTGCCGGGAAGCCCCAGGACCCGACGTCCGTCGGCAAGGGTTCCAAACCAGGTCGGCTTGCCGGGGCGAACAGCGACAGATTCCACCGCCAGAGACAGCCCCAACTGCGACAGGGCGGGCTTGACCAGATCGTGATCGCCGACCGAGGCCCCGCCGATGGTGACGATGAGGTCGGCCTCAATATCCATCACCGCGGCGGCGATGGCTTGGGCACTGTCAGCTGTGGGCATCAGCCTCTGCGCCGATCCGCCCCAGGTTTCGACCAATGCGGCCAGGGCGATGGAGCCGGACTCGAAGATCTGGTCGGGGCCCGGATCGCCGCCAGGCTGAACCAGTTCGTCACCGGTGGCCAGAATGGCGATTTGGGGTCGCCGGACGACTTCCAGCTTGGCGCGCCCGGCCGCCGCCGCCAGGGACAGCCGCCAGGGATCGAGCCGGCTGCCCGAGTCCAACAGGCCGTCGCCGGCGCGGAAATCACCGCCGACGGGGCGAATATGAGCCTTGGCGTCGTCTTCGCTGTCGAAACGCACGGTGTCGCCGTCGCGGTGGGCCTCTTCCTGGATGATGACCAGATCGGCACCTGCCGGAACCGGCGCACCGGTAAAGATCCGGACCGCGTCGCCCGCAGCGACGATGCCGCCATAAGCCTTGCCGGCCGCGCTTTCACCGGCCACCCGAAAATGAGCCCCCGGCGTCAGGTCGGCGCGGCGGATGGCCCACCCATCCATGGCCGAGGCGGCAAAGGGCGGCTGATCGCGATCAGCCGTGACCGGGGCGGCCAGGACCCGTCCGAGGGCCCCCTCCAGGGCGACCGTTTCTGCGCCCAGCCGGGATATCCCTGCCAGGATGCGGGATCGGGCCTCCTCGACCGCCAGGTTTTTGAGTGGCACCTGCGCCATGCCCTAGCCGACGAAGGCCCGCTCGATCACAAAATCACCCGGCTCGGCATTGGAGCCTTCCTTCAGGCCATGGGCTTCGAGGAGGGCGGCGGTATCCTTGATCATGGCCATTGAGCCACACAGCATGGCGCGATCATGCTCGGGATCGAAGCGGTCGGTATCGAGACCCAGGTCACGGAACAACCGGCCACTCTCGATCAGATCGGTGAAGCGGCCCTGACGCTCGAACGGCTCGCGGGTCACGGTGGGGTAATAGACCAGCTGCGCGCGGGCCTCATCGCCCACCAGCGGATCGTCGAAGATCTCCGAGGTGAAGAGGTCTCTATAGGCCAGTTCCTTCACCTCGCGCACGCCGTGGGCGACAATGACCTTCTCGAAGCGGCTATAGGCGTCGGGGTCGCGCGCCACCGACAGCCAGGGCGCCAGGCCTGTGCCAGTGCCGAACAGGAACAAGCGCTTGCCCGGGCGCACGGCGTCCAGAACCAGAGTGCCCGTGGGCTTCTTGCCCAGCAGGATCTGGTCGCCGGGCTGGATCTGCTGCAAGCGCGAGGTCAGGGGACCATCGGGAACCTTGATCGAAAAGAACTCCAGTTCTTCGGCGAAGCTGGGCGAGGCGATCGAATAGGCGCGCAGGATGGGCTTCTTCTCGCCCAGCTCTTCGCGGGGAGGCAGGCCGATCATCACAAACTCGCCGGACCGGAACCGGAAGCTGGCCGGGCGTGTGATCGCGAAGCTGAACAGGCGATCTGTCCAGTGCTTGACCCACAAGACCGTCTCGACGAACTGGGCGGATTCCTTGGTCGGGGCAGCGGGGGCTGGGGCGGCCGTCATCGTCAATGTTTCGGTCCTGGGCGCTTGCGCGCGAAGAGGTCAAACGAGAGCGCCGCCACGGCCCTGAGGCGACGCAGGTTTCATTTCAGGACCGGGGCGGAGAAGTCAACTCGGCAGCGGGCTCGATCCTACGGGAAAATCTTTCGCAAAATCGTCAAAATGCGCGGCGACGCTTTTTCTAAATGCGTCAAAAATGTGATTGCCGACCCAACAAACGGGGCGCAGACTTCCATCTGCTTCGTTCGCGGAGCCAACGATACGGAGGAACGTATGCGGGTAAGGTTCGTGAGGGCCGCCGCGGCGGCCAGTCTGTTAGCGTTTGGTTTGGCCGGTTGTGGTGATGGCGGCGCGAAGACGAAAGTCGCGCTGGCTCAACAAGTTGTATTGGAAGCAAAATCGGTGACGGCGACGGGCTGCGTGCGCCCGGTCGAAACCACCTCGTGCCTTGTGGTTCGCGGTCGTGCAGGCGGATACTATGACATCAGCTCCGCCAGCCCGGCACCGGATCCGAGCAAGGGGGTCGCGGTGTCATTGCAAGGTAAGGACCTGGGCAAAAACACCGAATGCGGTCGTCAACTGACCGACGTGAAGTGGTCCTATCTGGGCATTCAGTGCGCAGCGCCTTCCACCTCGGCGTCGATCGAACGGCACGAGAAAAAGGCGGAATAGACCTGTGCGGGCGGCGCGCAAGCGACCGCCCGACGGTTTGGTTCTGGCCTGAAGTCCTGGATCCAGGCCCCGCTTTGGGGGTGCTGACCCAGAGAACCCCTCTGCGCAGTCCTGTTGCGGGGGGGGGCGACTGAAGGTGCCCTAGCCGGTGCGTCTATGGGCGTCGCTTTCGCCGGTGCTTGGCGGTTCTGGCATCGAGCGCGCGGGAGGCACAGGGTCTTGCTGCCGATCCACCGACGCTGCTGGCGACGCTCTGTCCTGCGGACTTCCTGGCCCAGAACGCCGCAGAGACCGTCCAGGCCGCTTGCCCGGCGGAGATGACCCTGCTAAATGGCGCGGCTCTGGCGATTGGACCAGCGTGACGAAGGCCCTTGAAGGTCTCCGCCTCGCCGCCATTTGTTCAGAGACCGCGATCCGAAAGGGTCAGGGTCTGCAGGAGTGTAGCTCAGCTGGTAGAGCGTCGGTCTCCAAAACCGAAAGTCGTGGGTTCGAGTCCCCCCACTCCTGCCATTTTATGTCTTCGATAGGTCCGGGTCCCCGGTCTGTCGCTTTGGAAAGTCGTGAGCCTCAAGAGCATGGCCAGGAAACCGGGTTCCAGCCCGTCCGCGATCAAGAGCCGCGCCGCCCGTACGGCGGCAGCGCTCGCGCCCGCCGGTGGGGCTCCCGCCGCAGCGGCAACGCCCAAGAAGAAGGGCACGAATCCCGTGCAATTCTTCCGCGAAGTGCGTGCTGAGGCCCGCAAGATCACCTGGACCACCCGCAAGGAGACCTGGATCACCTCGGTGATGGTTTTCATGATGGTGGTGCTGGCGGCTCTGTTTTTCTCGGCGGTCGATGGACTGCTGGGCCTGGGAGCCAAGGCGCTCCTGTCGTTCGCCGCGGGATAAGAAAAGTCGATGAGCACCGAAACCGCGTCCAACCCGAACCACAAGTGGTACATCGTCCACGCCTACTCGAACTTTGAGAAGAAGGTGGCCGAGAGCATCCGCGAGCAGGCCCGCAGCCAAGGGCTTGAGGACAGCTTCTCTGAAATCCTGGTTCCGACCGAGGACGTCGTCGAGATCCGTCGCGGCCGCAAGGTCAATGCCGAGCGCAAGTTCTTCCCCGGCTATGTGCTGGTGAAGATGAACCTCTCGGACGAAGCCTATCACCTGATCAAGAACACCCCGAAGGTCACCGGCTTCCTGGGCAGCGCGTCCAAGCCGCAGCCTGTCTCGGAAAAGGAAGTTCAGCGCATCGTCGGCGCGATCGAAGAGGGCGTCGAGCGTCCGAAGACGGTCGTACTGTTCGAGATCGGCGAGAACGTGCGCGTCACCGACGGTCCGTTCGCCAGCTTCAACGGTTCGGTCGAGCAGGTCGACGAAGAGCGCTCGCGCCTTCGCGTCACCGTCTCGATCTTCGGCCGCGCCACGCCGGTCGAGCTGGAATACAATCAGGTTGAAAAGATCAGCTGATTTCGATCCCGGTGTCGATCTGACCAATCGAAAGCCCTGCGCATTTGTTGGCGCGGGGCTTTTGTTTGAATGGATCCGGGGTGTGCTGAGCACCGGTTCTGGGCGTTAGCCGATTTACGTTTTCATCGTCCTAGTCTAAGCGCGGTCATCGAAGGTTTGTGATCGAACCTGAAGCTGCGGATGTTCTGGAGAGAGCCCTTGCGAAACGTGATTCCTGCAGTCGCCCTGATCCTGCTGGCCTCCACAACGCTTTCAGCTTGCGACAAGTCGGATAAGCAGGCGGCCGCCAGTCATGCGGCCAAGGTTGAACGCGCCGGCCCGATTGCCTGGAATGCCAGCGCCGCTGCCTTTGAGATGAACGGCGCGCCCCTTCGGACCGTCAAGCTGTGGACCTTCCGCGATTCCACCGACGGTTTCGCCGCTGTCACCAGCAAGATTGCGCCTTCGGCAGATGGCCTTTCCATCACCATTGCCGATCCGACCCTTCGGTCTCCCAAGGGCCTCGGGATCGATGGTGCCAAGTATCAGCTCGTCCTGGTGCGGTTGACCCGCACAGCCCCAGGACAGGCCTGGAACGGCGCGCTCTATTACTCGACAACGGACCATGCCGAGAGCGGCCAGTATTTCGGCAAGCCGGTGATCGGTGGCAATCCCGCAGTCAATGAGACCACCACCATGGTCTACAACATGGGCCAACTGGTTCTGGGCGGTGATGACTGGCGCACCTCGACCATCAACCAGATCCGCCTGGACATTGAAGACAAGACCGGCGGCGCTTTCGTTCTCCACCAGGTTGCTATCGTGCAGAGCCCGGACGCCACGGCCTTCAGGCGGCCCGAGGCCGCGCCCAAGCCTGCGGTCGCCCCGGCGCCCTAGCCTGCGCCCCGGGCAGGAGACTCCCGGGTCTCTACGTCCCTGGCCTTCACAACATCGCCGCAGGCCGAACAGACCTGCACCGGGTGGAAGTCGCAGCCGCAGGTCTTGTGCCGACGTAGCAGGGGCGGACCCTCTGCGCCGGCATAGTAGGCATCGCCAAAATGGGCGACGGCCATGATCACCGGATGCAGGTCCATCCCCTTGGCGGTCAGCCGGTATTCGTGGCGGGGCGGATTGGTCTGATAGGCCTCGCGGCGCAGCACGCCTTCGTCGACCAGCATCCGCAGGCGATCGGTGACGATGCTGCGCGAAATACCCAGGCGCGCCTGGAAAACCTCGAACCGCCGCACGCCCAGGAAACAGTCGCGCAGGATCATCAGGGTCCACCGATCGCCGATCACGGCCAGGGATCGCGAGACCGAGCAGGGCTGGGCGGCGAGATCATCCCACTTCATGGCATTGCAGTCCTGTTGCGTGCGTCGGCATTCTGCATTTGACTCAGTACAGATTCAATACGAACCTGATCCGAGATGAATTCAGGGAGATGGCGATGGCGAGGACCCAGAAGGGCGCGTGCCTTGTGGTGGGTGTCGGTGACGGTGTCGGCAGTGCCATCGCTCGGGCCTTCGCCGCCGAGGGCTACGAGGTCTGCATGACCCGCCGCCCGCGCCATCTCGATCAGCTGGAGGCCCTCGCCGAGCAGATTCGCGCCGATGGTTGCCGGGCTCGTGCCTATGGCGTCGACGCCCGTCAGGAGGCCGAGATGGTCGCCCTGTTCGACAAGATCGAAGCCGAGGTCGGCCCGCTCGAGGTGGTGGTCTTCAACATCGGGGCCAATGTCCGTTTCGGCATCGTCGAGACCACGGCCCAGGTATTCTCCAAGGTCTGGGAGATGGCCTGTTTCGCCGGCTTCCTGACCGGGCGCGAGGCAGCCCGGGTCATGGTCCCGCGCGGTCGCGGCACGATCCTGTTCACCGGGGCCAGCGCCAGCCTGCGCGGCAAGGACGGCTTTTCTGCCTTCGCCTCGGCCAAGGCCGGCCTGCGGGCCCTGGCCCAGAGCCTGGCGCGCGAGATGGGCCCGCAGGGCGTGCATGTGGCCCATGTGGTGGTCGACGGGGCCATCGACGGGGTGTTCACGCGCCAGATGCGCGACGATGTGCAGGGCCTGCTGGACCGCGACGAGATTCTCAAGCCGGACGAGATCGCGGCCAACTATGTCTGGCTGCACAACCAGCCGCGCTCGGCCTGGACCCACGAGATCGACCTGCGCCCCCATTCTGAAACCTGGTGAGGAGCTGCTGACATGAGCAAGACCATCGACTTCATTTTCGACTTCGGCAGCCCCAACGCCTATCTGGCCTGGAAGGTCCTGCCCGACATTGCGGCGCGGCACGGGGCCGAGATCCGGCTGATCCCCTGCCTGCTGGGCGGTATCTTCAAGCTGACAGGCAACCAGGCTCCGATGGTCGCCTTCGGCGGGGTCAAGGGCAAGATGGCCTATGAGATGCTGGAGACCCGCCGTTTCATCGCGACCCATGGCCTGACCGCCTTCCAGTTCAATCCGCACTTCCCGGTCAATACCCTGCTGCTGATGCGGGGCATGGTCGCTGCCCAGCGGCTGGGCGTCGGCGAGGCCTATCTCGGGGCCATGCTGCAGGGCATGTGGGAGCAGGGTCTGAAGCTCGACGATCCAGAAGTCTTCACCGCCGCGCTTGATCGTGCAGGGCTTGATGGCGCAGCCCTGCTGGCGGCGACCGGAGAGCCCGAGGTCAAGGCCGAACTGGCCGCCAATACCGATGCCGCCGTAGCCCGGGGCGTGTTCGGGATCCCAAGCTTCTTCGTCGGCGACGAGATGTTCTTCGGCAAGGAACGACTGGGCCAGGTCGAGGCCGAACTGGGCTGAGAGCCGGGTCGGCCTGCTCAGGCTGTTCCGGTTGAGACAGAAACCCCGGGTGGGCCCTCGACCATCCTGCCGATGATGCGCGCGGCGGCGAAGCCGGCGCCCTGGGCCATGGCCAGGACGCTTTGAGCATCATCGGGCGCGACGGCGATCAGCAGGCCGCCGCTGGTCTGGGGATCAGCCAGGAGGTCTCTGCGCCATTCCGGAGTCCCGTCTGGCAGGGTGACGTCGCCACCATAGCTGGCCCAGTTTCGAACGGCCGCGCCGGTCCTGACCCCGTCTCGGGCGAGCGCCTCGACGCCGGGGAGCAGGACCGGGGCATCGGCATCGAGTTCGGCGGCCAGGCCGGCCCCGCGACACAGCTCCAGCAGGTGGCCCAGCAGGCCGAACCCGGTCACATCCGTCAGCGCATGGACGCCCGCCACGTCCCCCAGGTCGGCCCCTACCTTGTTCAGTTGGGTGGTTGTGGCGATCAGGGCGGCATAGCCCTCCTCCGACAGGCGTTGCTGCTTGAAGGCCGCGCTCAGGACGCCCACTCCGAGCGCCTTGGTCAGAATCAGCAGGTCGCCCGGCTGCGCGCCCCGGTTCGACAGGACGCGATCGGGGTGGACGATGCCGAGCGCAACCAGGCCATAGATCGGCTCGACGCTGTCGATGGAATGGCCGCCGGCGATCGGCACGCCCGCCGCGGCGCAAACGGCAGCGCCGCCGGCCAGGATCGCCCCGATGGTCTCCGTCGACAGCGTCGCGACCGGCATGCCGACAATGGCCAGCGCGAAGATGGGTCTGGCTCCCATGGCATAGATATCGGACAGGGCGTTGGTGGCGGCGATGCGGCCGAAATCATGCGGATCATCGACCACGGGCATGAAGAAGTCCGTGGTTGCGACTAGGGCCTGCTGGTCGTTGAGGCGCCAGACGGCGGCGTCATCCGAGGTTTCGGTCCCGACCAGCAGATTCGGAAAGACGCCGGCGGCCGGTGACTGCTGCAGGATCTCGCGCAGGACGGCCGGCGAAAGCTTGCAGCCGCACCCGCCCCCATGGGCCAGTGAGGTCAGGCGAACGGGCTGCCCGGCGGGATGTGTCATCGGTGGCTCCTGAACTTTCGCCACACGGGTTGGGCGCGTCCTGTCGCCTGGATCTTACGATTCTCCGGCGGGTCGCGCATAGTCGCCCGCTGAAAAGCCTTGGTGGCGAGACGTTGAAGCTTGTCGCAAGACCCCGAACGGACAATAGGCCTGCCATGAAGCCCGTTCAGGTTGCCACCTCGGCCGATCCGCTCTCGCTCGCGGCCTTTGACCAGATCATCGATGTCCGAAGTCCCGGCGAGTTTGCGCTCGATCACCTGCCCGGGGCCGTCAATCTGCCGGTGCTGGATGATCAACAGCGCGCCGAGGTGGGGACGATCTATGTCCAGGACTCGCGTCTTCGCGCCAACCGGATCGGCGCGGCCCATGTGGCGCGGAACATTGCCGGTCATCTGGAGTCCAGTCTCGCCGACCGGCCGGAGGGCTTCAGGCCCCTGATCTACTGCTGGCGCGGCGGGCAGAGATCCCAGTCCATGGCGACGATCCTGTCCCGCATCGGCTGGACCACGACGGTGCTCGACGGCGGCTACAGGACCTATCGTCGCTGGGTGCAGGCCAGGCTCTATGAAGGACGCTGCGATCTGGACCTTGTCCTGCTTGACGGGGACACCGGCACGGGCAAGACGGCCATCCTGCAGGGCCTGGCAAGCCGCGGCGTTCAGACCCTCGATCTGGAAGCCCTGGCCCACCATCGGGGTTCATTGTTCGGTGCCCTGGCCGGTCAGGACCAGCCGGACCAGAAGCTGTTTGAAAGCCGGCTGGTCGCGGCCCTGGACGCGTTTGACCCGACCCTGCCGATTGTCGTCGAAGCGGAGTCGAGCAAGATCGGCAACCGGGTTCTGCCGCCCGTGCTCTGGACCGCCATGACCGGGGCACCGCGCCTCGAGGTCACGGTGCCCCGACCGGAGCGGGCTCGCTATCTTGTCGAGACCTATGGCGACATCACCTCGCAGCGCGAGGCCTTATTGGCCATCCTGGAACGCTTGCCGATCCACCAGAGCCTGAGGCGACTGAGCGCCTGGCAGGACATGGTCGAGCAGGGCCAGTTTGTGGACCTGGCCGACGCCCTGATGGCCGCCCACTATGACCGAGCCTATGCGCGCGAGCGGCGAAAATCCGGACAGGCGACCCTAGCGACCATCGCGCTCGATCGCCTGGACTGCGGTTCCATCGATCACGCCGTCGCACAGATCTCGGCGATCCTGTCCGATCGTACGAGGCCATAGCCGCAGTCTTGCCGAGGGCGCAGTCGCCCCCTGCGCTGGACTCCTCCGGCTCCGCCTGCTAAACGCCGCGCCTCGCTCCTGGACGCCGTCCCGGGGCGTGCTTGCCGTTACCGGCAGGTTCAAATCCGTGGAAGGGACGCCAAGCCCGCACCACGGCCAACCACTGAAGGTCGTTAGCTCGACTTTCTTGAGAGGATACAATGGCTAAAAAGATCCTGGGCTATATCAAGCTCCAGGTGAAGGCCGGCTCTGCCACGCCTTCGCCCCCCATCGGCCCCGCACTGGGCCAGCGCGGCGTCAACATCATGGGCTTCTGTAAGGAGTTCAACGCGCGCACCGAGAACGTCGAAAAGGGCACCCCCCTGCCGACCGTGATCACCGTGTACCAAGACAAGTCGTTCACCTTCGTCACCAAGACGCCCCCGGCGACCCACTATCTGAAGCAGATCACCGGCCTGAAGTCCGGCGCCAAGCTGACCGGTCGCGAGACCGTCGGTGAAGTGACCCGCACCCAGCTGCGCGAGATCGCCGAAAAGAAGATGAAGGACCTGAACGCCAACGACATCGAGGCTGCGGCCAAGATCATCGAAGGCTCCGCCAAGGCCATGGGCCTGAAGATCGTGGAGGCCTAAGATCATGGCTAAGCAAGCAAAGCGCATCCAGGCGTGGACCGGCGATCGTGACGCCACCCACACCGCCGCCGCCGCCATCGCCCTGGTGAAGGCCAATGCCAAGGCCAAGTTCGACGAATCCGTCGAAATCTCGGTCAATCTCGGCGTTGACCCGCGCCACGCCGACCAGCAGGTCCGTGGCGTCGTCAATCTGCCGTCGGGCACCGGCCGTGACGTTCGCGTCGCCGTCTTCGCCAAGGACGCCAAGGCCGCTGAAGCGACCGCGGCGGGCGCCGAGCACGTCGGTGCTGAAGACCTCTACGAAAAGATCGCCGGCGGCTTCATGGACTTCGATCGCGTCATCGCGACCCCGGACATGATGGCTCTCGTCGGTCGTCTCGGTAAGGTGCTCGGCCCGCGCGGCCTGATGCCGAACCCGAAGGTCGGCACCGTGACCCCGAACGTCGGTCAGGCCGTGAAGGACGCCAAGGGCGGCGCCATCGAGTTCCGCGTTGAAAAGGCCGGTATCATTCACGCCGGTATCGGCAAGGTGTCGTTCTCGGACGAAGCCCTGCTGATCAACGTCAAGGCGCTGATCGAAGCTCTGAACCGTTCCAAGCCGACGGGCGCGAAGGGCATCTATATCCGCCGCATCGCGATGTCCTCGACCATGGGCCCGGGCTTCAAGGTCGACACCTCGTCGGTCGCCTAAGCCTCTTGAGCTTTTGACTATCGGAACGGGCGCTGGAGCGATCCAGCGCCCGTTTTGCGTTTGGGGCGGCCTTTGGCGAGGGACTGTCGGATGATATGGCTTTCGCCTGCATTGCTCGTCGAGGTGATCATCCATGGTGCTGCATGTCGCTAATCCAGAGGTATGCGCCTTGGTGAGACACTTCGCCCAGGAGCGTGGCTCTACCTTGAGCCAGGCCGTGAAAATCGCGGTCAAGGAAGCGCTGGCGCTTAAAGCCGCCGAGCGGTTGTCGGCTGACGCGGCAGAGTGGCCGGGTGAAAAGCCCGCGTGACGGCTGATCCATTTTTAGATGTCGCCGTTATCGGCGGCGGGCCGGCCGGGCTGATGGCGGCGGAGACGCTGAGTGCCGCCGGACGGTCGGTGACCGTGTTCGAGAAGATGCCGACCTTCGGGCGCAAGTTCCTGATGGCCGGGCGTGGGGGGCTGAACCTCACCCATTCCGAAGACTTCGCGCGGTTCGCCCAGCGCTATGGCGCGGCCAGTGCGACCCTGCGGCCGATGCTGGAGGCCTTCACCCCGGCCGATCTGGTCGCCTGGGCGCAGGGGCTGGGGCAGGAGACCTTCATCGGCTCCAGCGGCCGGGTCTTTCCCACGGCGCTGAAGGCCTCGCCCCTGTTGCGGGCCTGGCTGGCCCGTCTGGAAGGGCAGAGCGTTGCACTGCGCCTCCGGGCTGAGTGGCAGGGCTGGGCCGATGACGGTGCCCTGGCGATCCAGACACCCGAGGGGCTCCAGGCCGTGCGGCCGCGCGCCACGATCCTGGCCCTGGGCGGTGCCAGCTGGGCCCGACTGGGCTCGGACGGAGCGTGGGCCCCGCTTCTCGCAGCGCGTGGCGCGGCAGTGACCCCGTTCGCCGCCGCCAACAGCGGCTTCGACGTGACCTGGAGCGCTGTGTTCCGCGAGCGCTTCGCCGGCGAGCCGCTGAAAAACATCGCCGTGCGGCTGGGCGAGGTCACGGCGCGGGGCGACGCCATGGTCGCCGCCTATGGTCTGGAGGGCGGAGCGATCTATGCCCTCGGCGCGGCCCCGCGCGAGGCCATCGGACGCGAGGGAGCGGCGATCCTCGAGATCGACCTGCGACCGGACATGCCGGTCGAGACCCTGACCGCGCGCCTCAACCGGCCCCGCGGCGGCCAGTCTGTGGCCAACTTCCTGCGCAAGGCCGCCAACCTGTCGCCGGTCGAGGTCAACCTGCTGCGCGAGGCCCATGGCCTGGACCTGCCGGTCGAACCGGCCGCTCTGGCGGCCGCGATCAAGGCCGCGCCGATCCGTCTAACCGGGGTGCAGCCGCTGGACCGGGCGATCTCCTCGGCCGGCGGCCTGACGCTGGATTCGCTTGACGGGCTAGCGTTGAAGGCCGCTCCGGATATCTTCGTCGCCGGCGAGATGCTGGACTGGGAAGCGCCGACCGGCGGCTATCTGCTACAGGCCTGTTTCGCCACCGGCGTGGCGGCGGCCCGCCAGGTCCTGGCGAAACTGCAGCAGGAGGAACGACATGGCGGATGAGAAGGTGAAGGGCCCGGCGTCCTATTTCCCGTCGATCGAAAAGACCTATGGCCGGCCGATCGCCGACTGGCAGGCCCTGGTCCGCGTGGCCTATCCGGCCAAACACATGGAGCTGGTGGCCCTGCTCAAGACCGAACACGGCATGGGCCATGGCCACGCCAATGCGGTGGTGGCCTTTACACTGGCGCAGGACGGTCTGAAGTAGGGCGCTCGCCCCGGTATCGGCCGGAACTCCGTTCCTGTTGTCATGCAACGAACCGAGGACCGTCAAGGTTTAGGGTGTCGGCGGGCTTCCCGCCACAACGAGGAAATGGTCCATGACACGAGTTCTCGAGGGCAAGGTCGCCGTCATCACGGGCGCGGCCGGGGCGATCGGCATGGCGACCTCCAGGCTGATGGCCGAGCGCGGTGCGACCATCGTCGCTGTCGATATCCCCGGAACCGACTGGTCCAAACTGAAGGCCGCCCTGCCCAAGGATACCAGGCTGGTCACGGCCGAGGCCGACGTCACCGACGAGCCTTCGGTCAAGGCCTATGTCGAAAAGGCCAAAGCCGAGTGCGGGCGGATCGACATCTTCTTCAACAATGCCGGCATCGAAGGTCCAGTTCAGCCGATAGAATCCTATCCGCTGGAGGCGTTCATGCAGGTGCTGGGCGTCAATGTGGCCGGGGTTTTCCTGGGCCTGAAACATGTCCTGCCGGTGATGTACGCCCAAGGCGCGGGCAGCATTATCAACACCTCCAGCGTCGCCGGACTGACCGGCGCGACGGGCATGGCCGGCTACTGCACTTCGAAACATGCCGTCGTAGGGATCACGCGCGTTGCGGCGATCGAGGCTGCGGCCAAGGGCGTGCGGGTCAACTGCGTCAATCCCGGGCCGATCGAGAGCCGGATGATGCAGTCGATCAACACCGGCCAGTCGGGCGACCCCAAGCTTTCCCATGACCTGATCAGCAACGCCGTGCCGGCCAAGCGCTATGGCACGCCCGAGGAGGTCGCGGGCCTGGTGGCCTTCCTGGCCTCCGACGACGCGACCTACTGCAACGGCGGCTTCTACACCGTCGATGGCGCGCTGACCGCCGCCTGACCGACACCGCCCGACGCGGCCTTTGGCCTGCGTTGGGCGGTTCCTGTCGCCCCCGGTTGATCTTGCCGCCCAAACCGTCTATACGCCGCGCCTTCTCCATCGGGTTCACCCGGAGGAGACCTGTTTGTGAACAGCGGGGCGTGGGGTCACCAACGCCGTAAATGAGGAAGAGCCCTTCCTCGCCGTCGGGAGACAGGGATGGACAAGACCACGCTATTTCCTCCTGAAAACGGATGGGACGCGCGGCTGACTTTCCTTGGAACAGGCTGATGCAACTCGCGTGCGGGAGCGATCC
Source organism: Caulobacter henricii (assembly GCF_001414055.1). Classification (GTDB taxonomy): domain Bacteria; phylum Pseudomonadota; class Alphaproteobacteria; order Caulobacterales; family Caulobacteraceae; genus Caulobacter; species Caulobacter henricii. The sequence continues at coordinate 3,171,566 of NZ_CP013002.1, read as the reverse complement.
CTCATGTTTGTGGCATTTGGCTGCCGGAATGGTCCGGCCGCTGTAATTGAGTAGGAGACCGCAATGGACCGCGCTCAAAAGCAGGAGTCGATCGAGGCGCTGAAAAGCGTGTTCGCCGACGCCGGCGCTGTCGTCGTGACCCACTACATGGGCATGACCGTTGCGGAAATGACTGAACTGCGTAGCCGCCTCCGCAAGGAAGAGGCCACGTTCCAGGTGGTGAAGAACACCCTGGTCCAGAAGGCCCTCGGTGGCTCGATCGGTGAAGCGGGCGACGCCCTGTTCACCGGCCCGGTCGCCATCGCCTATGGCAAGGATCCTGTTTCCGCCGCCAAGATCGTCGCCCAGTACGCCAAGGAAAACGACAAGCTCAAGCTCGTCGGTGGCATCCTGGGTCAGACGACGGTTCTGGACGAAGCTGCGGTGCGGGCGCTCGCCACGCTGCCGTCGCTGGATCAGATCCGTGGCAAGCTTATCGGCCTCATCCAGGCTCCGGCGACCAAGATCGCTGGCGTCCTGCAGGCCCCGGCTGGCCAACTTGCTCGCGTCTTCAACGCCTATGCGACCAAAGACGCCGCCTAACGGTCATCTCCGCGTACATCCCTCATTCGTTTTAGGAAATTGAACATGTCCAAGCTCGAAAAGCTGGTTGAAGAACTGTCCACCCTGTCGGTGCTCGAAGCCGCTGACCTGTCGAAGATGCTGGAAGAAAAGTGGGGCGTTTCGGCCGCTGCTCCGGTCGCCGTCGCCGCTGCCGGCCCGGCCGCTCCGGTTGAAGCTGCTGAAGAGCAAACCGAATTCACCGTCGTCCTGACGGACGGTGGCGACAAGAAGATCAACGTGATCAAGGAAGTCCGCGGCGTCCGTCCGGACCTCGGCCTGAAGGAAGCCAAGGACCTGGTCGAAGGCGCTCCGCAGAACGTCGTCGAAAACGTCTCCAAGGCCCAGGCCGACGAAGTCGCCAAGAAGCTGACCGAAGCCGGCGCCAAGGTCACCGTGAAGTAAGAATTCCACTCGCTTCGGCGAATGGAGTTTCCCAACTTCGGTTGGGGATCACGACCTGAAGAGCGGCCCCGGAGGGAAACCTCCGGGGCCGTTTTCTTTGGTGCTCGGATGAACCTACGGCCATCCTTCCCGTTATGGCAGCGGTGATGGTGGACGCATGGATCCCTGGGACGGGTGGCTTGCGCCGTCACGACACCTGTTCCTTCCCGCAAACGCGAGCTTCCCATGCACATTCTGCTGGTTCTGACCTCGCACGATCGTCTTGGTGACACGGGTCACAAGACTGGGTTCTGGCTGGAGGAATTCGCCGCGCCCTACTATGCGCTGAAAGACGCCGGGGCGACCCTGGTCCTGGCCTCGCCCGCCGGCGGTCAGCCGCCGCTGGATCCCAAGAGCGATGACGCCGACGCCCAAACCGACGACACGCGCCGCTTCAAGGCCGATCCGGAGGCCCAGAAGGCCCTGGCTCACACCGTGACCCTGGCCGGGGTGAAGGCGGACGACTTCGACGCGGTGTTCTATCCGGGTGGCCATGGCCCGCTATGGGACCTGGCTTCCGACCCGCACTCGATCGCCCTGCTCGAGGCCTTCACGGCCGCAGGCAAGCCCGTGGCCGCAGTCTGCCATGCCCCCGGCGTCCTGCGCGATGTCCGGCGGCCGGACGGCGAGCCCCTCGTCTCGGGCAAGGCGGTGACCGGCTTCACCAATTCCGAGGAAGAGGCCGTCGGCCTGACCAAGGTCGTGCCATTCCTGGTCGAGGACATGCTGCAGGCCAGGGGCGGGATCTATGCCAAGGGGCCGGACTGGGGCCCGTTCGTCCAGACCGACGGCCATCTCGTCACCGGCCAGAACCCGGCCTCGTCGCGGCCGGCGGCCGAAGCGCTCCTGGTGCTGCTCAAGGCCTAGGCTGCAGCGCGGCGGGTCCGATTGGGTCTAGGATCCTGGGCCAAGGGAGCCGAGCCATGATTCTGTCTGACCTGACCCGCCGTGCCGCCCTGACGGGATCGGCAGCGGCCCTGGTGGCTCCGGCCCTGACCAGCCCGGCGAAGGCCGCAGTGCGAACCGCCGGCCATATCGAGATGCTCGAACCCGGCGCGGTCAGTCAGTTGCGTGGCCTGTCGATCGTCCGGCACGGCTACTGGGCCAGCGGGTCGAACGGGGTGCTCTATCACGGTGGTCGGGGCCGCAGCCTGACGGTCGTGCGTCCCGGCGGGGCCGAGGGGCTGGATTTCCGGGGACTGCACGCCTTTGACCGCGATCACGTGCTGGCGATGAGTGCCGGTCCTGGAACGGCTTCGCAGCTCTGGCGGACCCGGGACGGTGGGCGGATCTGGGCGGCGGAAATGACCAATTCCGATCCCGCCGGTTTCTGGGATGCCCTGGTCTTCACCCCGGACGGCCGCACCGGCTACATCCTTGGCGATCCGACCGACGAAGGCTTTACCCTGCTGATCACCCGCGACGGCGGGGTCAACTGGGCTCGCGCGCCACGGGGGCTGATCCCGGCCCCTGCCGCCGGCGAGGCGGCTTTTGCGGCCAGCAACGGCTGTCTGGCAATCGGACCCAAGGGGCAGCTGGCCTTCTGTACCGGCGGGGCCGGTTGGGGGCGGGTCTTTCTGTCGCGCGACGGCCATCTGCGGCGGTTCCAGGTCTTTGAGACGCCGATCCCCGCCAAGGGGCCGACCCAGGGGGCCTTCGCCCTGACCTTCGGGCCGCGTGGCGAACTCTGGGTCTGCGGTGGGGACTACAAGGTCCCGTCGGCCAGGGGCGTCAATCTGGCGTGGCTGCCCCCCGGCGGAGACCAGTTCCAGGCCGTCGATGCGCCGCCCGGCTTTCTGTCCTCGATCGCGACGACCGGGGCAACGGTGCTGGCCACGGGCCTTTCGGGAACCCTGGCCAGCCGGAACGGAGGCCAATTCGAGCGCCTCACGGCCCAACCTTATAATGTCGTGCGCCTTGTGGACCGGAAGACGGGTGTGCTGGGCGGTCCGGGCGGAACGGTCGGGCTTTGGCACGGATGAGTCGGCCGGCCCTGGCCGGGCTCGACCGGGCGTAGACAGAATCTCAACAATCCCTCTTCCCATCGCTCCGGGCTTGGCCTATATCCGCGCGTTCACGAAGACATTCGGTGGAACGCGCACGCGCGTGTCCGCAATTTACGCCCCGAGGCGCGGTCAGCCGCCCTCCGACCCGCGCGAAGGGGCGCCCGACAGGTCTACCGGTCCCGGTCGCCTGTCAGGGGAATTCCAGCGTCCGGCGCTCCCGTTTCAGGCGGGTGCGGCGAGGGTGGACGCAGGACAAACGAACGCTCGCGCGGAGTCTCTTCGCACGGGCCCTTCGAAACATTTGGCGCGGCGATCCGCGCCCAAGGGAAAAACATGGCGCAATCGTTCACCGGCAAGAAGCGGATCCGGAAGTCTTTCGGCCGCATCCCCGAAGCTGTGCAGATGCCGAACCTGATCGAGGTTCAGCGCTCCTCCTATGAACAGTTCCTTCAGCGCGAGGTCCGTCCGGGCCAGCGCCGCGACGAGGGCATTGAAGCGGTCTTCAAGTCCGTCTTCCCGATCAAGGATTTCAACGAGCGCGCGGTGCTCGAATACGTCTCGTACGAATTCGAAGAGCCCAAGTACGACGTTGAAGAGTGCATCCAGCGCGACATGACCTTCGCGGCGCCGCTGAAGGTCAAGCTGCGTCTGATCGTGTTCGAAACCGAAGAAGAAACCGGCGCCCGGTCCGTCAAGGACATCAAGGAGCAGGACGTCTACATGGGCGATATCCCGCTCATGACCGACAAGGGTACCTTCATCGTCAACGGCACCGAGCGGGTCATCGTCTCGCAGATGCACCGTTCGCCTGGCGTGTTCTTCGACCACGACAAGGGCAAGACCCATGCCTCGGGCAAGCTGCTGTTCGCCGCCCGCGTCATTCCCTATCGTGGCTCGTGGCTGGACTTCGAGTTCGACGCCAAGGACGTGGTCTATGTCCGCATCGACCGTCGCCGCAAGCTGCCCGCCACCACCTTCCTCTATGCCCTGGGCATGGACGGAGAAGAGATCCTGACGACGTTCTACGACGTCGTCCCGTTCGAGAAGCGCGAAGGCGGCTGGGCCACCCCCTACAAGCCCGAGCGCTGGCGCGGCGTGAAGCCGGAGTTCGCCCTCGTTGACGGCGACACCGGTGAGGAAGTCGCTCCGGCCGGCACCAAGATCACCGCCCGTCAGGCCAAGAAGCTGGCCGACAACGGTCTGAAGATCCTGCTGCTGGCTCCTGAAGCCCTGACCGGCCGTTATCTGGCCCGCGACGCCGTCAACTTCGAGAACGGCGAAATCTACGCCGAAGCCGGCGACGAGCTGGACGTCACCTCGATCCAGGCCCTGGCCGATCAAGGCTTCAGCACCATCGACGTGCTGGACATCGACCACGTCACGGTCGGCGCCTACATGCGCAACACCCTGCGCGTGGACAAGAACGCCGTCCGTGAGGACGCCCTGTTCGACATCTATCGCGTCATGCGTCCGGGCGAGCCGCCGACCGTCGAAGCTGCTGAAGCGATGTTCAAGTCGCTGTTCTTCGACGCCGAGCGCTACGACCTGTCGGCCGTCGGCCGTGTGAAGATGAACATGCGCCTGGAGCTGGACGCTTCGGACGAGATGCGCGTGCTCCGCAAGGAAGACGTGCTGGCCGTCCTGAAGCTGCTGGTCGGCCTGCGCGATGGTCGCGGCGAAATCGACGACATCGACAACCTCGGCAACCGCCGGGTCCGTTCGGTCGGCGAACTGCTGGAAAACCAGTACCGCGTCGGCCTGCTGCGCATGGAACGCGCCATCAAGGAACGCATGTCGTCCGTCGACATCGACACCGTGATGCCGCACGACCTGATCAACGCCAAGCCGGCCGCCGCCTCGGTCCGCGAATTCTTCGGCTCCTCGCAGCTGTCGCAGTTCATGGACCAGACCAACCCGCTGTCGGAAATCACCCACAAGCGTCGTCTCTCGGCGCTCGGCCCGGGCGGTCTGACCCGTGAGCGCGCCGGCTTCGAAGTCCGCGACGTTCACCCGACCCACTACGGCCGCATCTGCCCGATTGAAACGCCGGAAGGCCCGAACATCGGTCTGATCAACTCGCTGGCCACCCATGCCCGCGTCAACAAGTACGGCTTCATCGAGAGCCCTTACCGTCGCGTCGCCGACGGCAAGCCGCTCGACGAGGTCGTCTACATGTCGGCCATGGAAGAGTCGAAGCACGTCATCGCCCAGTCCAACATCAAGGTGTTGAACGGCGAGATCGTCGACGACCTGGTGCCCGGCCGGATCAACGGCGAACCCACCCTGCTCCAGAAGGAACAGGTGGACCTGATGGACGTGTCGCCGCGTCAGGTGGTTTCGGTGGCCGCGGCCCTGATCCCCTTCCTCGAAAACGATGACGCCAACCGCGCCCTCATGGGCTCGAACATGCAACGTCAGGCCGTGCCGCTGGTGCAGTCCGACGCGCCGCTGGTCGGTACGGGCATGGAAGCCGTGGTCGCCCGCGACTCCGGCGCCGTGGTCGTGGCCAAGCGCACCGGCGTGGTCGAGCAGATCGACGGTACCCGTATCGTCGTCCGCGCCACCGAAGAGACCGACGCCGCCCGTTCGGGCGTCGACATCTACCGTCTGTCCAAGTTCCAGCGTTCCAACCAGTCGACCTGCATCAATCAGCGCCCGCTGGTGAAGGTGGGCGACAAGATCAGCGCCGGCGACATCATCGCTGACGGTCCCTCGACCGAGCTCGGCGAGCTGGCCCTGGGCCGCAACGCGCTCGTCGCGTTCATGCCCTGGAACGGCTACAACTTCGAAGACTCGATCCTGATCTCCGAACGCATCGTCCGCGACGACGTCTTCACCTCGATCCACATCGAGGAATTCGAAGTCATGGCCCGCGACACCAAGCTCGGTCCGGAAGAAATCACCCGCGACATCCCGAACGTCGGCGAGGAAGCCCTGCGCAACCTCGACGAAGCCGGCATTGTGGCGATCGGAGCCGAAGTCCAGCCGGGCGACATCCTGGTCGGCAAGGTCACTCCGAAGGGCGAAAGCCCGATGACGCCGGAAGAAAAGCTCCTGCGCGCCATCTTCGGCGAAAAGGCCTCTGACGTCCGCGACACCAGCCTGCGCCTGCCCCCGGGCGTCGCCGGCACGATCGTCGATGTCCGCGTGTTCAACCGTCACGGCGTCGACAAGGACGAACGCGCCCTGGCCATCGAGCGCTCGGAAATCGACCGCCTGGGCAAGGACCGCGACGACGAATTCGCGATCCTGAACCGCAACATCTCGGGCCGTCTGCGCGAGCTGCTGATCGGCAATGTGGCCCTGTCGGGTCCCAAGGGCCTGTCGCGCGGCGAGATCACCGCCGACAAGCTGGCTGAAATCCAGCCGGGCCTGTGGTGGCAGATCGCTCTCGAAGACGAGAAGGCGATGGGCGAACTGGAAAGCCTGCGCCGTCTGTTCGACGAGAACCGCAAGCGTCTGGACCGCCGCTTCGAGGACAAGGTCGACAAGCTGCAGCGCGGCGACGAACTGCCCCCGGGCGTGATGAAGATGGTCAAGGTCTTCGTGGCCGTGAAGCGCAAGCTTCAGCCCGGCGACAAGATGGCCGGCCGTCACGGCAACAAGGGCGTCATCTCGCGCATCCTGCCGATCGAGGACATGCCGTTCCTCGCCGACGGGACGCACGTCGACGTGGTTCTGAACCCGCTGGGCGTGCCCTCGCGCATGAACGTCGGCCAGATCTTCGAAACCCACCTGGGCTGGGCCTGCGCCGGTCTCGGCAAGCAGATCACGGCCCTGCTGGAAGACTGGCAGGCCGGCGGTCAGAAGCAGGCGCTCGTTGAGCGTCTGACCGAGATCTATGGCCCGGACGAAGAACTGCCCGACACCGAAGAGGGTCTGGTGGAACTGGCCCGCAACCTCGGCAAGGGCGTTCCGATCGCGACCCCCGTGTTCGACGGTGCGCGGATCGGCGACATCGAGGATCACCTGCGCATGGCGGGCCTCGATCCGTCGGGCCAATCGATCCTGTACGACGGCCAGACCGGCGAGCAGTTCAAGCGTCCGGTCACGGTCGGCTACATCTACATGCTGAAGCTGCACCACCTGGTCGACGACAAGATCCACGCCCGCTCGATCGGTCCGTACTCGCTCGTCACGCAACAGCCGCTGGGTGGTAAGGCCCAGTTCGGCGGACAGCGCTTCGGGGAAATGGAAGTCTGGGCTCTGGAAGCCTACGGCGCGGCCTACACCCTGCAGGAAATGCTGACGGTGAAGTCCGACGACGTGGCCGGCCGCACCAAGGTCTACGAGTCGATCGTCCGTGGCGACGACACGTTCGAAGCCGGTATCCCCGAAAGCTTCAACGTGCTGGTCAAGGAAATGCGCTCGCTCGGCCTGAACGTCGAGCTGGAGAACAGCTGATCCATCGCACCCTCTCCGGTCGGAAGACCGGGGAGGGGCCTTTGATCGCCGCTCTCCGTCTCAAGAATTTTCGCGGGTAGTCCCGCAGAAGGAACCAAGATGAACCAGGAAGTCCTGAACATCTTCAATCCGGTCCAGGCCGCTCCGACCTTCGACCAGATCCGTATTTCGCTGGCTTCGCCTGAAAAGATCCGCTCGTGGTCGTTCGGCGAGATCAAGAAGCCGGAAACCATCAACTACCGTACGTTCAAGCCCGAGCGTGACGGCCTGTTCTGCGCCCGTATCTTTGGCCCGACCAAGGACTACGAATGCCTGTGCGGCAAGTACAAGCGCATGAAGTACAAGGGCATCATCTGCGAAAAGTGCGGTGTTGAAGTCACCCTGGCCCGCGTCCGTCGCGAGCGCATGGGCCACATCGAACTGGCCTCGCCGGTCGCGCACATCTGGTTCCTGAAGTCGCTGCCCTCGCGCATCGCCATGATGCTCGACATGCCGCTGAAGGACATCGAGCGCGTCCTGTACTTCGAATACTACATCATCACCGAGCCGGGCCTGACCCCGCTGAAGCAGCACCAGCTGCTCAGCGAGGACGACTATATGCGCGCCCAGGAAGAATACGGCGATGACAGCTTCACCGCCGAGATCGGTGCCGAGGCCGTGCAGAACCTGCTGAAGGCGATCGACCTCGACAAGGAAGCCGACCGCCTGCGTGAAGAGCTGGCCGGCACCGTGTCGGACATGAAGCAGAAGAAGTTCAGCAAGCGCCTGAAGATCCTCGAAGCCTTCTCGGAATCGGGCAACCGCCCCGAGTGGATGGTGCTGACGGTCGTGCCGGTGATCCCGCCGGAACTGCGCCCGCTGGTGCCGCTGGACGGCGGCCGCTTCGCCACCTCCGACCTGAATGACCTCTATCGCCGGGTCATCAACCGCAACAACCGCCTGAAGCGCCTGATCGAGCTGCGCGCCCCTGACATCATCATCCGCAACGAAAAGCGGATGCTGCAGGAGTCGGTCGACGCCCTGTTCGACAACGGCCGTCGCGGTCGCGTCATCACCGGCGCCAACAAGCGTCCGCTGAAGTCGCTGGCCGACATGCTGAAGGGCAAGCAGGGTCGCTTCCGTCAGAACCTGCTCGGCAAGCGCGTCGACTATTCGGGCCGCTCGGTCATCGTGGTCGGTCCCGACCTGAAGCTGCACGAATGCGGCCTGCCCAAGAAGATGGCACTCGAGCTGTTCAAGCCGTTCATCTATGCGCGTCTGGACGCCAAGGGCCTGTCAGGCACCGTCAAGCAGTCCAAGCGCATGGTCGAGCGCGAACAGCCCCAGGTGTGGGACATCCTCGAAGAGGTGATCCGCGAGCACCCGGTCCTGCTGAACCGCGCGCCGACGCTTCACCGTCTGGGCATCCAGGCGTTCGAGCCCAAGCTGATCGAGGGCAAGGCCATCCAGCTGCACCCGCTGGTCTGCGCCGCCTTCAACGCCGACTTCGACGGCGACCAGATGGCCGTTCACGTCCCGCTGAGCCTTGAGGCCCAGCTGGAAGCCCGCGTCCTGATGATGTCGACCAACAACATCCTGTCGCCCGCCAACGGTCGCCCGATCATCGTGCCGTCGCAGGACATCGTCCTGGGTCTGTACTATCTGTCGGTCGCCCGCGACGGCGAGCCGGGTGAAGGCAAGATCTTCAGCGACATCGCCGAAATCGAAGCCGCCATGGACGCCGGCGTCGTCAGCCTGCACGCCAAGATCAAGTCGCGCTTCACGGAAGTGGACGCCGATGGCGTGGCACGTCGCCGCGTGATCGACACCACGCCTGGCCGGATGAAGATCGCCGCCCTGCTGCCGCGTCACCCGCAGGTGGGTCACCGCCTGATCGAAAAGGCGCTGACCAAGAAGGAAATCGGCAATCTGATCGACATCGTCTACCGCCACTGCGGTCAGAAGGCGACGGTCATCTTTGCCGACCAGATCATGGGTCTGGGCTTCAAGGAAGCGGCCAAGGCCGGCATTTCCTTCGGCAAGGACGACATCATCATCCCGCAGCGGAAAGAGGCCATCGTCGCCGAAACCCGCTCGCTGGCTGAAGAATATGAGCAGCAGTACGCCGACGGCCTGATCACCAAGGGTGAGAAGTACAACAAGGTCGTTGACGCCTGGGCCAAGGCCACCGATCGCGTCGCTGACGAGATGATGGCCGAGCTTCAGATGAAGCATAAGGACGAGAACGGCCGCGAGAAGGAAATCAACGCCATCTACATGATGGCCCACTCCGGTGCTCGTGGTTCGCAGGCCCAGATGAAGCAGCTGGGCGGCATGCGCGGTCTGATGGCCAAGCCCTCGGGCGAGATCATCGAGACCCCGATCGTCTCGAACTTCAAGGAAGGCCTGACCGTTCAGGAGTACTTCAACTCCACCCACGGTGCCCGTAAGGGTCTGGCCGACACCGCGCTGAAGACCGCCAACTCGGGTTACCTGACCCGTCGTCTGGTCGACGTCGCGCAGGACTGCATCATCGTCGAGGAAGACTGCGGCACCACGCGGGGCATCACCCTGCGCGCCGTCGTCGAGGGCGGCGACGTTCTGGTCTCGCTGGGCGCCCGCGTCCTGGGCCGTTTCTCGGCCGAGGACATCAAGGACCCGGCGACCGGCGAGCTGGTCGTTCCGGCCGATACCTATCTCGACGAAAACATGGCCGACGCCATCGAGGCGGCTGCCGTGCAGTCGGTGAAAGTGCGTTCGGTCCTGACCTGCGAAGCCAAGATCGGCGTCTGCGGTGCCTGCTACGGCCGCGACCTGGCCCGTGGTACCCCGGTCAACATCGGTGAAGCGGTCGGCGTCATCGCCGCCCAGTCCATCGGTGAGCCCGGCACCCAGCTGACGATGCGAACCTTCCACATCGGCGGCACCGCCCAGGTGGCCGAGCAGTCGTTCTTCGAAAGCAGCAACGACGGTACGGTCCGCGTGACCGGTGCCACCGTGACCGGCGCCGACGGCTTCCTGGTCGTGATGAGCCGCAACACGGCCGTCAGCGTCCTGGTCGACGGCAAGGAACGCGAAAACTACAAGCCGCCTTACGGCGCGCGCCTGAAGATCAAGGACGGCGAGAAGGTCAAGCGCGGACAGCGCCTGGCCGATTGGGACCCCTACACCACCCCAATCATCACCGAAGTCGCCGGCCGCATTCGCGCCGAAGACCTGGTGGACGGCTTCTCCGTCCGCGAGGAAACCGACGAAGCCACCGGTATCGCGCAACGCGTGATCGCCGACTGGCGCACCTCGGCCCGCGCTTCGGACCTGCGTCCGGCCATGGGCGTGCTGGGCGAAGACGGCTCCTATGTCCGTCTGGCTAACGGCGGCGAGGCTCGCTACCTGATGTCGGTCGGGGCCATTCTGTCGGTGGCCGATGGCGACATGGTCAAGCCGGGCGAGGTCATCGCACGGATCCCGACCGAAGGTGCCAAGACCCGCGACATCACCGGCGGTCTGCCACGCGTCGCCGAACTCTTCGAAGCCCGCCGTCCGAAGGACTGCGCGGTCATCGCGGAAATGGACGGTCGCGTCGAATTCGGCAAGGATTACAAGAATAAGCGCCGTATCAAGATCACCCCGGAAGTCGATGCAGACGGCAACCAAGGCGAGCCGGTCGAGTTCCTGATCCCCAAGGGCAAGCACATCGCAGTGCACGATGGCGACTTCATCGCGCGCGGCGAGTACATCATCGACGGCAACCTGGATCCGCACGACATCCTGCGCATCCTCGGCGTCGAGGCCCTGGCCAACTTCCTCGTGGACGAAATCCAGGAGGTCTATCGACTGCAGGGCGTGCCGATCAACGACAAGCACATCGAGACGATCGTTCGTCAGATGCTGCAGAAGGTCGAGATCCTGGAGCCGGGCGATACGGGCCTGATCAAGGGCGATCAGCTCGACAAGCCCGAGTTCTACATCGAGCAGGACCGCGCCGTCGCGCGGGGTGGTCGTCCGGCCACCACCCAGCCGGTGCTGCTCGGTATCACCAAGGCCTCGCTGCAAACCAAGAGCTTCATCTCGGCCGCGTCGTTCCAGGAAACGACCCGCGTCCTGACCGAAGCCTCGGTGCACGGCAAGACCGACACCCTGGAAGGCCTGAAGGAAAACGTCATCGTGGGTCGCCTGATCCCCGCCGGTACGGGTTCCTATCTGCGCAGCCTGCAGCGCGTCGCCGCCAAGCGCGACGAGCAACTGGCCCAGCAGCGTGAAGATGCGATGGAGCCTCTTCCCGAGGCCATCGCCCTCGCCGACGCCGAATAGGCGGTTTGCGATGTCCAGTCTGGCGGGTGCAAGCCATGCGCCCGCCAATCGGATGACTCAAGAAAGCCCGGGAGCGATCCCGGGCTTTCCGCGTTTCGCCCATGGGTTTAGATCTGGAGATCATCGCCTCGGGGACCGGCCACAATGGGTTTGACATCAGACAGTGCGGCGCGGCTCAGGGACCTCGTCGCCAAATCTGACCAGTTGTCGGACGAGGAATTGCTGGCCAAATCCCTGATGACGGCCGTCAAATGGCGCACGCAACTCTGGGTCAACACGCTCGCCGCTGATGGCCTGCAGGTCCGGTCCGGTCCCTTTTCCGGCCTGGATTATGTCGTCAATGCTGCCGAAGGCGCTCTTCTGCCCAGGTTGCTGGGTGTCTATGAGCGCGAGCTTCACCCCGACCTGCTGGCCTTCGCGGCGGCCGGACTGGATCACGTCATCGATATCGGCTGCGCGGAAGGCTATTATGCCGTCGGCCTGGCCCGCTTGATGCCGGACGCCATCGTCAACGCCTATGACATCGACGAAACCGCCCGTCGGCGTTGCGGCTTCCTGGCCCAGGCCAATGGCGTGGCGGATCGGGTCGTCATCCGTGGGGCCTTTGACGGTACCGATTTCGCGACCTTCCAGGACAAGGGCCGTATCCTGGTGTTTATCGACGCCGAGGGGGCCGAGGACGATCTCCTGCGGCCGGATCTCTATCCCGCCCTGGCGGGCTATAACCTGATTGTCGAGACCCATCCCGGCCTCCGCCCGGGGGTCACGGACCGGATCATGGAGCGGTTCGCTGCCAGCCACGACATCCGACGGCTGGACCCGGAGGTTGGCAAGGCAGACTTGCCACCGGTTCTGACACACCGGAGCCATCTGGACATGGTGCTGGCCCTCTGGGAATGGCGGGCCGGTCCGACGCCCTGGCTGGTCATGCGACCCAAGGCCTAATCTCAGCGTCGAATGCCCAGGCTCTCGTCCGACTTCTTGCGCCCGATGCCGTCGGTGTTGCCCATCACGAACGGGATCTCCTTGACCTGACCGGGGCCATCGCGGCTGCGATGATCCACGCCAGGTCCCATCGGGGCCTGACGGTAGCGCCGGGCGGCGGCCTGGCCGGCGGCGATCTGGTCGAAGGCGGCCCGCTTGGCTGGATCCATGGGGGCCTCGGAGTAGAGCGGAGCCCGGCGGGCCGCTTCACCCCAGCGCTCGTCGCACCGTTCCTGTTCGCGTCGGTTCAGCCCGACAGCAGTGCCATTGGCGCAACCGACGCCGCTTGACCTCAGGGCCGTCCGGAGGTCTCCGCGCGGACCTTCCGGCGGCGGGGCTGAAGCGTTGCCCGTCCCGATGGCGGGAAGCGTCGGCAGGGTGGGCACGCCCGGCGGTACCGGCAGGGCCGGCAAACGGGGACTGGGCCGCACGGCCAGGGGGCGGCCATCCACGCTGCTGGCGTTCACCGGCTGTGACCTCGCCGTGGTCAGAGGCCTCTGCGGCCGCACGAGGGTCACCGTCAGGGCGTCCTCGTCGTCCGAGCGGTCGAGGAATGCTGTGGCCTGGGGCAGGGCCAGCAACGCCAGCACGAGCGCATGGGCTGCTACCGATCCGGCGAGCAGGAGGCCGCGTCCGACCCGATTTGAATGCGACCTTGACCGGACCAAACGCCACTCGACACAAAAGGGAAGCCCGAGGCGACAATGGCGACGCCAGGTGGCGAAAGCGTGGCCGTTAAGGTGCTATTAACCGGTGCAATCACTGGCGTTGACGCGGATCGACTTCGCGAGTAAATACCGCGCTCTTTCGAGGCGGGCCCTGTGCCTGTCCTGGTAAGCGCCCGTCCCCAACCGACGGATAGCCCGCCGGAACGCTTTCCGCGTCCCGGCGAGTTTCGTGTTTATTGGGTCTCCGTTTGGAGTCTCGCAAGCCGGACTACATGACTAGGACCTGAAGCGCCCCGGCCGAAAGGCACACGCTTCCATCAGAGCAGAGACTTAATGCCTACCGTCAACCAGCTCATCCGCAAACCGCGCCAGCCTAAGCCGGTCCGGAACAAGGTGCCGGCCCTCAAGGGCTGCCCACAACGTCGCGGTGTTTGCACCCGCGTCTATACGACGACCCCGAAGAAGCCGAACTCGGCTCTGCGTAAGGTCGCCAAGGTCCGTCTGACCACCGGCATTGAAGCCGTTTGCTACATCCCGGGCGAAGGCCACAACCTGCAGGAGCACTCGGTGGTGCTCATCCGCGGCGGCCGCGTCAAGGACTTGCCCGGCGTCCGCTATCACATCCTGCGCGGCGTCCTCGACACCCAAGGTGTTAAGGATCGTAAGCAGCGTCGTTCGCTCTACGGCGCCAAGCGTCCGAAGTAAGGAAAAGAAGAATGTCCCGCCGCCGTCGCGCCGAGAAACGCCAAGTCCTGCCGGATCCCAAGTTTGGAGATCTGATCGTCACGAAGTTCATGAACTATGTGATGTATGAGGGCAAAAAAGCCGTCGCCGAAAACATCATATATGGTGCTTTCGACATCCTGGAAAACAAGCGCAAGGACCAAGGTCCGCTTGAGACCTTCCACTCCGCCCTGGACAACGTCGCCCCGGCGATCGAAGTCCGGTCGCGTCGCGTTGGCGGCGCCACCTATCAGGTGCCCGTGGAAGTCCGTCCGGACCGTCGTCGTGCCCTGGCCATCCGCTGGCTGGTGACCGCTGCGCGCAAGCGTGGCGAGAACACCATGACCGAAAAGCTGGCTGGTGAACTGCTCGATGCTTCCAACAACCGCGGCACCGCGGTGAAGAAGCGCGAAGACACCCACAAGATGGCTGAAGCCAACCGGGCGTTCTCGCACTACCGCTGGTAAGCTTTCTTACCAGCACTCTTTCAGGCGCGGGCGGTTTGCGATAAACCGCCCGCGCCGCACGTTTAAATGTCCCTGCCTCACAGCAGCGCTACGCAGAGCTCCATCATGGCCCGCCAGCATAAAATCGAAGACTACCGTAACTTCGGCATCATGGCGCACATCGACGCCGGAAAGACGACGACGACCGAGCGGATCCTGTACTACACAGGTAAGTCGCACAAGATCGGCGAAGTCCACGATGGCGCCGCCACCATGGACTGGATGGAGCAGGAGCAGGAGCGCGGCATCACGATCACGTCGGCCGCGACGACTGCGTTCTGGAACGGCAAGCGCCTGAACATCATCGACACCCCCGGGCACGTCGACTTCACCATTGAAGTCGAACGCTCGCTCCGCGTGCTCGATGGCGCTGTCACCGTTCTGGACGGCAATGCCGGCGTTGAGCCCCAGACCGAAACCGTCTGGCGCCAGGCCGACAAGTACAATGTTCCGCGCATCGTGTTCGTCAACAAGATGGACAAGATCGGTGCCGACTTCGACAAGTCGGTCGAGTCGATCCGCGATCGCCTGGGCGCCAAGGCTGTTCCGATCCAGTTCCCGATCGGCTCGGAAACCTCGCTGAGCGGCCTGGTGGATCTGGTCCGCATGAAGGCCGTGGTTTGGGACAACGACGCCCTGGGCGCCAACTTCCGCGATGAAGAAATCCCTGCCGACCTGATGGACAAGGCTGTCGAGGCCCGTGCCTATCTGGTCGAGAACGCCGTCGAAATGGACGACGAGGCGATGGAAGCCTATCTGGGCGGCGAAGAGCCCTCGGAAGAAGTCATCAAGAAGTGCCTGCGCAAGGCCGTTCTGACCGGTGCCTTCTATCCGATCCTCTGCGGCTCGGCCTTCAAGAACAAGGGCGTGCAGACGCTCCTGGACGCCGTCGTCGACTACCTGCCGTCGCCGCTGGACATCCCGCCGACCAAGGGCATCGACTTCAAGACCGAAGAAGAAGTCGTGCGTCGCGCCTCGGACGAAGAGCCCCTGTCGGTTCTGGCGTTCAAGATCATGGACGACCCCTTCGTCGGTTCGCTGACCTTCTGCCGCATCTATTCGGGCAAGCTGGAAACCGGCATGGGCCTGCTCAACGCCACGCGCGACAAGCGCGAGCGCGTTGGCCGCATGCTGCTCATGCACTCCAACAACCGCGAAGACATCAAGGAAGCCTATGCCGGCGACATCGTCGCCCTGGCCGGCCTCAAGGAAACCCGCACCGGTGACACCCTGTGCGATCCGCTGAAGTCGCCGGTGATCCTGGAGCGCATGGAATTCCCGGCGCCCGTGATCGAAATCGCCGTCGAACCCAAGTCGAAGGCTGACCAGGAAAAGCTGGGCGTCGCCCTGCAAAAGCTGGCCGCTGAAGATCCGTCCTTCACCGTCTCGACCGACTTCGAAAGCGGCCAGACGATCCTGAAGGGCATGGGCGAACTGCACCTGGACATCAAGATCGACATCCTGAAGCGGACCTACAAGGTCGAAGCCAATATCGGCGCGCCGCAGGTTGCCTATCGCGAAAGCCTGGGCCGCAAGGTCGACATCGACTACACCCACAAGAAGCAGACCGGTGGTACGGGCCAGTTCGCCCGCGTCATGATCACCTTCGAGCCGGGCGAGCCGGGTTCGGGCTTCGTGTTCGAAAACTCGATCGTCGGTGGCGCGGTGCCCAAGGAATACATCCCGGGCGTCGAAAAGGGTCTGAACTCCGTCAAGGACAACGGCCTGCTGGCCGGCTTCCCGCTGATCGACTTCAAGGCCACCCTGACCGACGGCAAGTACCACGACGTCGACTCGTCGGTCCTAGCCTTCGAAATCGCTTCGCGCGCCGCCTTCAAGGAGCTGCGCGAAAAGGGCGCTCCCAAGCTGCTCGAGCCGATCATGAAGGTCGAGGTCGTGACCCCGGAAGAGTACCTGGGTTCGGTCATCGGTGACCTCAACAGCCGTCGTGGCATGATCCAGGGTCAAGACATGCGCGGCAACGCCACGGTGGTGAACGCCTTCGTGCCGCTGGCCAACATGTTCGGCTACGTGAACACCCTGCGGGGCATGTCGCAAGGCCGCGCCCAGTTCAGCATGGTCTACGATCACTACGAGCCGGTGCCGCAACACGTCGCCGACGAAGTGATCAAGAAGTACGCCTAAGTTAACCCCAGATATTCCCCATTCATTGCAGGCCCCCCCACTTTTTGAGGGGTTTGGGGTCCGAAGGTAGAGAAAAATGGCCAAGGAAAAGTTCGAACGCACTAAGCCGCACTGCAACATCGGCACCATCGGTCACGTTGACCATGGCAAGACGACGCTGACGGCTGCGATCACCATCACGCTGGCCAAGTCCGGCGGCGGCAAGGCGATGAACTACGCCGACATCGACGCTGCGCCGGAAGAAAAGGCCCGCGGCATCACGATCAACACCGCGCACGTGGAATATGAGACGGCCAACCGTCACTATGCCCACGTCGACTGCCCCGGCCACGCCGACTATGTGAAGAACATGATCACCGGCGCGGCGCAGATGGACGGCGCGATCCTGGTGGTTTCGGCCGCTGACGGCCCGATGCCCCAGACCCGCGAGCACATCCTGCTGGCCCGTCAGGTCGGCGTTCCGGCCCTGGTCGTCTACATGAACAAGGTCGACCTGGTCGACGACGAAGAGCTGCTGGAACTGGTCGAGATGGAAGTGCGCGAGCTGCTTTCGTCCTATGACTTCCCGGGCGACGACATTCCGATCACCAAGGGCTCGGCCAAGGTCGCCATCGACGGTGGCAACCCCAAGATCGGTGAAGAGTCGATCTTCGCGCTGATGCAGACGGTTGACGACTACATCCCGCAGCCGGCCCGTCCGCTGGACCTGCCGTTCCTGATGCCGGTCGAAGACGTGTTCTCGATCTCGGGCCGCGGCACCGTGGTCACCGGCCGTATCGAAAAGGGTATCGTCAAGGTCGGCGAAGAAGTCGAAATCGTCGGCATCCGTCCGGTTCAGAAGACGACCTGCACGGGCGTCGAAATGTTCCGCAAGCTGCTGGACCAGGGCCAGGCTGGCGACAACGTCGGCGTTCTGCTGCGCGGCACCAAGCGCGAAGACGTCGAGCGCGGCCAGGTTCTCTGCAAGCCGGGTTCGATCACCCCGCACACGAAGTTCGTGGCTGAGGCCTATATCCTGAACAAGGAAGAAGGCGGCCGTCACACCCCGTTCTTTACCAACTATCGCCCGCAGTTCTACTTCCGCACGACGGACGTCACCGGGATCATCAAGCTGCGCGAAGGCGTGGAAATGATCATGCCGGGCGACAACGCCGAGCTGGACGTCGAGCTGATCACCCCGATCGCCATGGACCAGGGCCTGCGCTTCGCCATTCGCGAAGGCGGCCGTACGGTCGGCGCCGGCGTGGTTGCCAAGATCGTCGAGTAATCGACCGGTCTTCAGCGACAAGCTGATCTAAGCGAAGGCCCCGGCGGAAACGCCGGGGCCTTTTGCTTGCCTAGCCCAAGGTTCCCGAACCGCTTGCCGCTCGCCGTGTAGCCGGTTCTAATCCCGCGACGCCTGATCGCGGGGGGAACGACATGACCAACACATCAAAGCGCACTGGCCTGGTCCAGGATCGCCGAACGCTGCTGACCGGGGCCGCTACCTTCACCCTGTTCACGCCGGGCCTGACCTTCGCTGCCAGCGGGGACCTGGCGGCCGTCCGCAAGGCCGCCGAAGCCGGCTTCGACGCTTCGGTCAAGCGCATCCAGGACTGGATCGCCCTGCCGTCCATCGCCGCCGAGAATCGCGACATGGACAAGGGGGCCGACTACATGATGGCCCTGGCCCGCGATGCCGGTTTCCAACAGGTCGAGAAGGTCCCGACCGATGGCCACCCCGGGGTCTTCGCCACCCTGGACGTCGGTGCCAAGCGGTGGATGGGCATCTACTTCATGTACGACGTGAAGCAGTTCGATCCCGCCGAGTGGAGTTCGCCGCCGCTGGAGGCGCGCATCGTCGACAAGCCGGGCTTCGGCAAGGTCATCGTGGGTCGCGGGGCCGTCAACCAGAAGGGCCCGGAAGCGGCGTTCCTCGCCGCGCTCCACGCCCTCCGCGCGGCCGGCCGTAAGTCACCGGTCAATCTGGTGCTGGTCTGCGAGGGCGAGGAAGAGATCGGCAGTCCGCACTTCCACCAGATCGTCAGCCGGCCACACATTCTGGCGGCGCTGAAGCGCTGCGAGGGCGTGGTCATTCCCGCGGGCTGGCAGAGCCCCAGCAATGGTGGCGTCAGTGTCAATCTGGGGGCCAAGGGCATAGTCGAGCTCGAACTGGTGGCCAGCGGAGCCAAATGGGGACGGGGTCCCCGGACCGATATCCATTCCAGCGAGAAGGCCAGGGTCGACAGCCCCGCCTGGCGACTGGTCCAGGCCCTGACCACCCTGGTCACCCCGGATGGCAATACGCCCGCGATAGACGGCTATTTCGAGAAGGTGCGCCCGCTGACCGCGCGCGAACGCGAACTGATCGGCCTGGCGGCCCAGCGCATGAGCGAGGCTGATGCCAAGCGGGCATTGGGGGTGGATCGCTGGATCGACGACCTGCCGTGGGAAAAGGCCCTGGAGCGCCTGGCCTCGCAGCCCACGATCAATATCGAGGGTCTGGTCTCGGGCTATACCGGCCCCGGCGGCAAGACCGTGCTGCCGGGTCGTGCCGTCGCCAAGATCGACCTGCGCCTGGTGCCCAACATGACCATGGCCGACTGCGTGGCCAAACTTAGGGCCCATCTCGACAAGCGCGGTTTCCAGGACATCGAGGTCAATGTCAGCGGTGGCTACGATCCTACCGAGACCGACGAGAACAGCCGGCTGATCCGCGCTGAACTCAATAGTTACAAGCGGCTGGGCGTCGAGACCTCGGTCTATCCGCGCCTGGCCGGCTCATGGCCGGGCGCGGTCTTCACCTCTGCGCCCGTCGGCCTGCCGGCCGGGCAGTTCGGTCTGGGCCACGGCAGCGGTGCTCACGCGCCGAACGAATACTACGTGATCGAATCCTCCAACCCGAAGGTCGAAGGCCTGGTCGGTGCCACCATGGGCTATGTCGATTTCCTCTACGAGATCGCCTCGATCCGCTGAGGCACCGATCTGAAAAAGGGCCCCGGTTCGCGCCGGGGCCCTTGGTTCTAGATCCGATCCACCGGCATTGCCCCATCCGGCGTCGCCGCTACCGGTGCCTCGCGTGGCGTGGTCCAGCGTGCCAGCTTGGGCTTCAGCCAGTTCTCGAAGTCGTCGACGATCTCATAGACCACCGGCACCAGGACCAGGGACAGGACCGTCGAGGTGATCAGGCCGCCGATCACCGCCACGGCCATAGGCTGACGGAATTCGGCGCCCTTGCCGATCCCGAGGGCCGTCGGCAGCATGCCGGCCATCATGGCCAGGGTGGTCATGATGATCGGCCGGGCCCGTTCGCGACAGGCCTCAAGGATGGCCTCGCGCTGGGGCTTGCCGGCTCGCTCCTCCTCGATCGCATAGTCCACGAGCAGGATGGAGTTCTTGGCAGCCAGACCCATCAGCATCAGCAGGCCGATCAGCGAGGGGATCGACATGCTCATGCCGCAGAGCAGCAGGCCGGCAAAGGCTCCGCCGATCGCCAGGGGCAGGGCGGACATGATGGTGATCGGCTTGAAGAAGCTGCCAAACAGCAGGGCCATCACGCCGAACACCAGGAAGATCGCCGACAGCAGGGCGATGGCGAAGCCGCCGAACAGCTCGCCCATGGCTTCTTCCGTGCCGCCGGTAGCCTTTTCCACGCCGGCTGGCAGGTTCTTCATGATCGGAAGACTGTCGACCTCGACCGTCGCCGAGCCAAGGACGACGCCGGGCTGAAGGTCCGCCTCGGTGGTCAGCTGGCGCTTGCGGCCAAAGCGTTCGATCTTGGCCGGACCGGCCTGGAACTCGACATCGGCCACGGCGTCGAGCCGCGTATAGCCGCCGGATGCGGTCGGCAGTTGCAGGGCCTTGATCCGGGCCAGGTCGCCCCGCGTGCTGTCATCCAGACGCACCCGGATCGGCAGGCGGCGCTCGCCGTCCGTCAGCTTGGCGACATTGGCGTCAATGTCGCCGACCGAGGCCACGCGAGCGATGGCGGCGATATCGGCCGGTGAGACGCCGAGACGGGCGGCCTCGTCGGGGCGGGGGCGGATGACGATTTCCGGTCCGCTAGGCGGTGAGGCCGGGCGAGGATCCGCGATGGTCTTCAGGCCCCGCATCTGACGCTCGAGGGTCAGGGCGGCACGCTCCAGGGCTTCGCCGTTCTCGCTGGTCAGGATGGTGGAGACCTCGGCCGAGCCGTCGTCACTCAGCAGGCTGACGCGAACATCCGGCAGGTCGAGCAGCTTCTCCCGCATCAGGGCCTTGATTTCCGGCACGCGGAGCTCGCGCTCATCGTGCAGGACAATGGTCACCGTGCCGTCGCGCAGGTCGCTGCCGCCGGATCCGCCGCCCGGGCCACTGGCGGCGATCACCGAGCCGACCTGAGCAAAGACGTGGGCCGTCTCCGGTCGCGCCTTGAACAGTTTGGTGATCGACTGGACCGCGCGATCCATGTCGGCGGCCGTGGCCCCGGGAGGGCCCTGGACCTTCAGGTAGTAGTAGTTGTTATTGGCCGGCGGCTGGAAGCCGGCCGGCAGGCCGGCGGCCATGGCGATCGAGAAGGCGAAGATCACCCCACCGATGATGCAGGCCACGATCCGGTGATCGAGCGCCCATTCCAGGACGTCTCGGTACAGGCCCTTGAACGGCTTGCGCGGGCGCGGGTGGGCGGCCGGCTTGAGGAAATAGGCCGCTAGCAGCGGGGTCAGCAGGCGGGCCACCACCAGAGAGAACAGCACGGCGACGGCAACCGTCAGGCCAAACTCCCGGAAGAACTGGCCCGGGATGCCCGGCATGAAGGCCACGGGCGCGAAGACCGCGACGATGGTGAAGGTGGTGGCGACGACGGCCAGGCCGATGGCATCGGCCCCGACCATGGCGGCTGCATAGGGTCTTTCCCCGGCGGCCACGCGCTTTTCGATGTTCTCGATCTCGACGATGGCGTCGTCGACCAGGATGCCGATCACCAAAGTCAGGCCCAGCAGGGTCACGACATTGAGCGAGAAGCCCATGACCGCCATGAAGATGAAGGTCGGGATGAGCGACATCGGCATGGCGATGGCGGTGATCGCGGTGGCCCGCCATTCGCGCAGGAACAGGAACACCACCACGGCGGCCAGGAACATGCCTTCGAGCAGGGTCGTTCGGGTCGCCTCGAAACTCGCTCGGGTGTCGTCGACGATCGAATAGATCTTGGTGAAGGTGACGTCGGGATGGGCCTGGACCATCTTCTCGATGGCGATCTTGATGCCGTCCTCGACGCGGACGTCGCTGGCGTCCTTGGTCTTGCTGACCTGGAAGGCCACCACGGGGCGGCCGTCGAGACGGGCGAAGGACCGCGCCTCACCCGCGCCGTCGCCGACCTCGGCCACGTCGGTCAGGCGGACGAACCGGCCGCCGGCCGTGGGAATGGTCAGGGCGCGCAGTTGCTCGACCGTGCGGGCGGCGGCCAGGACACGGACGGTCTGTTCACGCGCGCCGATCGCCAGCCGGCCGCCGGGGGCGTCCAGGCTGAAACTGGCCAGGGCCGCATTGAGCTGGGGTGCCGTCAGGCCCGCGGCCGCCATCCGGTCGGGATCGATGACGATGTTGATCTCGCGGCTGACCCCGCCAACCCGCGCGACCTGGGCGACGCCTTTTTCGCCCTGCAGGCTGCGGCTGATCGTGTCGTCGACGAACCAGGACAGTTCGCTGATCGTCATCGTCGGCGATGAGACCGCGTAGGTGATGATTGGCAGCGAATCCAGATCGATGCGCTGGACGATCGGCTCGTCGATCTCGCGGGGCAGCAGGGCGCGGGCCTGATCGACCTTGGAGCGGACCTCGTCGGTGGCCTTCTGCAGGTCTTCGCCGATCTCGAATTCGATCGACGTCGTCGAGACGCCCTGGACGACCGAAGAGCGGATGCTCTTGACGTTAGAGATCCCGGCGACGGCGTCTTCCACCTGACGGGTGATCTGGGTTTCCATCTCGCCCGCGGCTGCGCCGCTCTGGGTGATGGTCACCGCCACCAGCGGGAACGAGACATTGGGATACTGTTTGATCGGCAGCATCATGTAGCTGGCAATGCCGGCCAGGATCAGGGCGATGAACAGAACCGCGACCGGGATCGGGTTCTTGATCGACCAGGCGGAGATGCGAACATTGGCCATCAGCGCGCGGCCTTGCCATTGGCGTCAGCCGGCTTGACCAGATCACCGTCGAGGGTGAAGGCCGAGCCGCCGAGCAGCATTCGGGCACCGACGGGCGGCCCATCGAGCAGTTCGACCCAGCCACCGCCACGTTGGCCGGTGCGGACCGGAGTCTGGCGAGCGCGGTTGGACCCGTCGACGGTGACCAGGGACGAGCCCTCGGCGTCATAGCGGATCGCGGTTTCCGGCACGGCCTTCACCTTGCGGCCTGACGGCGCGAAGGTGGCCCGGCCAAAGCCGCCAGGGCGAAGGCCTGTGTCCCTGGGCAAGCGAACGCGCACCTTTCCCAGACGCGTTGCGGCGTCGATGCGGGGGCTGACCAGGCGGACAACACCAGAGGTCGTGCGACCATCGGGCAGGAGCACCTGGGCAGACTGACCGACGGCAACGGCGGACATTTGGGCGTCGCCGACCTCGGCATCCAGTTCGACCAGGCCGTCACGGGCGATGCGGAACCAGGGTGCGGCTGCGCCGCCCGAGATCTCGCCGGGTCGGACGGTCCGCTCCAGAACGCGCCCGCCTACGGGAGCCGTGATGGTCATGCGGCTGGAGCGTGTCTTGAGTTCCGCCAGGGCGGCCTCCTGTGCCTTGGCGGCATAGCGGCGGCTTTCGATCTGTTCCTGGCTGAGCACGCCCTGGCCGTCGAGCCCGGCGACCCGGGCCGCCTCGCCCTGGGCCTGGGCCGTCAGGGCCGCCTGCTGGGCGATCTGGGCTCGCAGCAAGGTATCGTCCAGCTGGACCAGCGGCTGTCCGGCGCGGACATAGGCCCCTTCCTCGACATAGACGCGGGCGACACGATAGCCGGCCAGTTCGGAACCGACAGCGGCTTCCTCTCGCGGGACCAGCTGGCCCGAGGCTTCGAACCCGGCCCCCAGCGAACGGCTTTCCACGCGGCCGACCGTGACGGCGCGCGCCGGGCTGGCGGCGGTCGCCTTGGCGGACTTGTCCGGCTTGTCGCCACAGGCGGTCAGGCCCAGGGCTGTCGTCAGAAGCAGGGCGGCGATCAGGGGGCGTTTCATCGGAGCGGATCTCATCGCGAAGAGGTTTGTTCGGAAGTGGCCGAGGGGTTCGGCGATGGCGTCCATCCGCCGCCCAAGGCCTTGTAGGTCTGGACGGTGCGTTGCAGCGCCTGACCCCGAGCACCATTGAGTCCCGTCCGGGCGGCGCGCCAGGATTGCTCGGCCTGAAGGGTCGAGGTCAGGTCGCTCAGTCCGGCGGCATAGCCCCGGCGGGCGGCCTCGTAGGCCGTGGCTGCGCGACGTTCGCCGGCGCTGAGCAGGGCGACCCGACGCTGGTCGGCGGACAGTTGAAGTAGCGCACCTTCGGTTTCGCCGAAGGCCGCCTGCACCGTCTTCTCATAGGCCAGGGCCGCCTGTTCCGTGCGGGCGTCCTGGGCGTCAATATCTGCCAGCAGCTTGGGAATGTTCAGCACCGGGATCGACAGGTTCAGGCCGATCGACCAAGCGGAACTGGTGGTCGAGGATGTCGATCCGGGCGTCAGGAAACTGGGCGACACCGCCTTGGTCAATCCGACGCCCGGGCTCAGGGTGAAGGTCGGGAAGAGGGCCAGTTCATTGACCTTCAGATTGGCAGAGGCCGAGGCCAGCCGGGCCTGGGCTTCGCGCACATCCGGGCGTCGGGCCAGAAGGGTACCGGGCAGGGCCGTCGTGGTCGGGGGCGCATCGGCCAGGGTCGCCGCCACAGGCAGGCTGGCCAGGGGATCAATGCCCCGCCCGACCAGGATCAGCAGACTGCGGCGGGCAACCTGCAGCTCCGCCTCAAGACTGGCGGCCTGGGCCTCGGCCTGGGCCAGGTCAGCGGCCGTTCGATCCGCATCGGATCCCGGTGAAAGACCTCGGGCAACGCGGCCGGTAGCCAGATCGGCCAGGGCCCTGGCGATGCGGACGCTCTCCCTCGCGTCGTCCAGCTGAACGGCCAGGACCCGCGCCTGGAAGTAGGACTGGGCGACGCTGGCAGCCAGGGCGGCGCGAGCGCCTTCATAGGCGAAGCGGCTGGCGGCCAGATCGTTGCTTACGACGCCCATGGCGGCTCGGCGGCGACCGATCAGGTCCAGTTCCCAGCTGACATCGAAGCTGCCGCTGTAGTTTTCGCTGTCCCCGCCCTGGGTAAAGCCGCCAGGCCCGCTCTGGTCGATGATGTCCGTGCTGCTGCGGTTGGCGGAGCCGGTCAGGGGCGTGGAGGGGATGTAGAGTTGCCGTACCTGTCCGCGTCGTACGGCCCGGGCCTCGTCAAGGCGCGCTGCCGCCAGGCGGGCGTCCTGGCTCTGGGTCAGGGCGGTATCTACCAGCGCGCTCAGGGCGGGGTCGTTGAAAACCAGCCACCAGCGATCCAGCACCTGGTCGGGCAGGGCGGCTCCAGCCGCGCCCTCATAGGTGGCGGGCAATCGGGTCTCGGCTGTGTGGCGAGGGTCGGTCGCGCAGCCGGCCAGGACCAGCCCCGTAAGGGCCAGGGCCGACAGGCTCGCGCCTGATCCAGGTCGCCTGACAGTCTTGCTAGGTTTCATCTGCCAGTACTCGGGCGCTCGGGGACAGTGGGGGAGGCGTCATCAGGTTCAACCGGATCAGGAGACGGGGACGGTGGCCCCGACGCTTGGAGGTAGATGTCGACGACCTTGTCCAGAAAGGTCTCGATGACGCTGCGTTCGGTGGGGGTGAGGTCGGAAATCACGCCGCTCAGGGCATCGAGCATCGGAGCAAGCAGCGCGAAGGCCCTGACCTCTGAAGCTTCCACGGGCGCGACGAAAATCTTTCGACGGTCGATGGTCTTTCGCTCGCGCGTGACATGGCCGGCCCGCTCCAGACGGTCGACGATCTGGGTGGCTGCAGCAGTCGTCACCTTCAGCTGAGTGGCGAGTTGGCTCGGCGTCAGGGTGCGCGCGTCGATCAACAGCTCCATCGCCGCCATGTCGGTGACATTGACCCCCAGGGTCTCGCCGATCTTCTTGCCGATCTCGAGGTTCAGAAACGAGATCGCCTTCAGGCGTTGCATGATGGGGTCGCTGAGCCTGTCGGCATAGGCGGCCCGGGGCATGCAGTCGGACGGTGCTGAATCGCAAATCATGTTCGCGGCATATCTCTAAGCAACTTAACAATCAAGATGCTTAGAGATATGCCGCCATCGGAGCATCACCGGCCCGGCATGATGAAGGCGGCTTGGGCGTTCGCGCGGCAGAGAGACAGTTGCGTCCCTCAAAAACATACCGCATCATCGAAACGGGTGTTCGAATTCAGGTTCGTGACCCGCCTTGCTCCGTCTTGTGAGGCAGTATGCTTGCGTTTTCCGGTATCCGGCTCAGGGAGATCCCAGGCGTGTCGGTTATGTGCGGTGCATCATCAGGTTTCGAAAATGCTGCGGTGCCAGATTTCTTCCTCGACGGGATGATCTGGTCAGCGACCTGTATTGCAAGGCGTCCCGACGACTGAGATCGACCAAGGCCCCCTAAAATAAGCATCAAAAAAGCAAACGAGGGAGGGAAGCATAATGAATAGAACCGTGTTCCTGCGCGGCGGCTCGTCACTGGCCCTGGCCATCGCCCTGACAGCCGGGGCGGCGCACGCCCAGACCCGGCCCGATGCGGCATCCACACAGGTCGAAGAGGTCGTCGTCACCGGCTCCTTCATCCGGGGTACGCCTGAGGACGCTGCCCTTCCGGTCGATGTGATCGGTGCCGAAGAACTGCAGAAGCGTGGCTCTCCCTCCACGGTCGAACTCCTCAAGGCCCTGTCGGTTTCCAGTGGGGTTCTGGGTGACACCAACCAGTTCGACAGCCGGGCCCAGGGCTCGGAAGGCTCGGGCTCGGTCAATCTTCGCGGCCTTGGCTCGCAACGCACTCTGGTGCTGCTGAATGGCCGGCGCCTGGCGATCAATCCGTTCGGTGCGGCCGGGGCAGGGATCGTCGACACCAACATCATCCCCGCGGCGGCCATTGGACGGCTGGAAGTCCTGAAGGACGGCGCGGCAGCGACCTATGGCTCGGACGCCATCGCCGGCGTCGTCAACTTCATCACCAAGCGGAATGTCGATGGGCTCGAGGTGGGCGCCGATTACCGGGTCATCAATGGCTCGGACGGCGACTACGGCCTGA
This sequence comes from Caulobacter henricii, assembly GCF_001414055.1. Lineage (GTDB taxonomy): Bacteria > Pseudomonadota > Alphaproteobacteria > Caulobacterales > Caulobacteraceae > Caulobacter > Caulobacter henricii. Next base: position 3,144,527 of record NZ_CP013002.1, on the reverse strand, counting down.
ACGCGACCTTCGGCAAGATCTGGGACAACGGCAATCTTCTGGTCAGCGCGGGCTGGCAGCATCGCTCCAAACTGAGCGTGGCAGAGCGCAACTGGGCCAACACCCCCTATCTGAACAATCCGGAAGCCGGCTGGTCGGCGGCGGGCAGCCCTTCGACCTTTATTCCCCTGGCCAGCACGACCAGTGGCATGCGTGATCCGGGCTGCGGCGGCCTGGGCGGCTTCCCGGGCTTCAGCGGCCTGACCCCGGTCTGCTACTGGCACTACACCCCGTTCGACAATCTCGTCGAGAAGTCGGACGCGGTGCAGATCTATGGCGAGATCAACGCCAACCTGTCCGACAAGACCAAGTTCCATGTCGAAGTGCTGTATGCCCATACGGACGTCCCTGACTGGAACACCTCACCGTCCTATGCCGCACTGGCCGTGCCGACGGCGGAAGCTTCGCCCATCGCCGGGCGCTACATTGTTCCGGCGACCAATCCGGGCCTGCAGGCCTTTATCGCGGCCAATCCGACCGTTCAGCTGACCAATCTGGTCAACGGCACCCAGTTTTCGGCGCCGGGGTCCATCTTTGCCTTCGGGGCCATCAACGCGGCAAACCGGCCCTTCGGGATCGGCGGCAACCCGGCCTTCGGCTATGGCCCCTCGATCGGCTCGCGCGCCTTCGACGCGTTCCGGGTCTCTGGTGATCTGCAGGGCGAATTCGACAACGGCATCGGCTGGGAAATGGCTCTGACCTACTCCCAGGAGATCGGTATCCGCACGGGTTATGACACCCTCGTCAACCGCTACGCCCTGGCCCTGCAGGGCCTCGGCGGCCCAACCTGCGACAGCAATCCCACCTTGCCCGGTATCCAGGGTACTGCGGGCGTCGGCGGCTGCATGTACTTCAACCCGTTTGCCAGCGCGATCCCGAGCAATGCCGTCACCGGCGTCGCCAATCCGGCCTACAACTCGGCCCTGGCGGTCAACAAGGACCTGGCCAAGTGGTTCTTCCAGAAGCTGTCGACCAAGCAGTCCTCGCGACTGTTCGTCGGTGAAGCGGTTCTGAACGGCAAGACCGCCATCAGCCTCAGCGGCGGCGATGTCGCCTGGGCGGCGGGCGTTCAGTATCGCCGGACCTACTTCAAGGCCGACTATAACGACATCAGCAATGCGGCGATCAATCCTTGCGTCAACACGCCGGACTTTGGCGTCACGACCTGCACCGGTTCGCAGCGCAACGGGCCCTTCATGTTCCTGGGCGTGGGCAACGAGGCCGACAACCAGTCTGATGTGATGGCCGCCTTCGGCGAACTGTCGGTGCCTTTCACCGACGATTTCCAGGTCCAGCTGGCGGCCCGCTTTGAAGACTATGGCGGCGCGGTGGGTGACACCTTCAATCCCAAGATCTCTGCGCGCTGGCAGGCCCTGCCCTGGCTGGCCGTGCGGGGCTCCGCCGGTTCCACCTTCCGCGGGCCGCCGGATCCGATCACCACCACGACCTCGGTGACATCACTGCAGAGCATTCTGGGCACGTTCCGGGCGGTCGATATCTTCGGCAATCCGAACCTCAATCCGGAAAAGGCCAATACCTACAATGCCGGCCTGCTGTTCAGCCACGGCAAGCTGAAAGCCAGCATCGACTACTTCCAGTTCGACTTCAAAAACCCGATCGTCACCGAGCCCGTGGCCGGTATCGTCAATGCCCTCTATCCGAACGGTGCCGCGGGGGCCAATAACTGCGCGCTCTATCCGGCCCTGGCGGCGCGGTTCACCTTCAACGGTGTCTGCGGTCCCCCGACGACGATCGCGCGCCTGAAGACCAACTACATCAATGGCGCGGCGGTGAAGAACTCCGGCTTCGACTTTGCGGTCGACTACGAGTTCAGCAATGTCCTTGGCGGCGATCTCGCGGTCGGGGGCAATGCCACCTACATCGCTGAGTACAAGGTTGGAGCCACCAGCGTCGAGGGTGTGGTGGTCGAGAAGGCCTTCGACGCCGTTGGCCTGCTCAACTACCAGACCACGGTCGTGCCAATCCCGCAGTGGAAGGGTGACGTTCACACCGAGTGGAGCATGGGGCCGCACAATGTGCGCCTGACGGTCCACTATATCGACTCGTACACCGATCAGCGTACGGCCCCCTTTGCGGCCAATGCCTACAAGGACACGACCGGAGCAGGCGTCCAGATCACCCGGGGCAAGAAGATCGACGCCCAGGTCCTGACCGATCTGGCCTATCGCGTCTTCCTGCCCTGGGACACGACGGTCACGGCCGCGATCACCAATCTGTTCGACAAGGACCCGTCCTACGCCCGTCTGGATCTCGCCTATGACCCCTTCACCGGGGATCCGCTGGGCCGGACCTACAAGGTTGGACTGCGCAAGAAGTTCTAACTCGCGCTGGAGCGATCAAGACGGAAGCGCGTCCCATCTGGGGCGCGCTTCTGTTTTTGGCGATAGCGCCAGAGCGTCCCGTAACGGCCACTAGGCTGTGAACAGCCCCATCATGAGCGGGCGGGCGAACAGCCCTGCCGCCTCATCACGCTCGACACCGGGAACCCAGGCTCCCAGGGCAGCGGCGGCATTGAGCATGGAATTGATCATGTGGGCGGCGATCATCGGATCGACGGGCCGGATCGAGCCGTCAGCGATCCCGTCCGAGATCATCGCTGCGAAGCGCTCCGAGCCCCGGCCATAGCCTTCGGCCATCTCATGGCGGATGTCCGTCGGCAGGGCCCCCATCGACGAGGCGCGAAGCAGCGGACCATGGTCTGACAGCTGATAGGCCACCAGCGCCGCCGTGGCGGCCGAAACCTGGTCCCAGGATGTCCCCTGGCCGGCGCGGGCATCGACCTGCGACTTGCGGATCACTGCGAAGGTGCGCTGGAAGCACTCAACCACCAGGGCGTCCTTGTCATCGTGGTGATGGTAGAAAGAGCCCTTGGTGACGTTCAGGGCCGCGGAGATGTCCTCGACGGACGCGCCGCGATAGCCGCGCTGATTGATGAGCCGGGTGGCGGCGACCAGGAAGGTCTCACGCCATTCCAGGCCGTCGGGCGAGACCGGCGTTGGATCGGGCAGGGCGGCGGGCGACCAGAGTCGCCCCGGCGCGGCCAGGCCGCCGACCAGGATGTCGTACATCTTGTCCCGAACGCGGTCGTAATCATCCAGATCGTAGCGCCGCAACCAGGTGCCCGACCAGAAGACCTGCTCCATCAGCAGATGGGTGCGGGCATTGCGTTCGCGCTTCTCCAGGTGCTCGAAGCCCTCGCCCTCGAAGAAGCCGCGCACCCGCCGGAAAAGGTCGTTGAAGGCCTGGGAGACCGATGAGCGCAGCGGTTCCTTGAGGGCCTTGATCTCGGTGAAACTGGTCAGGGGCGTGGCCTCGCCCAGCCTGACCCGCCGGTTCAGATCAAGATACAGGTCGATGAAGGTTTTCAGACGTGATGGTGGATCAGGCTGGACCGCTGCCTGGGTGATCATGGCATCGAACCGTTCCAGGCCACGCAGGAAACAGGCCGCGGCGAGATCATCCTTCTTGCGGTAGTAATAGGTGACGCTGGTGGTGATCAGGCCCACCCGGGCTGCGACGTCGGCCAGGGTCATGCCGCGCACCCCCTGGCGATTGAGGATGGCGGTTGCGGCGGCGAGGATCGCCTCTTTCTTCCGCGCATAGCGCGCGGTGGCCGCACCTGCGATCCGTCCGTCATCCATAAGGCGGGGTCCCCGAAATGCCGATTTTGCCGGTCGCTGGGCGGCTGCCTCCAATTTAGGCGTCCCCAGCGGCAGCGCAAAGGCTGCCCTCCGATTATCTCCTCCTTAGCAGAGCTTTGGTGCGCCTGTTTTTCAGGCCTGTTGCAGAATGCCGAGTTTTTGCGGGCCGGCGGACCCTGTAGTGCGCAAGTCCTTGCCCACGGACCCTGCTTCGTTTTGAATAGCCACGCACGATGCTGACCTGGTGCCGATCACGGCCGGACGCCTCGCTGCCAACAAGAACAACGCCTTCGATCCGGGGGCGATCCCAGGGGAGACTGTATCCATGAGCACGCCGGAAGCCGTAGGCCTGTCGTCGGAGCGCCTGAGTCGCATCGAGACCTTCATCCAGGAGCGGTACATCAACAGCGGCAAGCTGCCCTGCGCCCTGACCCAGGTCTGGCGACGTGGCCAGCTGGCCTATAGCTCGGTTCTGGGCTCGGCCGATGTCGAGCGCGGCAAGCCCTTGCAGGCCGACAGCCTGTTTCGCATCTATTCGATGACCAAACCCGTCACCAGCGTCGCCTTCATGATGCTGGTCGAGGAGGGCAAGGTCTCCCTCGATGATCCGGTCCATCGCTACATCCCGGCCTGGCGCGACCTCGGCGTCTTCCAGGCGGGCGTCCTGGGCGCTTTCCAGACCAAGCGCGCCAGCGAGCCGATGCGCATGCTGGACCTTCTGCGCCATACGGCGGGTCTGACCTATGGCTTCCAGCAGCGCACCAATGTCGATGCGGCCTATCGCAAGCTGAAGCTGGACGGGATCGACAGCGACGGCGGCCTGCAGGACTTTGTCGACAAGCTCTCCACGGTGCCCCTGGAATTCACGCCCGGCGAATCCTGGAACTATTCCGTGGCCACGGACGTGCTCGGCTATCTGGTCGAGACCATTTCCGGCCAGCCTTTTGACGCCTTTCTGAAGAGCCGCATCTTCGATCCCCTGAAGATGGTCGATACGGGCTTTCATGTTCCGGAGAGCCAGCGCGCCCGGTTTACCGCCTGCTACGCCCTGACGCCGTCAGGCAAGGTGGTCCTGCAGGACGATCCGGAAAAGAGCCGCTTCCTGACCGATCCGTCGGTCAAGTCGGGTGGCGGCGGGCTCGTCTCGACGGCTGACGACTATATGCGTTTCTGCCGCATGCTGCTGAACGGTGGCGAACTGGACGGCGCGCGACTGCTCAGCCCCAAGACCATCAAGCTGATGACCATGAACCACCTGCCGGGTGGCAAGGAACTGACGGATCTCTCCAAGTCGCTGTTCAGCGAGGCGGTATTCGAAGGCCTGGGCTTTGGCCTTGGCTTCGCCATGACTGTCGATCAGGCGCGGACCAAGAACATCGGCTCGCATGGCGAGTATTTTTGGGGTGGCATGGCCTCGACGGCCTTCTGGATCGATCCGGTCGAAGACCTGGCGGTGGTGTTCATGACCCAGCTGATGCCGTCCTCGGCCTATCCCATCCGGCGCGAGCTGCGCACCCTGGTCTATTCAGCCTTTACGGAAAGCGCCGCCTAGTCAGGCTCCTTGGGGGGCGCGCAAAGAAAGCGGCGCGGGAGCATGGCTCCCGCGCCGAAGTGCGCTTTACCTAGTTCGACACGTTGGCCACAACGCGCCGCGTCCGCGTAAAAATCCATGACTTCGAATTGGCGGGACGCTTGCAAGTCGCGCCCCAAGCCCCGGCCTCCACGCTTACGCCCTCCCCCAGCACGGACGGTTCTTGGGCGCGGGAGGGCTTTGATAGCGTTCAACGCCTCGGCCGCCCCCGCTGACCATCTCGGCTGAATCTCTGATTTCGAATTTGTAGTATGTCCCCTGTGCCGTCAACGCCGGGTGCCCATAATTCGGGCGCCGTCACGGAGGTCTGGACATCGGCGCGCGAGCGTGCAGGTTTTGTCTTCAAACAACCGTTCAAACATAAGAGCAGGGGTGGAAACCGCCATGACCGCGATCAACGCCGTCACCGATCTCACTGTCGAAGGCGACATCGGCGTCGTCACGCTGAACTCGCCGCCAGTCAACGCACTGTCGGCTGCCGTACGCGAAGGCCTTTCGGGTGCCTTTGACGCGGCCATTGCCGATCCCGCCGTCAAGGCGATCGTGCTGATCTGCGAGGGCAAGACCTTCATCGCCGGGGCCGACATCACCGAATTCGGCAAGGCCATGACCGGTCCGTCCTTGCAGGACGTCCAGAACACCATCGAAAACTCGCCAAAGCCGGTGATTGCCGCGATCCATGGCACGGTGCTGGGCGGCGGACTGGAAGTGGCGCTGGTCGCGCACTATCGCGTCGCCGTGCCGTCGGCCAAGGGTGGCCTGCCGGAAGTGAACATCGGCCTGTTGCCGGGTGCCGGCGGCACTCAGCGTCTGCCGCGCATCGTCGGTGTCGAAAAGGCGCTGGAGATGGTCACCAGCGGCCAGCACGTGCCGGCCAAGGCCGCGCTTGCGATGGGCCTGTTCGACGAACTGGTCGAGGAGGGCAACCTCCGTGCCGGTGCCGTCGCCTACGCCCAGAAGGTGCTGGCCGAGAAGCGGCCTCTGGCCAAGGTTCGCGAGCTGAACGCCAAGGTCGAGGCCGCCCGTGGCAAGCCTGAGATCTTCGAGGCTTTCCGCGCCGCCAACGCCAAGAAGTTCCGCGGCTTCATGGCCCCGGAAAACAACATCAAGTGCATCGAGGCGGCGGTGAACCTCCCCTTCGACGAAGGCCTGAAAGCCGAGCGCAAGCTGTTCATGGAGCTGATGACCGGCAGCCAGTCGGCCGCCCAGCGCCATGTGTTCTTCGCCGAACGCCAGGCCGCCAAGATCCCCGATGTACCGGACGATACGCCGCTCATTCCGATCAAGAAGGTCGGCGTCATTGGTGCGGGCACCATGGGCGGCGGCATCTCGATGAACTTCCTGAATGCCGGCATCCCGGTGACGATCATCGAGATGAAGCAGGAAAACCTGGATCGCGGTGTCGCCACGATCCGCAAGAACTATGAGAACACCGCCAAGAAGGGCCGCCTGACCCAGGACGACGTCGAGAAGCGCATGGGACTGCTGACGCCGTCCATGCACCTGGAAGACCTGGCCGACTGCGACCTGATCATCGAAGCCGTCTTCGAGCTGATGGAGATCAAGAAGGAAGTTTTCGGAAAGCTCGACAAGATCGCCAAGCCGGGCGCGATCCTGGCCTCCAATACCTCCTATCTCGATATCGACGTGATCGCCGCCTCGACCTCGCGCCCCGAAAGCGTGATCGGCCTGCACTATTTCTCGCCGGCCAATGTCATGCGCCTGCTGGAGATCGTCCGCGGGGCCAAGACCGACAAGTCGGTGATCGCTACCTCGATGGCGATCGGCAAGAAGATCGGCAAGGTCGCCGTTCTGGTCGGCAACTGCCACGGCTTTGTCGGCAACCGCATGCTGGCCCAGCGCCAGCGCGAGGCCCAGAAGCTGATCCTCGAAGGGGCCATGCCCTGGGACGTTGACCGGGTGCTCTACGACTTCGGCCTGCCCATGGGCCCGTTTGCGATGAGCGACCTGGCCGGCCTCGACATCGGCTGGGATCCGGCCAAGACCTCGTATTCGACCGTTCGCGAAGTACTGTGCGAGATGGATCGTCGCGGTCAGAAGAACGGCAAGGGCTTCTACGACTATGACGAAAACCGCGTCGCCAAGCCCTCGGCCATCGTCGAGGAGGTGATCCGCGACTTCGCCGAGAAGCGCCAGATCCAGCGCCGCGACATCACCGATCAGGAGATCCTGGAGCGGTGCCTGTACCCGATGGTCAATGAGGGCGCGAAGATCCTCGAAGAGGGCAAGGCCATCCGCGCTTCGGACATCGATACGGTGTGGCTCAATGGCTATGGCTGGCCGGTCTATACCGGTGGGCCGATGTTCTGGGGCGAGCTGGTCGGCCTCGACAAGATCCTGGCCAAGATGCGCGAATTCCACGCGGCCCTTGGCGATGACTTCAAGCCGTCGGCCTTGCTGGAGCGGCTGGTGGCCGAGGGCAAGGGCTTCAGGGACGCGTAGCGGCATCCTCCTGAACGTTGTCATCCCGGGCGTAGCGAAGCGCAGACCCGGGACCGACATGGAACTCAGCGCTTCGGGTCGGTCCCGGATCGGCGCGCTTCGCGCTTGTCCGGGATGACAATTTCTGTGGATGCTCGCCCATGACCACCATCGCCAGCATGATGAGCGCCGACTACGGCGTGATGGGTGACATCCTGCGGCTGCGGACGGCGGAAAATCCCGACCATCCGGCCATCATCATGGAATCCGGCGAGGCCGTGACCTACCGCCAGTTCGACGCCCTGGTCGATCGCGTGGCGGCTGCGTTGCAGCGCGACGGGATCAAGCCGGGCGAGGCGGTGGCGGTCTGCGCCCTCTCATCCATTCCCTATACGGCGGTATTTCTGGGCGGGCTGAGGGCCGGTGTTGCGGTCGCGCCGATCGCCCCGTCCTCCACGCCCGAGGCCATAGCCGGCATGGTCGCGGACTGCGGGGCCAAGCTGTACTTTCTCGACGCCGGGGTGGCCGAGGCCCAGACGCCCGCACCGGTTCCGGTGCGCCTGATCGCCCTGGACGGCTCGGGTGCTGGCGAGGCCTTCGACGCCTGGCTGGCCCCTGAAGGTGCCCAGCCGACGCTCGTCGAGATCGCCCCCGAAGCGGCGTTCAATATCATCTATTCCAGCGGCACCACCGGCACGCCCAAGGGCATCGTCCAGTCGCACGGCATGCGCTGGAAGCACGTCTTCCGCGGCGACGCGGTCGGCTATGGCCCGACCGCCGTGACCCTGCTGTCGACCCCGCTCTATTCCAACACCACTCTGGTCGTCTTCTTCCCGACCCTGGCGGGCGGCGGGACCGTCATCCTGATGAAGAAGTTCGACGCCGGCCGCTATCTGGACCTGGCCCAGACCCACCGCATGACCCACACCATGCTGGTTCCCGTACAGTACCGCCGGCTGATGGAGCGACCTGATTTCGACAGCTATGACCTGTCGACCACCCATCTGAAGTTCTGCACCAGCGCCCCGTTCGCCGCCCATCTGAAGGCCGACGTTCTCAAGCGCTGGCCTGGTGGACTGGTCGAGTATTTCGGCATGACCGAAGGCGGCGGTACCTGCATCCTGATGGCTCACGAGCATCCGGACAAGCTGCACACGGTAGGGCGGCCGGCACCGGGCCATGACATCCGCCTGATCGACGAAGAGGGCGTCCAGGTCGGGCCTGGCGTGGTCGGCGAGATCGTCGGGCGGTCGGCCGGCATGATGAACGGCTATCACGGCCAGCCGGGCAAGACCGCCGAGGCGACCTGGATCTCGCCCGAGGGTGAGCGCTTCATTCGCACCGGCGACGTGGGCCGGTTCGACGAGGACGGCTTCCTGACGCTGATGGACCGCAAGAAGGACATGATCATCAGCGGCGGCTTCAACATCTATCCCAGTGATCTGGAGGCCGAGATCGTCAGGCACGAGGCCGTCGCCGAGGCGGCGGTGGTCGGGGTGCCGTCCGATGCCTGGGGCGAGACTCCGGTCGCCTTCGTGGCCCTCAAGGCCGGGACGAGCGCAACGGCGGAGGAGATCAGGACCTTCGTCAATGGCCGGGTGGGCAAGACCCAGAGGATCGCCGAGGTGCATCTGGTCGATGCCTTGCCCCGCAGCCACATCGGCAAGGTTCTCAAGCGGGAACTGCGCGACTCATGGCAGGCTCAGTCCAAGCTCTGAGTTTTTCCCCGCGACGGCGCGCCGCAGCGGGGCGAATGGAATCGGTTGTTACGGTTGCTTAACCATAAGGTGACGCCATAGGGCGGAACCGGTCTCTCGTGGAAGCGCCTGCCCCATGCGTCCTTCGCCCGCCACCGCGCCCGTTCCGAAAGCCATCACCGCCAAGACCCGTGCGCCGGCCTCGCCCGTGGACTTCGATGCCGTGACCGAGGCCCTGCGTGCGGCCGGTCATGGACCCGGCGAGGAAGCCGGCCTGATGTCGCGCTTCTGCCAACCGGTCGCGGTAAGGGTTCTGTCAGATCACGCCCAGGCCGTCTCCGTCGCCCTGACCGCCCTCGGCGTGCGCCCCGGCGGCTATTGTGTTGTTTCGGCCCTGGCCTGCGCCGCGACCCTGAAGGGCGTCGCGGATGCCGGACTCAAGCCCTGGCTGGTCGATGTCGATCCGTTCAGCTGGATGTTCGATCCTGCCCATCTGCGCGAGCGCCTGCCCGAGGCCCCCGGCCCGCTGGAGGCCATCCTGCCGGCCGGTGCCCATGGCCGCGCTCCTGACCTGCGGGCCTGGGCCGCCTTTCGGGACGAGACCGGCCTGCCGATCCTGGTCGAGGCCGTCGAGGCCTTTGACGTCATCCAGAGTGCCCCGGTGCCGGTCATTGTCGGCCTGCCCAGCGGTCAGGGCGTGTTCGTCGCCTGCGAGGATGCCACCCCGATCAATGCCATGGATACCCCGCTGTTCGAGGGCGAGGCGGGCCTGGATCTGTGGCCGCAGAAGCGGCCGCGCCTGGCCACCGCCGCCCAGCGCCTGCGGGTGCTGCTTCTGGACGCGCCGATCGGCTTTCAGCCAGGCTGGGGCATGAGCTGGGTGTCCGAGACCTGCGCCTTCAGCCTGCCCGAAGACACCGCCGCCGGCGTGCTGACAAAGCTCGGCGATGCCGGCGTTGAAGCCGTCGGTGCCTCTTTCCGCACCCGTGACATGGACGCCGACGAGACCCCGATCGCCGACCGCCTGGCGGGTTCGGTGATTGTCGTCCGCATCGATCCGGACCTGGGCCTTGAGGCGCTGGACGATATCGCGGCGGTGCTGCGGAGCGCTGTCGCGGGCTAGTTCGCCGCCGCATAGGCGTCGACGCCCGCGATCCTTTCAGCCTTCTCTGCCTCGCTGAGGAACGATCCGGCGAAGCTGTTCTTGGCCAGGGTCACCAGATCCTCGCGCGTCAGGCCCACCGCCGTGGCCGTGGCCATGTAGTTCTCAAGCAGATAGCCGCCGAAATAGGCCGGGTCGTCGGAATTGACCGTAGCCTTCAGGCCCAGGTCCAGCATGCGCTTGAGGGGGTGCTCCTCCAGCGTTTTCACGCCGCACAGCTTCAGGTTCGACAGCGGGCAGACCGTCAGGGTCGTGCCGTCGCGCACCAGCCGCGCCGTCAGGGCCTCGTCCTCGAGCGCCCGGTTGCCGTGGTCGATACGGTCGACCTTCACCAGGTCGATGGCTTCCCAGACATAGGCCGGCGGGCCTTCCTCGCCGGCGTGGGCGACGATCTTGAGGCCCAGGTCGCGGGCCGCCTGGAAGGCGCGGGCGAACTTGGCGGGCGGATGGCCGACTTCGGAGCTGTCCAGACCCACGCCGACGATCTCGGCAAGCCAGGGTTTGGCCTGTTCCAGGGTGGCGAAGGCGGCGTCCTCGTCCAGGTGGCGCAGGAAGCAGAGGATCAGCTTTGACGTGACGCCCAGCGTCTTTTCAGCCTCGTCCATGCCGGCCAGCAGGCCCTTGATCACCACATCGAAAGCGATGCCGCGATCGGTGTGGGTCTGGGGGTCGAAGAAGATCTCGGCATGGGTGCCACCATCGGCCGCCAGCCGCCGGAAATAGGCCAGGGCCAGATCCTTGAAGTCGGCTTCGGTGATCAGCACCCCGGCCCCCTGATAATAGATGTCCAGGAAGTCCTGCAGGTTCGAAAAGGCGTAGGCCGCTCGGATCTCTTCGACCGACTTGAAGGGCAGGGCGAGGCCATTGCGCTCGGCCAGCTCGAACATCAGCTCCGGCTCGAGGCTGCCCTCGATGTGCATGTGGAGTTCGGCCTTGGGCAGGCCGCGGACGAAGGCGGTAAGATCGGTGTCGGTCATGTGGCTGTTATGGGCCGCCGCGCTGGCCGGTTTCAACCGGATCTTCGCCAGTGGACGCGACGCCGGCGCGCTTGACCCTCGACCACCACCCCCTATGACACGCCGGGTGGCATGCCTGCGATCCAGGCGGCGAAGGGGCGAGACATGGCGGCGGACCAGTTTGTCTATCTGCACGGCCAACCAGGCTCGCCTGTCGAACTGACCCTGGCGCGTCCCGACGGCTGGACAGCTGCCGCCACTCTGTTTGCGCCCGACCGGGCCCTGGACCGTCCCGACCTGGCGCTTGAGCCCTATCTGGACCATCTGGCCGCCAGCATCCTGCGGCGATATCCTGAGGGTCCTATCCGGTTGGTGGGCTTCTCGCTGGGCGGCTATGTCGCCACCGAGATCGCGCTGCGGCTGGCTGAGCGCGGTCGTGGCGACGATCTGAACCTGGATCTGATCTCAACGGCGGCTCCGCTGGGCTATGGGGACTTCCTGCCGCATATGGCGGGCGGCCGCGTCTTCGCCCTGGCGCGCGCCCAACCCTGGTTGTTCAACCTGATGACCCGGGTGCAAGGCGGTCTCGCGGCCTTGGCGCCCAAGACGCTGTTCGGCCAGATCTTCGCCGGCGCGGCCGGGGCGGACGCTGAACTGGCCCTCGACCCGGCATTCCAGGCGAGTCTCCAACGCATCATCGCCCACAGCCTGGCCAAGGGCGCACGGGGCTATAGGCGCGACATCGGCGGCTATGTAGTCCAGACGCCCGAACTGCTGGTGACTCTGCGGGCACCGATTACCCTGTGGTGCGGCGAGGCCGATACCTGGGCACCATCGGGCATGTCGCACGCCATCGCCGAGGCCCGGCCGGAGTCCCGCCGCGTCCGGTCCATTCCGGGGCACTCGCACTATTCGACCCTGACCGTCGCCCTGCCCGAGATCTTCCGCGACCTCGCTTAGGCCGCGTGTGTCGGCGGAAATCGCAGACCTTCGTTCTCAAGGGCATTTACAAGGCGGGGGCGGGTCAGCTTGACTTGATCTGCGGCAATTAGCGCCGGACGCCGGAGCACGACATGTCCCCCAAGCCCATCCTGCTCGCCCTCACGGGGCTGTGGCTCTGCGTCACGCCTGCCGCCGCCGCCGATCCGATCATCGATATGCACCTGCACGCCCTGGCGGCGGATGACCAGGGGCCGCCGCCGCTGGCCATGTGCACGCCGATCTCGCCGATGCCGACCTGGGACCAGCGCCAGCCCTGGACCGACGGTCTGATCGGCATGTTCAAGACGCCCGGCTGCGCCGACCCGATCTGGTCACCGACGACCGATGACGAGATCCGCGACAAGACCCTGGCGATCATGGCCAAGCGCAACATTATCGGCGTGGTCAGCGGGCCTTATAAGCGGGTGATGGCCTGGCGCGCCCTGGCCCCCGACCGGGTGCTGCCGGCGCTGATGCCGACCATGTCCGACCTTTCCAAGCCCAAGGTGCTGCAGGACGACTTCGGCAAGGCCAAGGCAGCCGGCCAGCTGGCCGTGCTTGGCGAACTGGGCTTTCAGTATGAGGGGATCGCGCCCAACGATCCGCGCCTGGAGAACCTGTGGACCGCCGCCGAGCAACTCGACATCCCGGTGGCCATCCATGTCGGACCGGGCCCTCCCGGCGTGGCCTATATGCCCGGGTCAGGGTACCGCGCCCGGCTGAGCAGCCCGCTATTGCTGGAGGACGTGCTGGTCAAACATCCCAAGCTGCGCATCAATGTGATGCACGCTGGCTATCCGATGCTGGATGACACCCTGGCGCTTCTCTACGCCCACCCGCAGGTCTATCTGGACACCGGCGTCATCGTCTATACGCAGCCCCGGCCGGCCTTTTATCGCTATCTGCAGGCCCTTGTGGACGCAGGTTTTGGCGAGCGGGTCATGTTCGGCTCCGACCAGATGGTCTGGCCTGAAGCCATCGAACGGTCGATTGCCGTGATCGATGAGGCACCCTTTCTGACGCCGCAGCAAAAGCGTGACATCCTCTACAACAATGCCGCGCGGTTCCTGCGCCTCGACGCGGCGACGATCGCCAAGCACAAGGCGATGTAGGGGGAAGCGATGTGGTCGGAATGCGGCTGATCCGGGGACTAACGCTTGTCAGTGTCCTGCTGAGCCTGGCGACGGTCGCCCAGGCCCAAACCCTGTCGGCCAAGGTCTCAGCCTGGCGGCAAAAGAACGAGACCGCCATCGTCGGCCAGTTGGCCGACGCGATTTCCATTCGCAGCATTGCCGTCGATCCTGCCGGGCTGGACGCCCAGGCAGACCGGCTCAAGGCCCATCTGGACCAGCGCGGGTTCAAGACCGATTTGCTGGCCGCCAACGGTTCGCCCAAGGTCGTGTTCGGCCGTTACGACACCCCGGGTGCCAGGCGCACGGTCGTCTTCTATGCCCACTATGACGGCCAGCCGGTCGCGCCGCGCGACTGGCGCTCGGATCCGTTCGTCCCGACCCTGCGGACCGGCCTCGGGGTTGACGCCGCCGAGATCTCGGACTGGCGGACCGGTGCCCGGCCGCTGGATCCCGAATGGCGACTGTTCGGACGCGGCGCGGCTGACGACAAGGCTGCCATCGTCGCCTTCCTGGCCGCGTTCGACGCGCTGAAGGCAGTGGGCAAGAGGCCTTCGATCAACATCATCGTCTTCTGGGAGGGCGAGGAGGAGGCCGGCTCACCGCATCTGCCCGCCATCCTGGCCGCCCACCGCGACCGCCTGAAGGCCGATCTCTGGCTGATCGGTGATGCGCCCGTGCACCAGTCGCGGACCCCGACCCTCTATTTCGGTGTGCGTGGGGTCATGGCCCTGGACATGACCCTCTATGGCCCGCGACGACCGCTGCACAGCGGCCACTACGGCAACTGGGCACCCAATCCCGCCGCTCGCCTGGCGCAGGTGATTGCAGAGATGCGCGCCCCCGACGGCCGGGTTCTGATTCCGGGTTTCAGTAATGGGGCGCAGCCGCCGAGCGCAGCCGAGAAGGCGGCGATCGACGCTCTGCCGCCGGTCGACGCCGACATCCGCCGCGAGATCGGCGTCGCCGCCCCCGAGAGCGAGGAGGGGCTGACCCTGTCGACCCAGCGCCCGGCCTTGAACGTGCGGGGGCTGTCGGCCGGTCAGGTCGGCGACCAGGCCCAGGGCGCGATCCCCAGCCAGGCTCAGGCTGCCTTCGACATCCGCCTGGTTCCAGGCCAGTCGCCGGACGCCGTGCGCGCCAGCGTCGAAACCTTCCTGACAAAGCGCGGCTGGACCCTGCTGGACGGCCCGCCGAGCGAGGCTGATCGCGCGGCCCATCCGCAGCTGATGCGGCTGAAATGGTCAGGTGGCTATCGCGCCCTGCGCTCGGACATGACGACGCCGACCTCGCGGGCGGTGATCGCCGCGGCCAATCGCGCCGCCGGCCGCCCGGTCGCCCTGCTGCCGATGATGGGGGGCAGCGTACCGCTCAATATGTTCGAGGACGCCCTGGACGCACCGTTGATCGGCTTGCCGATCGGCAACCACGACAACAACCAGCACGCCGCCGACGAGAACCTGCGCCTGGCCAATCTCTGGGACGGGATCGGGCTATATGCGGCGATGATGGCCGACCTGTCCTGGTAGGGTCCGTGCCACTTCCGGCAGGGGGATGAATGCGTCTCAGGCTAGCTCGGGCCGCATCATGCGACCCGTCATCTATCGCCATCTGAGTCTGGATGGGGCGAGGCCTGCAAGGCACAGGGCGATGTACTCGGATCAGCCCCGGGTAAGGGCCCAGCCTGCCAACCGCCAAAAAATGGCCACGTCCTTACGCTTGTGTCCGCCCTATTGCGACGAACGGACCTATAAGCGTTCATGACTGTTTCCCAAGATCTTCTCCCCGGCGTGCCGCTGGTCGAGTCCTGGCTGCTCAAAGCCTCCCTGGATCAGATGGGTCTGACCGCGATCGAGCGGGACCTTGCCCTGCAATTGCATGAGAAGGGTTTTGCCGTCCTGGATTTCCCGGACGATGATCTGGATGCGCGCATCGAGCGGATCATCGAGACCCTGACCCCCCAGTATGATTTCGAGCACTGGCGGTCCGAGGGCTGGGCCGCCGACAATGGCCTAAGGGTGCAGGATGCCTGGAAGACCAGCGAAGACGTGCGCGCCATCGCGGTCAATGAGGCGGTGCTGGCCCTGCTGGGCAAGCTCTATGGCCGGCGGGCCTTTCCGTTCCAGACCCTGAACTTCCCTGTCGGGACCCAGCAGCACGTCCATTCCGACTCGATCCACTTTTCCAGCATTCCGGAGCGCTTCATGTGCGGGGTCTGGCTGGCCCTGGAGGACATCCATCCCGACGCCGGGCCGCTGGTCTATTATCCGGGCTCCCACAAGTGGCCGATCCTTTACAACGACATGATCGGCAAGGTGATCGGGGCCGGCGCGGATTTCCTGGCCCAGACACCCTACGAGAACGTCTGGGCAGCCCTGGTTGAGGCGACCGGTGTGCAACCGGAATACTTCTATCCCAAGAAGGGCCAGGCCCTGATCTGGGCCGCCAATCTGCTGCATGGCGGCAGCCGGCAGAAGGACCCTGCCCGCACCCGCTGGTCGCAGGTGACCCACTACTATTTCGACGACTGCACCTATTACACGCCGGCCTTTTCGGACCCGCTGGTCGGCAATCTGGACCTGCGCCAGATCATCGATCTGTCGACCGGTCAGGTGGCACCCAACATCTATATTGACCGGCCAGTCTCCGAGGTCGTTCGCCGGGAGCCTACCCCGCCTGCCGCCCAGCACCAGGCCGCCCTCGTGCCGGGCAAGATCCCGGCTGACTTCGATCCCAAGCGCTATCTGGCGCTCAATGCCGATGTGGCCGCAGCGGGGGTGGATGCCCGCAAGCATTTCCTGAGGTTCGGGATCCGCGAGAACCGGCGCTACAGGTAGGTCCGCCCAGACCTAGGCCTGTTCCGCCTGCTGTCCTGTCGCCGACGGCGCTCAGGGCAGGGGGATGAACTCGTCATGATCGAGGTCGGGCAGCTTCATGCGTCCGGCCTTCCAGTCGGCCTTGGCCTGTTCCAGCCGGTCCTTTGAGGACGAGACGAAGTTCCATTCCATGAAGCGCGGGCCGACGGGCTCGCCGCCCAGCAACATGACGGTCGAGGGCTCCAGGGCCTTGAAAACGATCGTCTCGCCGGGGGCGAAGACGGCCATCTGCAGGGCTGAAAGCTCGCGACCATCCACCTCGACCCGGCCGCTGGCGACATAGGCTGCGCGCTCGGAATACTCGGCGGGTAGGCCCGCGGTGGTCCCGGCCGCCAGTTCCCAGTGCACATAGAACAGCGGCGAATAGACCGGTACATCGGTCTTGGCCCCGAACGCCTCGCCGGCGATCAGCCGGGCCTTCAGGCCGCCGCTCTCATAATTGGGAAGGGCGGTGTCGCCCGCATGGTGGCTGAAGCTGGGGGCGACCTCTTCGAATTCCTGGGGGAGGGCGATCCAGGCCTGCATGCCGTCCATGCGGCCGCCCTGGCGGCGCAGGGTCTCGAAGCGTTCGGAATGGGTGATGCCTGACCCGGCGGTCATCCAGTTGACCTCGCCTGGCCGGATTTCGGCCAGCGACCCGACGCTGTCGCGGTGGGTAATCTCACCCTGGAACAGATAGGTCAGGGTCGACAGGCCGATATGGGGGTGAGGCCGCACGTCGGCGCTCTTGGGAAAGCCCGGCGCGAATTCGGCGGGTCCCATGTGGTCGAGGAAGGTGAACGGGCCGACCATGCGATGGGCATGGAAGGGCAGGATGCGCCCGACCTCGAAATTGCCGATGTCGTGGCGGCGGGCTTCGATGACGAGGTCGATCATGGAGGGCTCCGGCGCGGGGGTGGCCGGAGATTCTCACAGGTTGCGGTGGGCGTCTTGTCGAAATGCGCCCTGTCTGAGCGACTGGCCCTCTCCTGGCGGCTTCGCCGCCGTCCTCCCCCGCAGGGGAAAGACGCTTTCATCCTCCCCCTACGGGGGAGGAGGGCGTCAGCGCGGAGGGGGCGAGTGCTGACTAACCCAGAGGGCTCACATAAGGGCTGACCAAACCCAGCGGCACGGCGGTGGAGTTCTTGACCCCTCGGATGACGATCCGGCTCTCGATATTGCTGACCAGGCCCAGGGACAGCAGCTTGTCGCGCAGGAACTCGTCGAAGGCGCGCATGTCGCGGGTGACGATGCGCATCTCATAGTCGGCGGCCCCGGTCACCGTGGCGCACTGCACGACCTCGGCCCACTTGCTGACGGCCTGCTCGAAGGTGTCGAGGTTTTCCTTGGTCGGCAGGGACAGCTTGACGGTGCAATAGACCTCAAAGCCCAGGCCCAGTTTCTCGCGGTCGAGGATCGTCACGCGGCGCTGGATGACGCCGGCGTCTTCCAGGCGCTTGATCCGACGCCAGCAGGGGCTGGACGACAGCCCGACCCGTTCAGCGATCTCGGCGACGGACAGACCGGCGTCGTGTTGGATGAGATCGAGGATCTTGGCATCCACGGCGTCGAGTTGTTCGGACAAGAATTCCTCCCCCAGAGGTCATTTAGCGCGGTGATCGTGCCGAAAGCGGCCACGACTAGGGCACGCCTTGGGCAAACAATTTCCCCGTTTCTATAAGATATTGCTACGCGGGCGAGAAGACCCGGGAGGAATTTTTTTGCCATGAGGCACTCAGAAGTCACTCTGGACGACAAATATCTTCTCGAAGATGGTCGCGCCTTCATCACCGGTGTCCAGGCGCTGATCCGGGTTTTGCTCGATCGCAAGCGGCTGGATCGCCGGGCCGGATTGAATACGGCCGGCTTCCTGTCGGGGTATCGGGGCTCGCCGCTCGGCGGGCTCGACCAGCAGGCTGCGCGCCTGAACAAGCTCCTGACCGCGCATGACGTGGTCTTCAAGGAAGGCCTCAACGAGGACCTGGCCGCCACCGCCGTGTGGGGCAGCCAGCAGGCCAACCTGTTCCCCGGCGCGACCCATGATGGCGTGTTCGGCATGTGGTACGGCAAGGCCCCGGGTGTCGACCGCACCGGCGACGTCTTCAAGCACGCCAATTTCGCCGGCAGCTTCCCGACCGGCGGTGTTCTGGCCGTGGCCGGCGACGACCATGCCTGCAAGTCCTCGACCCTCCCGTCGCAGTCGGAGTTCGCCTTCCAGGACTTCGAGATGCCGGTGCTGTCGCCGGCCGATGTGCAGGAGGTCCTCGACTACGGCCTGATGGGGATCGCCATGTCGCGGTTCACCGGCCTGTGGACCGGCATGATCGCCCTCGCCGACACCATGGACTCCGGCGTGACGATCGATGTGTCGCTGGATCGCCACAACGTCATCATCCCCGACTTCGCGATGCCGCCGGGCGGCCTCGGCATCCGGCTGAAGGATCAGCCGATGGAAAAGGAGCGCCGGCTCCGTCTGCACAAGATCCCGGCCGCCCTGGCCTTTGCCCGTGCCAACCACATCGACCGCGTGGTGCTGGGCGCCTCGCATGTCCGCGTCGGCAAGGCCCGCCTGGGCATCGTCTGCCAGGGCCAGGCCTATAAGGACGTGCTGGAGGCCTTCACGGCCATGGGCATGACCCTGCAGGAAGCCGCTGACCTCGGCGTCTCGATCTACAAGGTCGGCATGCCGTGGCCGCTGGAGCCCTTGGGCATCCGCGCATTTGCTGCGGGCCTTGAGACCCTGATGGTCATCGAGCACAAGCGCGGCCTGATCGAGCCCCAGGCCCGGGCCGCCCTTTATGACCTGCCGGCCCAGGCCCGCCCGCGCATCATCGGCAAAACCGACGAGCACCATCACCCGCTGCTGTCGGAGCTGGGCTCGCTGTCGGTCGCCGAAATCGCCCTCGCCATCTATGACCGCCTGCCCGACGGGCCGCACATGGAACGGGCCCGCGCCTATCTGGACCGCGTCTCGGCCGCCGGCGTCGCCGCCGTCAGCCTGGCCGCCGACCAGGCCCGCAAGCCGTTCTTCTGTTCGGGCTGCCCGCACAACACCTCGACCAAGCTGCCGGAGGGCTCGCGGGCCCTGGCCGGCATCGGCTGCCACTACATGGCCGGGTTCAACGACCCCTCGACGGACCTCAACACCCATATGGGCGGCGAGGGCCTGACCTGGGTGGGCGCGGCGCCGTTCACCACCGAGAAGCACGTCTTCCAGAACCTGGGCGACGGCACCTACAACCACTCCGGCTCGCTGGCGATCCGGGCTGCGATCGCGGCCAAGGCCAACATCACCTACAAGCTGCTGTTCAATGACGCCGTGGCCATGACCGGCGGCCAGAAGGCCGAAAGCGGCTTCACGCCTGCCCAGATCACCCGTCAACTGGCCTCGGAAGGTGTGACCCGCACCGTCATCGTGGTCGATGAGCTGGAACGCTATCAGGGCGTCTCCGATCTAGCGCCCAATGTCGACGTCTTCCCGCGGTCCGAGCTGATGACCGTGCAGAAAATGCTGCGCGAGACGCCCGGCACCACGGTGCTGCTCTATGACCAGACCTGCGCCACTGAAAAGCGCCGTCGCCGCAAGCGCGGCACCATGGCCAAGGCCCCTCGCAGGGTCTTCATCAACCCGCTGGTCTGCGAAGGCTGCGGCGACTGTTCGGTGAAGTCCAACTGCGTCTCCGTCGAGCCGCTGGACACCGAATTTGGCCGCAAGCGCAAGATCAACCAGTCCAGCTGCAATCAGGACTACAGCTGCGTCGAAGGCTTCTGCCCGTCGTTCATCACCCTGGAGGGCGCTGAAAGCGCTCAGTCGAAGGCCCGTCCTGCCGCCCTGACCGCCGACTCCACGCCGCTGCCGGAGTTCGAGCCGCTGGTCGGCGTTCGCAAGATCCTGTTCACCGGCGTCGGCGGTACCGGCGTCACCACCGTGGCCTCGATCCTGGCCATGGCGGCGCACATTGATGGTCGCTCGGGCAGCGTGGTCGACATGACCGGCCTCGCCCAGAAGGGCGGCTCGGTGTTCAGCCACGTCAAGATCGGCGAGACCGAGGACACCGTGGTCGGCGGCCGCGTGCC
Organism: Caulobacter henricii; assembly: GCF_001414055.1. Taxonomy (GTDB): domain Bacteria; phylum Pseudomonadota; class Alphaproteobacteria; order Caulobacterales; family Caulobacteraceae; genus Caulobacter; species Caulobacter henricii. Next base: position 3,123,935 of record NZ_CP013002.1, on the reverse strand, counting down.
GGCCGCCAGCACCGACGTCCTGATCGCCTGCGACCTGCTGGTGGCTGCCAGCCCCGAGGGCCTGTCGCTCTATGCCAAGGACCGCACCGCTGCTTTCGGCAACAGCGATTTTGCCCCCACCGCCGATTTCGTCACCAGCCGCGACGTCAAGTTCGACAGCGGAGCCATGGCCCGCCGGGTCAAGGGCGCGACCAAGAGTTTCGATGCCTGCCCGGCCCAGCACCTGGCTGAAAGCCAGTTTGGCGACGCCATCTTCGCCAATATGATCATGGTCGGCTTCGCCTGGCAGCGCGGGGTGATCCCCCTGTCCAGTCGCGCCATGTATCGGGCCATCAAGCTCAACGGGGTGGAAGCCGAGGCCAATCTTCAGGCCTTCGAACTGGGTCGCCGCATTGCGCATGATCCGTCCGCCGCCGGGCCCAAGGTCGAAGCCGGGACCACGCCCGAGACGATGCCGCTGGACGAGCTGATCGCCAAGCGCTCGGCCGAACTGACGGCCTACCAGAACGCCGCCTATGCCGAACGCTATGCCGCCAAGGTCGCCAAGGTCCGGGCCGCCGAGCTCACTGTCAGTGCCGAGGCCGGCACCCTGCCCCTGACCCGCGCCGCCGCCATCAATCTTTACAAGCTGATGGCCTACAAGGACGAGTACGAGGTCGCCCGGCTCTATACCGACGGTCGTTTTGCCGCCGAGCTGGCCGGCACCTTCAAGGGCGGCAAGGCCAAGGTCTGGCTGGCCCCACCGCTGATCGCCCGCAAGGGTCCGGACGGCAAACCGAAGAAGATCGCCTTCGGCGGCTGGATGCTCGAGTTTGCTTTCCCGATTATGGCGAAGATGAAGGGCCTGCGCGGCGGAGCCTTCGACATCTTCGGCAAGACCGAGGAGCGCCGCATGGAGCGCGGCCTGATCGACGCCTATGAGGTCGCCCTGGATCGCCTCTCAGCCGGCCTCAAGCCCGAGAGCCTGCCCCTGGCGCAGAAGATCGCCGAGATCCCGCAGTCCATCCGCGGCTATGGCCACGTGAAGGAAGCGGCGGTGGTCACGGCCAAGGCGGCCGAGGCGAAGTTGTGGGAGCAGTGGGGGGCTTAAGCCCCCCGCCGGCGAACGGAGCAGAGGGATGTCGCAGACCCGCCCTAACCGCCTACGCCGGGGCCTGATGTCGGCGGCCTTGCTGGTCTGACCGACCTCGGCCCTGGCGGCCAGCGCGCTCCCAACCACCGCGCACCGCTTCGCTGAGACTGATCCCGACCGTCGCGCATTGACACCGGTGTCTATCAAGAGTCTCACTGGCGGTGCGTTTCGAGCGTTCCGCCAATAGAGACCCCTCAGGTCCGGGCGGTTTAGGGGGGTGCATGTTCAATCGCCGCAATTGGCTGCTGGCAGGTGTGGCTTTGGCCCTTTGCCCCAAGGGCAGAGCCTCGGCCGCCGAAGCGCCGCGCCAGGCCGTGCTGACCGCGATGGCGCGCGCCACCCGCTTCATGACCGAGAAGGTGGCCGTTCGCGGCGGCTATGTCTGGTCCTACCTCCCCGACCTGTCGCGCCGCTGGGGCGAGATGGAGGCCTATCCGACCATGATCTGGACCCAGGCCCCAGGGACGCCGGAGGTGGGGCAGATCTTTCTGGACGCCTGGCACGCCACGGGAGAGGCCTTTTACTACGCGGCCGCCGAGCAGGTCGCTGCGGCCCTGATCGCCGGCCAGCATCCTTCGGGCGGCTGGAACTACATCATCGACTTTGCCGGCGAGGCCTCAATGCGTCGCTGGTACGAGACGATCGGCAAGAACGGCTGGCGACTGGAGGAGTTTCAGCACTACTACGGCAACGCCACCTTCGATGATCATGCGACCATCGAATGCGGCCGCTTCCTGCTGAGGATGCACCTGGAAAAGGGCGATGCCCGCTATCGCCAGGCCGTCGACAAGACCGTCGATTTCGTTCTGGAGAGCCAGTATCCCAACGGCGGCTGGCCACAACGCTGGCCCCGGATGGGCGAGTTCTCAAAACAGGGGAGGCCAGACTATACCGGTCTGATCACCCTCAATGACGAGGTTGCGGAAGAGAACATCAGCTTCCTGCTGCTGGTCCTGCAACAGCTGAAGGAGGAGCGGGTCCGCGCGCCGCTTGTTCGGGCCATGGAGCTGATGATCGACCTGCAGCAGCCCGCCCCGACGCCGGGCTGGGCCATGCAGTACACGCCCGACCTCAAACCCGCACCGGCCCGCACCTATGAGCCCGCCTCGATCACCCCGCACGGCACGGCGGCGGCGATCACCCAGCTCCTCGACTATTATCAGCTGACCGGGGAGCGGAAATACCTGGCCCGCGTAGGCGACGCGATCGACTGGCTGACCAGTGTGGAGATCCCGCCGGAGAAGCGGCCGGCGAACGGCCTGAACTTCTATCGCAACTATGATCCAAGCACTGGGCGGCTCATCGGCGGGGGGCGCAAGGGCTCGAACGCCCAGAACGGCGCGTACTGGAACGGGGCCGACACCTCCACCACGCTGCCGGCCAAGCGGGTCAATGTCGAAAAGCTCCGCGCCCGCTACACGCAGCTGGCCGCCATGAGCGCCGAGGAGGCCACGCGCGACTCGGCGCTGATGGGGCGCGGACCGTCGCTGATGCCCCGGTTTGTCGTGACCCACGCCCTGGGCGGGTCAGACCTCAATGTCACCGCTGCCGCAGCCAAGGCCGAGGACAGCGCAATGGCCCTGGTGGCGGGGCTCAATGCCGAGGGCTACTGGCCCGTGGAGCTGCGGACCACCAGCCACGTCTATCGCGGCGACGGCCCGCCGGTTCCCCCGCCGGGCTTTGTCGATCGCGGGCAGGTCGGTGACGAGTGGGACACCTCACCCTTTACCGAAGCCTCGGGTCCCATGGGCATTTCGACCGGGACCTACATCAACAATATGAGCCGCCTGATCGCCTATCTGGAGGCCGGACGATGAGGGCCCTTGGCTTCGCTGCCCTGCTCCTGCTGACGGCCGGCCCGGCCTTGGCGCAGGACCCATGGTACGTCCAGGGCGAGTTCAAACCCGTGCAGCGCATCGCCATCCAGGTGCAGAACCCGCTGGACGTGGCGCGGACCGACAGCCCGGTCGTGATCCAGCGCGCCGATCTGGTGCCGTTGCACGACGTGCACGAGCTGCAGATGACCCTGGTCGATCCACGCGGAACCCCCAATCCCGAGCCTTCGGCCCAAAAGCGCGCGCTGGAGGGGGCTCATGGTCAGGTCGCCGAGGCCAACGGTCATGCCTTCCCCTACCAGTTCGATGATCTGGATGGTGACGGCCTGTGGGATGAGCTGTTCTTCATGGCCGACTTCGCTCCGCGCGAAACCCGGACCTTCTATGTCTATCTGGGGATGCAGCAGCGCGGCTGGAACCCGCACCGCACCCATGCCGCGATCGGCAGCTACATGCGCCACACGGTTCCGTTCTGGGAGAGCGCCAATATCGGCTGGAAACTCTGGTATCCCACCGACATCGACGTCTACGGCAAGCGCAAGCCGCAGCTGATGAGCAACCGGCTCTATATGGAGAACCTGGACGGTTATGCGGTGTCGCTGATCGATCCGGGTCTTGGCTCGGACATCATGAGTGTCGCCAACTCGTTCGGCGGCGGTGGCATTGGCCTGATCGAGGACCCGGCCCACCCCGAAAAGGTCTCGCGGCCGCGGTTTGGCCCGGGAACCACCGAGAACTTCAATGGCGGACCGCTGTCTTCAACGCGCTATGCGTTCAGCGTGGTGGCCAATGGGCCGGTCCGAAGCATGGTGCGTATCCGGACGATGAACTGGACGACCGGCCTGGGGACCTATGATCTGGAGCAGGTCTACACGGCCTATGCCGGTGAGGACTACACGACCGCCGAACTAGCCTTCACGCGCTGGCCGAAAAGCGCCAGCCCGCCCCGGCTGGTGGTCGGCATCCGCAAGCGGGCGACCGAGGACAGCTTCGTTCAGCAGGGCGGTATGGTGGTCAGCGCCGGGGCCGAGCTGATCCGAAACCCCGATGATCTGGCGCGGGTCCAGGCGGACATGGCGGTGGCCTATGCGGGCTCTGCCGTGGTCGTGCCTGATCGGTTCGCACCGGCCTATGCCTTTCTTCCAGCCTATGAGGGCAATCACCTGATGACCGCGCCCCTGCCGGCCGATGGCCGGTTCCGGTATCTGCTGGCCTCGGGCTGGAGCGAAGGTGAAACACGCAAGACCGCGTCCGCCTTTACGGACTATGTGCGTGTCGTGGCCCGCGAATACAATGCGCCGGTCACCTTCGCAGGCCTAAAGCGCGAAGCCCGCCCTTGAAAAGGGGGCGGCCGGCCGGCTGACGTTCGAGCGGGTCTAAGTCTATGATTCAGAGCCCTTTCCGCTCGGACCGGTGGCTCCGGGTTGGTCAAAACGGGCTCTAAATCAAAAGTTTAGGGCCTTTCCAGATCCGATGGCCGTTTCCCACATCCCGGGAAATACTCTAGGCTGCCGCCAATGGAAAAGTTCCCCAGTCCACGTCTGGTCACAGTCCGCTTGTCGGCCGAAGATGCCGCCGATCTGCAGGCCCGTGTCGATCGCGGTGAGTTCGCCTCGCTGGATGAGGGCGTGGCGGCCGAGCTGGCCGAGCTGAACTATCGCCGCGCGGCCGAGATCGTCGGAGGCTCCGAGGCGCTGGAAGCTCTGCTCGATGATCTGGATTTCGAAATGGTCGAGCCTGAAGCGCCGGTGGCCGGCAACATCTCCCTGACCGAGATGCTGGCCAACCTGAAGGCGCAGGCCAAGGCCGCCGACGAGTGAGCGTGGCCTTCGATTTCGACGCTGTGGTGGTCGGCGCGGGTGCCGTCGGCCTGGCCTGTGGCTATGCCCTGTCCAAGCGGGGTCTGGTTGTCGCCGTGCTGGAAGAGCAGGGCCATATCGGCCAGGGCGTGTCGTCGCGCAATTCCGAGGTCATCCACGGCGGGCTCTATTATCCGACCGGGTCGCTGAAGGCGCGGCTGTGTGTTCAGGGGCGGCGGGCCCTTTACCCCTTCCTTGAGCGGCACAATGTCGGCTTCAAGAAGTGCGGCAAGCTGGTGGTGGCCACTGACGAAGCCGAGATCGCGCGGCTGGACGACATCCTGGCCCAGGCGCTGGAGAATGATGTCGAGGGCATGGAACGCCTGACCGGCGAACAGGCCCGTGCCCTTGAGCCCGGCCTCAATGCCCACGCCGCCTTGCTGTCGCCCGAGAGCGGCGTGTTCGACAGCCATGGTTACATGTCGGCCCTGCAGGGCGAGATCGAGGCGGCCGGCGGTGCGGTGGTGATCGCGACGCCGTTCGAGGGCGCGGAAGCCCTTCCGGGCGGCGGCTTTTCCGTTCGGGCTGGCGGAGCCGAGCCCACAAGCCTGACCTGCCGGTGGCTGGTCACCGCAGCGGGGCTGTCGGCCCAGGCTGTTGCAGCGCGGATCGAGGGCTATCCCGTCGATCACATCCCCAAGGGGCATTTCGGCAAGGGGGTCTATTTCCGTCTGACCGGCAAGGCTCCGTTCCAGCGCCTGATCTATCCGCCGCCGATCCATGGGGCCCTGGGTACCCATTATCGCAATGACCTGGGCGGGCAGGCGGTGTTCGGACCCGATCTGGAATATGTCCCGGCCCCTGACTATTCGGTCGACCCGGCCAGGGCCGAGATCTTTGCCGCCTATATCCGCAAGTTCTGGCCGGGTCTGCCCGAAGGGGCCCTGTCGGTGGACTATGCCGGGGTACGACCCAAGCTGCATGGCCCCGGCGAACCGCAACCGGATTTCCAGTTGTGCACTGAGGATGACCACGGGCTTGAAGGGCTCATGGCCCTGTTCGGGATCGAAAGTCCGGGCCTGACCAGCTCCCTCGCGATCGGGGAAGAGGTCGCCGCGCGGCTTTTGGGCTAAGCCGGTCTCGTCGGCACCTTCGCACCGTCAGCCATCCCTCTCACGAGCAGGTCCCGTTGACACCATTGACCCGCCCGCAGATGTTCCGCCTTCCTGGACGCACTGGAGCCTGCCCTTGACCGCCATCTTGCACGCCATGCTGGGCAAGGGGCTGGGCGGACTGGAGCGCGTATTCCTCGACTATCAGCCGATCCTGGAGGCCTATGCCGCCAGGCAGGGCGGCCACTGTACGGGCGTGGTGCGCCGGGGCGGCGCGATCGCCGCAGCAGAGGCGCTGCGCGCACCCCCCCTGGCCAGCATGCCCGCCTATACGGACTGGGATCCCTGGACTGTCGGTTCTGCCCGCCGCCTGGTGGCCCAGACCCGTCCGGACCTGATCCTCAGCCACGGCCAGAGGCCTGCTCGACTGTTTGCGCGCCTAGCTCCGGTCGGGGCGGTCAAGGCGGTCTGCGTGCACAAGCCGACCTTCGATGTCGTCGACGATACCCACTATATCTGCGTTGGCCGCCATCTGGCCGACCTGGCCCTGGCGCGCGGCGTGCCGTCGTCGCGGGTGCATGTCGTTCCCAATGCCGTTGCCGAGCCCACCGTTCAGGCGACGCCCTTTGCGGTGCCAGGCGCGGCGGTCCGTATCGTGGCGGCGGGCCGTCTGCATCCCAAGAAGGGCTTTGATGTCCTGATCCGGGCCATCGGCCTGCTGCGGGCCCGCGGTCTGGACGTGGTCTGCGACATCGCGGGCGAAGGTGAGGAGCGCGCCCATCTGCAGCAACTGATCACGGCCCAAGACCTCGGCTCGGTCGTTCGCCTGATTGGCTGGACCCCCGAGGTGTCGAGCCATCTCGCCAGCGGGGACCTCTTTGCCTTCCCGTCGCACCAGGAAGGTTTCCCGCTTGCCTTGCTCGAAGCTATGGCCGTTGCCCTGCCGGTCGTTTCATCCGCGATCGACGGCCCTGTGGAGATGGTCGAGGAGGGCGTGACCGGACGGCTCGTGCCACCGGGTGAGCCGCAAGCCCTTGCTGAGGCCCTGGCAGACCTGATCGCCCAGCCGGCTCTGGCCAGCGGCCTTGGTGAACGCGCCCGGGAGGCCGTCCTGCGCGACTACGGCCCGGCCAGCCTGGCGAGGCGACTTGATGCCGTGGTGGATCGGATGCTTGCCCGGGCTTGATGCCTCAGCGACTTGGGCGTATGACCCCGCTCCGTCCTGGGACGGTTGGGTAGCTCAGATGGTTAGAGCGGTGGATTCATAACCCACAGGTCGGCGGTTCGATCCCGCCTCCAACCACCAGGTCACTTTTCCGCTTCGTGCCCTATCCCGCCAGCGGAAACACCCGGGTTTGCTTGACGACACCATAGGCGAAGCTGGTGTCGATCGAGGCGATACCCGCAATGGCGTGCAGCTTCCGCCGGATGAAGTCCTCATAGGCTTCCAGGCTCTCAACGATCACCCGCAGCAGATAGTCGTCGCCGCCGGCCAGCAGGAAGCAGTCGAGGATCTGGTCGATCCGCGCCACCTGGTCCTCGAAGCCCTTGACCACGTCCTGGCCGTGACGATCCAGCCGCACGCGGATGAAGACGGTGATCGGCAGGCCATAGGCCTTCTGATCGACCAGGGCCGTGTAGCCGGTGATCACCCCTTCAGCTTCCAGATTGCGCAGACGGCGGAGGCAGGGGGAGGGCGACAGGTTCACCCGATCAGCCAGGTCCTGGTTGGTCAGGCGACCGTCCTTCTGCAGTTCGCGGATGATCTGACGGTCCTTGGCGTCCATATCGGCTCCTCAGGGTGGAATCTGCCAAAACAGATGCCTTCACTAGCAGACTTGGCAATCTTCCGCCGATGAATCCACGTCAATCTCGTGCTGTAGCAACGGAGCACAGCCATGGCGCGCGACCTTATCGAGACCGGCTTTTCGACACGGGCGATCCACGCGGGCTATGATCCGGCTGACGAGCACGGTGCACTGACCCCGCCCGTCCACCTGACCTCGACCTTCGCCTTCGACAGCGCCGAAGCCGGCGGTGAGATGTTCGCCGGCACGCGGCCGGGGCACTTCTATTCGCGCATCTCCAACCCGACGACCGACCTGCTGGAACGCCGCGTTGCTTCGCTGGAGGGAGCCGAGGCGGGCGTGGCCACAGCTTCGGGCATGGGGGCGATCACGGCGGTGATGTGGAGCTTCCTGCGGGCGGGCGACGAGGTGGTCACCGACCAGACGCTCTATGGCTGCACCTTCGCCTTCATGCGTGACGGCCTCTCGCGGTTCGGGATCACGGTCACCCAGGTCGACATGACCGACATGGACGCCCTGGCGGCGGTGGTGTCAGACAAGACCCGGATCATCTATTTCGAGACCCCGGCCAATCCCAATATGCGGCTGGTCGACATCGCCGGTGCGGCAAAGGTGGCCCGTGCCTGCGGAGCAAAGCTGGTGGTGGACAATACCTACGCGACACCGCTGCTGACCCGGCCGATCGAACTGGGTGCCGACATCGTGGTGCATTCGGCCACCAAGTATCTGGGCGGCCACGGCGATCTGGTCGGCGGCATCGCCGTCGGCGGGGTGGAAGACATGGCCCGTGTACGGTTGACCGGGGTCAAGGACATGACCGGGGCGGTGATGTCGCCGTTCACGGCCTTTCTGGTCATGCGGGGGCTGAAGACCCTGGCCCTGCGCATGCGTCAGCACTGCACCAGCGCCGCCAGCGTCGCGACCTGGCTGGAGTCTCATCCGGCCGTGACGCGGGTCTTCTATCCGGGGCTCAAGAGCTTTGACCAGCACGCGCTGGCCCAGCGCCAGATGGCCCTGCCCGGCGGCATGATGGCCTTCGAACTGGCCGGCGGGCACGAGGCCGGGGTGGCGATGATGAACCGGCTGACCCTGATCCGCCGGGCTGTCTCCCTGGGCGACGCCGAGACCCTGATCCAGCATCCGGCCAGCATGACCCACTCGACCTACAGCGCCGAGGAACGCGCGGCGGCGGGTATTGGCGAGGGGCTGGTGCGGCTGTCGGTCGGTCTTGAGGATGTGGCTGATATCCTGGCAGATCTGGCCACGGCCCTGTCTCCGCACGCCGCGTTGAGCCCCGTGCCGGAAGCGCGAAAGGTTAATGTCGCGGCACCATGATCGCCAGGGGGCTTCCCTGTCGGGCGCGAGCAAAAGGCTCAAGGTTTCAGGGGCTTGCCGGTCAGAATGGTCGCAGGGACGACAAAAAAGGCCCGCCTGCACGGCCGATTAACCGCGCCATGCGTTTATGGGTCCATGTCGAAGTACGCGTCAGGCGGAGAAGGCGATCGGCGGGGCGCGCCCCGATTGGCGACCCAAAGGGCCGGCAAGCTGCTGTCCGGCACCTTCGCCTGGGACTGCGTGATCCGCGACGTTTCAGAAAGCGGGATCAGGGTGCAGATGCTGGCCGGGGTTGCACCACCCGCCCAGGTTCAACTGGTCGATCTCGCTGCAGGCTTGGCCCATGACGTGCAACTGGCCTGGCAGAGGGAGCGCGAGGTCGGCTTCAAAATCCTCAAGAGCCATGATCTGCGCGGTCTGACCCATGCCTCAGCCCGCACGGCCAAGAACCTTTGGATGGCCTCGCAGGCGCGCCTTTCGGTCAGTTAGGCAACCGAGATCCTGACAGCTGACTGTCGGGATCTCGCTCAACGTTTCCCTAGCCTTGGGTCAGGCGGCGTCGCCCCGCACGGAGTCATCCGCCATGGCTCGAACCAGATCGAGTACCTGGCGGCGCACCTTGCCCCGGCCAATGCGGGGGAAGACTTCTGCCAGTTCAATGCCTTCAGGGGTCGTCAGGAACTCCTGCACCACCCGTTCGGCATGCAGCCCGACCTCGTCGGCCTCAGAGCCCCCCATGGGGTCAGCCAATCCGTCAAAGAAGAAGGAAACCGGCACCTGCAGGGTCTTGGCGATCTCATACAGTTTGGATGCACTGACGCGGTTGGCACCACGCTCGTACTTCTGCACTTGCTGGAAGGTCAGGCCGAGGGACTCCGCCAATTGTTCCTGGCTGACCCCTAACAGTTTGCGACGCATTCGAACGCGCCCGCCGACATGCAGATCGACCGGGTTGGGTCGTCGGCCTTCGGTTTCTTCGTTCATTCTTTCGCCTCCAAGGGTTGTTCGCCAAACATGACACGACCGTGACGGCGGCGAAAGTCAGGCGTGGCCTCAGGTTGGGCGAGTGAGGTCCTGCGCCCCCCAATATGGGTTCAGACCAGCCGCCGCTGATCCTTCGAAGGGGCATCTGTGCGTTCTGAAGCCGTGGGCCTTGATCGGAGTGTTGCTCAAATCGGTGAGGATCAGGCCGCCACGTCCTCGTCCGCTGCGTCGTTCAGGAGTGCGCTGAGCACGGTGGCCAATCGGTCGGGCTTAATCGGCTTTTCCACGACATCTTGCATACCGGCTGCCAGATAGGTCTGGACATCGGAAGGATCGGCGTTGGCGGTCAAGGCGACGATCGGCGTCGTGGCGGGATGCCCCTGCATCTCGCGAATGGCGCGCGTGGCCGTCACGCCGTCCATGCGGGGCATCTTGATGTCCATCAAGATCAGGTCGAAGCGGCCGCTTCTGGCCATTTCAACAGCCTCGAGACCATCGACCGCCTGTTCGGAAGTACAGTCAAACATGTCGCACAAGGCCTCGGCGACCATGCGGTTAGTGGCATTGTCATCGACGATCAGGATATGAGCGGCCCGGGTGTCGTGGCTCGGCTCTGCCCGAGGCGCGACGCTGGTTTCTGCCAGGGGAGCGTCAAGGCCGAAGCGCACGGTCAGGCCTGCGCCGCGATTGGCTTCAGCCCTCACCTCGCCGCCCATGCCACGCATGATCTGGTGGGCCAGGGCCATGCCGACGCCGAGGGCCATCTCGGTACGATCCTCGATGCGAGCGGCACCCAGGGGGTCGAAAATGCGTGCCAGCCGATCTTCTGCCTGGCCGACGGCATTATCGCGGACGCTCCCTTCAAGATGGACACCATCCTGTCCGATACGGGCCTGGAGACAGGCTTCGATGACGCCCCGGCCGCTGGCGAGGGCACTTTCGATCAGGGCGTCAAAGACCTGCAAAAGGCGCTCGGCGTCGACCTCGACCCCGCAGTCCGGCTCGCCATCATAGGAAAACAGGAGGGTTGAGCCGCCCTCGGCGGCGCGCACTGACCAACGGGCCTCAACAGCGTCGGCCAGGTCGCAGAGGCGCACCGGCCGCGATGCCAAAGGCAATTGACCCAGGGTCGAACGGTGCAGGTCGATCGCCCGGCCCAGCATGGCCCCCATGTCGCGGCTGGTATCGCCGATGGCGCGCACAAAGGCGCTGGCGTCCGGCGTCAGGCGCTGTTGCTCCAGTCGCTCAGTGATGGCCAGGACGCCGTCCAGGTGATGATTGATGTCGGTCGCCATCCGCTCGACCAGCGCCATGGCCTCCCGGGCCTCGCGCTGCCGGCGCCGATAGGACGCCAGCAAGGGTCCAAGTCCTCCCACGCCGACATAGTCGCCGGCCTCGTCCACGGCCACGAAGGCCGTGCGGAACACCGGTGAAGGATTGTCAGCCAGTCGGTCGACAAAAGCGCCAAGCTCAGTATCCGCCGGAACCTGGCGGGGTGAGGTGTCCATGATCTCGGCAATTGGCTGTTGGGCCAGAGCCGCGCGGGCGACGGCCATCATGCCCATGAACACATCGCGGTAGATCACGCCTACCGGCTTGCCACCGTCCACCACCGCAAGGGAGAAGGCCGTTTGATCAGCCTCGAGCAGCGCCCACACCGCCTCGCAGGAGGCAGTCGGGGCGACCGGTGGACGGCGATCGATAAGACGAGATAGCGTTTCCATGCGGCCGCTTCGCTGGCGTCTGTGAAAGATCACCTTGCCGTCAGCGCCCTTGCGGAGTCGTTAAGTCGCGGCAGATTCTTGCAAATTCAGCCTGGTGCCGGCTTTTGTGCTGGTCGCGGCCCTGGCTGTCCCGACCATGAAAAAAGGGCGGCGGAATTGTCCGCCGCCCTTTGAAGTCTGAAGTGTTCCGTCAGGAACTCTTGGTTACCACTTCTTGGTGACGCTCACGCCGTATAGGCGCGGCTCCTGGGTGATGATATTCGTGAACAGGCCCGAGGAGTCATCGCTGGTATAGGCATCGATGATCGGGATGTCGTTCATCAGGTTCTTCACATAGGCGTCGACTTCCAGGCCCCATTCCGACTTCTCGATCTTGAGGGTCAGGTTGGCGTTGTCCCAGGGTTTGATGCGATCATAGGCGGTGTTGTACACCCGGGCATATTGACCCGTCTGGCGGTAGTAGTCGCCCCGCAGGGTGGCCGACCAGCCGTCTGCCATATCCCAGCGATACTGGGCACCGACCGAGGTCGTCCAGTGCGGCGAGCTGGGCAGCTCGTTACCGGACAGATCCGCCGTGGTGCCTTCGATCGAGTAACCGGCACCGTAGTTATAGAGCCCGGTGCCGTTGGCCAGGAAGTTGGCCGTCGGTGCCGGAACGCCGCGGCTCTGCAGGAAGCCGGCGAACACGGCAGGACCGCCGCAAGCGAAGGGCAGGGTGGCACCCTGGCCAATGGCCAGCAGGGTGGCCACGCCGGCCGAGCTGAGCACGCAGTTGGCACCGACGCTGGCGTTCGGCAGGCTGGGCCCGACCTTGACCACCGTATAGGCCGGGTTGCTCTGCGTCCGGTTCATGGTGTCGATCGACTTCACGCCCTTGCCGATCTCGGTGTGCAGATAACCGACATTGGCGTTGAGGCGCAGGTTGTAGATCGGCGACCAGATCGACTCGAACTCAAGGCCATAGACCTTGGCGTTGACGTTCTCGTTGACCGAGGTGCGGTTCACGATCTTCGAGATCTGGTAGCCCTGGTAGTCATAGTAGAAGCCCGTTGCGTTCACGAGCAGGCTGCCACCCATCAGGGTGTTCTTGGTGCCCAGCTCGATGGCGTTGACGAACTCCGGCTCGAAGGTCTGCGGGATACCAACGGCATTGGCCGGAACGCCCGGGTTGATGCCACCGCCCTTGTAGCCCTTGGAATAGAAGGCATAGACGAGGGTGTCGTCCGTCAGTTCCAGATCAGGCTTGTAGTCGAAGCCGAAGCGGCCGGTGAGTTCGCTGAAGCTAACCTTGGCGGTCGGGGTCGCAGGATCGAGGACCAGGCCGGTACCCGGCGCGAGCAGCACGGTCTTGTAGTTGTCGACTTCCTTGCGGTCACGGGTCTGGCGCAGGCCCAGGGTGAACTTCAGGTCGTCATTGGCCTGCCAGTACAGTTCGCCAAACAGGGCGTCTGATTTCAGGCGATAGGGGGTGCGGTTGTCATAGTAGTTGTGGCCCGAACCGTCCGGCGTGGCCTTGGTATCGATGCCGATACAGCTGTTCGGCAGGGTGACCGGGTTACAGTTCGGATTGCCGCCGTTCAGAGGGTTGGTCGCGTTCAGGGCCAGGGCCGACAGGGTCAGCGAGTTGCCGATCACATAGTAGTCGGTGACCGTCTCATAGTCGAAGTGGATGCCGCCGATGTTGAAGTTCAGCGGCCCATCGAAGTTCGACGAAAGGCGGATTTCCTGGCTGAACTGATTGGCGTCATTGGCCGAGATATCGAGCGTGGTGAACTTGTTGCTGCGACCGGTCTGCGGGTCATTGGCAAAGCCACCGGGCGTGAACGGGGTATTGTTGAACGGGACGGTCGAGACGTTGCGGTTATAGTCCTGCTTCGAATAGACCGAGTTCTCGCTGTAAGACGTCATGGCCGTGACCGTCAGATTGTCGGTCAGGTCATAGTTCAGGGTGAACTGATAGACGTCTGACTTGGAGCGATAGATCGGGTCGAACGACGACTCGAACTTGTTCAGATCCTTGTCAGTGGTGTCGCCAGCGTTCACGTCGCCGCTGGTGAAACCGAAGATGTTGCCGAGTTCGCCCGTCAGGGTGCCGGACGAGTTGACCGTGCCATAGGCGTTGTTGCTGTACAGTGTTCCGGGCAGGCAGCCCTGGGTCAGGAAGATGCGGGCTGCGCCAGTGGCCACGCCACCGACGGTGGCCGGACCATTGTCCTTGGTGCAGAGCTGCTTGCCGGTCCGCGAACGGGCATCATCCTCGTGGAAGCGTTCCCAGAGGAAGTTGGTGCGCAGCTTCTCGGACGGATTGAACATCACCGAGATGCGGGTCGAGTACAGGTCCCGGTCGTCCACCTTGTTGCCGGTGAACGTGTTGGTCATGTAGCCGTCGCGCTTCAGATAGGCCCCTGCGGCCCGGACGGCGAGTACGTCGCCGAAGATCGGCAGATTGACCATGCCGCGGACCTTCTGGGTCCCGTAGTTGCCGACTTCCGCGCGGACCATGCCCTCAAAGCTGTCGGTCGGCTTGGCGGTGATCAGGTTGACCACGCCGCCGGTGGCGTTACGGCCATAAAGGGTGCCTTGCGGTCCGCGCAGCACTTCGACGCGTTCCATGTCGTAGAATTCGGCTTCGAACAGGTTGCCCGACTGCTGGGGGGCGTTGTTCAGGTGGACGCCGACGCCCGCATCCGCTGACGAGCCGACGGCCCGAGCCCCGATGCCGCGAATCTGGAAGTTGAAGCTGTTGGTGAAATTGCTCTTGGCGAAGCTGACGTTCGGAATGGCCAGCTGGAGGTTCGGACCGCCGTCGATCTTCTGGGCTTCAAGCGTGTCCTGGCTGAACGCGGAAACCGCGATCGGCACGTCCTGAAGGGCTTCTTCCTTCTTCTGGGCGGTGACGACCAGTTCCTCGATCACCGTGCTCTGCTGGGTGCTGGTCTGGGCCAGAACGGGTGTGGCGACGGCTGCAAGCACGGCCGCCGAAGCACCCATGGCCAACAGGCTCCGCAAACGCGAAGATTGCGACATTCGAATTCCCTCCCTGAACGCCGCGGTTCCTTATGGCGGACCCTGCGTGCGTCGCTTGTTTCCTCGGTGCCGTACAATTCGCGCTACGCGGGCGTACGGCTGACCCCTCGCAGCATACAAGGATTGCATACTTGCGTTCTTTGGCTGTCAACTGGTGTCCATATAAGTGATCGGCGATAGGTTACGCCTTTTCACTTTCCCCTTCGTTGCGTTCTCCTGTTTGGGGCAAGTTTCCACCGGAATTAGAAAGGACGGTTTGTTGCTTACCTAACGGAAGTTCTGCCTGAGACCCCCAAGGCCGGGATCCTGCACCGGACCACCTTATCGCCCGTTGCGCGATTACGGGCTTGGGTATTGGCGGCATAGACTTGCAGCAGCCGTGACGTTGGGCACCAGGTGGTGGATCAAGGTCCGCAGCCACGGCTCAGCCGTTTCGAGTGGTCTCGGCGTCGTGTAGAGGTAGCCATGGTTCTGTTCCTCACCCCCTGTTCAACCGGCGGCCAGCCGGCCTGGAGCTCACGTCATGACTGATGCCGCCCTGGTGCTGTTCTCTGGCGGCCAGGACAGCAGCGTCTGCCTGGCTTGGGCACTGGAACGTTATGCCCGTGTCGAGACGGTCGGTTTCGACTATGGCCAGCGTCACCTGATCGAGATGGAGGCGCGGCAAGCTGTCCGTCACCAGATCGCGGCGCGCTTCCCGCACTGGGGCGAACGGCTCGGCGAGGACCATGTGCTGGACCTCCGCGGCTTCGGTGCGGTGGCGCAGAGCGCCTTGACCGCAGATCGGGCCATCGAAATGACTGATCGGGGCCTGCCGTCGACCTTCGTTCCCGGGCGTAACCTGGTGTTCCTGACCTATGCTGCGGCCCTGGCCGACCGCCGTGGTATCGCCGCCCTGGTCGGTGGAATGTGCGAGACGGACTTCTCTGGCTATCCCGATTGCCGGCGCGACACCCTCGATGCCATGCAGAATGCGCTCAATCTCGGCATGGACCGCGAGTTCCGGATCGAAACGCCCTTGATGGCCCTGACCAAGGCCGAGACCTGGGCCCTGGCCAAGGCCCTGGGAGGCGAGGATCTGGTCGACCTGATCGTGGTCGAGAGCCACACCTGCTACCAGGGCGAGCGCGGCGAATTGCAGGCCTGGGGCCATGGCTGCGGTGACTGTCCGGCCTGCGACCTGCGCCAGAAGGGCTACGAGGCTTGGGACGCCGCCGGACGTGCGGAGCTCGAACTGTGACCTATTCCGTCAAGGAGATCTTCCTGACCCTGCAGGGCGAAGGCGGCCAGGCCGGCAAGGCGGCCGTGTTCTGCCGCTTCGCCGGCTGCAATCTGTGGACGGGTCGCGAGCAGGACCGCGCCAAGGCGGTCTGCACCTTCTGTGACACCGACTTCGTCGGCACAGACGGCGAGGGGGGCGGCAAGTTCGCGACGCCTGAACTTCTGGCGGACGCGGTCGAGGCCGCCTGGACGGGCGGGGCCAAGGATCGCCTGGTGGTCTGTACCGGTGGCGAACCCCTGCTGCAGCTGGATCCGCCCGCGATCGCCGCCCTCCACGCCCGGGGTTTCATGATCGCCGTTGAGAGCAATGGCACCGTCTCGGCCCCTGAGGGCATAGACTGGGTCTGTATCAGCCCGAAGGCTGACGCCCCGGTCATCCAGACCCGGGGCCAGGAGCTGAAGCTGGTCTATCCGCAGGACAAGGCCATGCCGGAGCGGTTCGAAAGTCTCGATTTCGAGCGCTTTTACCTGCAGCCGATGGACGGCCCCGACCGCGACCGAAACACGCAATTGGCCGTCGCCTATTGCCTTTCCCACCCTCAATGGCGTTTAAGCGTCCAAACACACAAATATCTCGGCCTGCCCTGACGGATAAGGCGCTCGACTTGGTGACAGGGTCGACGCGCTAGAGCCTCCCAGGCCTTGTCAAAAGAAGCATAGATGATGCCCGTCTTCGAGATCACGAAGGCCGCGACCTTCGACGCGGCCCATTACATTGAGCAAGGTCCTGCCGACCATCGCTACCGCAAGCTGCACGGCCACTCGTTCAAGGTGGAGGCCAGCGTGAAGGGGCAGATGCAGGACGCCGGCTGGGTCGCCGACCTGGAGGGCCTGGACACGGCGCTGAAGTCCGTGGCCGCAGAGCTCGACCATGGCCTGCTGAATGATCGCCCCGGTCTGGAAAGCCCGACCCTGGAGCGCCTCTGTCTCTATTTCGCCGAGCGGCTGACCCCGGCCTTTCCGGGTCTGTCCCGGGTGGAGATCTCGCGCCCGACCATCGGCGAGCGCTGCGCGCTCAGCCTCTGAGTTCTATTGCGAGCGCTTCCAGGCGTCGTATTCCCGCTTCTCGCGATCCTTGGCGCTTTCGCCCGGAATGACGGCCTTGCCGGTGGCGACCACGGCCTTGCCCCCGACCTTGGCGGCGCCGCCGACCACGGCCCCGGTGACGCCAATGGCGGTACCGGCCACCATGCCGACGGTGCTGGCGGCCAGGCAGCCCTGCAGGCTCAGGCCCAGGGCGACGAGGGTGACGACGGAAGTCAGACGTTTCAGGCTCATGGCGCGCTCATCAGGACGGACAGCGCCCAGATGATGGCTAACAGGTCTTAAAACCTGATGAGCAACGTCCCGGAGCGTTGCCCGACAGGCGGGAAACGGCTTTCGGCCCCCTCAGAGCTCTAGCCGAAATCGATGGCGATGGAATCGTCGTCGCGCCGCCAGGGGCCCTTGTGGTCGGCGCTGGTGCGTCGCCGGCGGTCAGGCCCGAAATAGGTCCCGCAGCGGATATAGGGTCTCGGCTGCTCGATCAGCAGGGTCAGGCGATGGACCAGGCTGCGCCCGGTGACCGGCTTGGTCAGGAACTCGTTGACCCCGGCATCGCGGGCATCCTGGACGCGCCGCAGGGTGGAGTGGCCGGTGACCATCAGGACCGGTGCGAAGGGGTTGGGGCTGTCAGGCGAGCGTCGCAGCAGGTTGACGAAGTCGATGCCGCCCAGCTGGCCCATCTTCAGGTCGGTGATGACGATGTCGATCGGCACGCCGCGCATCAGGTTGAGGGCCTCGACGCCGTCCATGGCCTCGAAGATCTGCCGGACGCCGATCGCGCGCAGCATTTCGGTCAGCAGCAGCCGCATGTGCCGATTGTCATCGACCAGAAGAATTTTCAGGGTGTCGAAGCGCACGCGTTTCCTGGACCTTGACGCGCTACGGCGCAACTTTTGCGAGATTTTTTGGGTTTTATTCGCAGTAATGGCAGACCTACTGCCTGGCAACTGGGCAGGTCAAGCCAGAAAACCTAATGTTTTCAGCAAGCGTACTCAAAATACCAAAGGTCGCTGACCGGAGGTTTCAGAGGCGCTCGCTTTGCCCGGGCCGGTAGGCGCCGCCGCCGGTCTGGGCCCGGTGGCGCAGGAAGGCATCGGCCAGGACGCAGGCGGTCATGGCCTCGACCACCGGCACGCCGCGAATGCCGACACAGGGGTCGTGGCGTCCCTTGGTGCGCAGGTCGACATTCTCGCCGGCCTCATTGATCGTCTCGCGCGGGATCAGGATCGAGGAGGTCGGCTTGAAGGCCACCCGGGCCACCACCGGCTGACCGGTCGAGAGGCCACCCAGCACCCCGCCGGCGTGATTGCTCAG
Organism: Caulobacter henricii; assembly: GCF_001414055.1. Classification (GTDB taxonomy): domain Bacteria; phylum Pseudomonadota; class Alphaproteobacteria; order Caulobacterales; family Caulobacteraceae; genus Caulobacter; species Caulobacter henricii. The sequence goes on along the minus strand of NZ_CP013002.1, from coordinate 3,105,540 downwards.
GAAGACTGGCCCGTCATTGCCCATGCGCATCTGGTCGGCATTGTCCTCGCCGGTCAGGGCGGCGCTGGCGAAGCCCTCGCCGATCTCGACGCCCTTGGCGGCATTGATCGACATCAGGGCTGCGGCCAGTTCGGCGTCCAGCTTGCCATAGAGCGGCGCGCCCCAGCCGGCCGGAACACCCGTCGCCTCGACCTCGACAACGGCCCCGGTCGAGGAGCCGGCCTTGCGGATCTTTTCCAGATGCTCTTCCCAGACCGGGATGATCGCCGCATCGGGCGACCAGTAGGGGTTCTGCTCGACCTGGTCCCAGTCCCAGTTGGTCCGGTCGATCGCGTAGGGGCCGATCTGGACGAGCGCCGCGCGCACCGTCACGCCGGGGATCACCAGCCGGGCAATGGCCCCGGCCGCCACGCGCGCCGCCGTCTCGCGGGCCGAGCTGCGGCCGCCGCCGCGATAGTCACGCACGCCGTACTTGGCGAAATAGGGATAGTCGGCATGACCGGGCCGGAAGGCCTGGGCGATCTCGCCATAGTCCTTGGAGCGCTGGTCGGTATTTTCGATCATCAGCGAGATCGGCGTGCCGGTCGTGCGCTGGCCGTCCGAGCGGCCGTCTTCGAACACGCCCGACAGGATGCGCACCGCATCCGGCTCCTGGCGCTGGGTGACGAACTTGCCCTGGCCGGGGCGACGCTTGTCGAGGAAGCCCTGGATCATCTCCGCCGTCAGGGCGATCCCGGGAGGGCAGCCGTCGACGACGCAGCCGAGCGCCGGCCCGTGGCTTTCGCCCCAGGTGGTGACGCGGAACAGGTGACCAAAGGTATTGTGCGACATGCCGGGGCTTCTAGCGGAAACAGCCGGCTGCGGCAAAGGCGGGCAGGGGTTTGCGCACTTGCCCTCTCCGCGCTTCGCGCTCCTCCCCTGGAGGGGGAAGATGAGGTCGGTTCATCCGCCCCCGCCGGGGGCGGACGGTCGTGAAGCGACCCGGTGGGGGCCTGCGGCGCTGGCCGCTCACCCCCGAACCTTGGCCGCATCGGCCAGGTAGAGCTCCAGGTTCGTCCAGCCCGACCCGTCCTTGGCCAGAGCCGCCCCATCGGCCAGCTTCGGGTTGAAGCCGTGCGCGGTCTCCCAGGCATCGGGCATGCCGTCGCCGTCGGTATCGACTGCCGCCTGGCCGGGCGCGAGGGCCGGCCAGCCGCCGACTTCCTGTTCGTTGTTGATGACCTTGCCGGTCCGGGCCTTCACGCCCTCGACCACCCGTGCATCCACGGCGTCCCGCGACACCGAGGCCCCGGCATCAGCCAGGACGCGTTGATAGGCACTGGGGGCCGGGTCGGCCGTCACTGGCGCGACAGCGATCGGAGCCGTCTGGCGATAGTTCTCGACCTGCAGACCGGTGACCAGGCTCCACGGATCGGCGGGAATCTCGCCGTTCATGCTGTTGCCGGCGAAATAGGCCCTGGCCAGGCTGTTGCCCTCCTGGAAGGCGACCAGCTTCTCGGAATTGGGCCCGGCGACATAGGCATTGTCGATGAAGTTGTAGGCGACCAGGGCCGCCTTGTCGGCGTCATAGCCGGCATAGCCCTTGCCCCAGTTGTAGAAGACGTTGGAGCGGAACTCGATGAAGGCGCCGATCGGGTCCTTGTCGGGGCCGTCATAGTTTCCCGGCCGCGGCATACGGGCCACGTGGTTGGCCCAGAGATTGTGGTGGAAGCTGATCTTCGAGCCCTGGCCCCCGCGGATCAGGCTGCCATAGCCGTGGTCGCCCTTGGCATGCAGCGAGTGGGCCAGGCTCTCGGCGATGATCGACCACTGCACGGTCAGGTCATGAAAGCCCTGGTCGGGATTGTCGAACCGGGCCGAGGCCGACAGGGTCTCGTCCACCGACCAGCTGGCCGAGACATGGTCCAGGATGATCCGCCGCCCCTTGGCGATCCAGATGGCGTCGCCCTCGGTCTTGCTCTCGGCCCCGAGGCGCGAGCGGATGAAGCGGATCACCACATCATCGGCGGCCACCACCAGGGTCTGGTCGCGCACGGTGATGCCGCCGCCCGGTGCGGTCTGGCCGGCGATGGTGATCTGGCCGTTGGAGATCTTCAGCGGCGTCTTCAGCAGGATCGTGCCGGCCACATCGAACACCACGGTCCGCGGGCCCTTGGCCTCGACCGCCGCGCGCAGCGAGCCGGGACCGGCGTCCTCGAGGTTGGTTACACGCAGCACCGCCCCGCCGCGTCCACCGACCGACAGCCGCCCCGCACCCTCGGCCCCGGGGAAGGCGACGACCTCTTTCGGCGCGGCGACCGAGGGGCCGGTGGCGCAGGCTGAGACGGCAAGAGCCAGGGCGGCGAGGCTGGCGGCGTTCTGAAGCGGGCGGCGCATGGCGTGTTTCATCCCCGGAGCATTGGCGTCTTGAGTGCAGGTGTCGAGGCGGGAAAATGCCGGTGAGAGAGACCCTTGTCCACCGGTGTCATTTTTCCGTCGGAGCTACTGGCCCCCTCCTGACCGCTTCGCGGTCATCTTCCCCCGTAGGGGGAAGATGAAGTGCGCGTTTCATCTTCCCCCTACGGGGGAAGACGGCTGCGCAGCAGCCCGTAGGGGGCAAGTCTGGCGGACACAGGCTTTCAACCCCACGCGATTCCTCGCTGAGGTTCGTGGAAAGGGTCGCGGAGCGTCCGGACGACGTCCGGATGAGAGATAGAAAATACCGTTTCGACGAAGCCGAGCGCTCCGCGCGACCGTTATCCGCCAGCCTCCCGCCAGGTGGCCCTGTTGAGGCCTTACCGGGACCCGGACCGCGCCGTTTCCAGCGCGCTCCAGCGGTCGAAGAGGACGGGCTTACAGCCAGACACGCCCTTTTGCCTTCAACCACGCCGACGGCGGGCGGGTCTGGCCAGCAACCAGATCCCCGGACGCGCTTCAGTATCCCCCTGAGGCCCAGTCCCGCTCGATCACCCCCCGTCGCCGCAATGGTCGCTGGCCCTGCGCCCTTTCCTCGCGACGAGGTGGGGACAGAATACGGGAGGTTTCAGCGCGTCGGATGGGCGCGGTGGTTGTTTTTGCAGGGTGTTGATCGGGTTGAGCTTTTCCCTGCAAGCCCCGGGGATTGATTGTTCTCCATCCCCGTACTTGCCCCCTACGGATCGCTTCGCGATCGTCTTCCCCCGGAGGGGGAAGATGGGTTCGCGCGTTTCATCTTCCCCCCGCAGGGGGGAGGACGACCTGCAAAGCAGGTCAGGAGGGGGCCAGCGGCGTCGGCCGGGGTTACACCGCCCCCACCGCCCCCTAGCGCCGCGAGCGGTCCAGCGAGCGGATATAGGCCGTGACCTCGGTGATCTCAGTGGAGGTCAGCTGCTTGCGGGGCATGCGGTAGTGGCCGACCTGGGTGATGGCCTCCAGCTCCCAGTCGAGCCGGGTATTGCGATAGGTTTCGGCCACCTTGGCGAAGGCGGGCGCGCCAGAGCGCGCGTTGCCGCCGCTGGGACCCACCGCATGGCATTGGGCGCATTCGGACAGGGCGAGGCTGCGGCCGCGGGCGACGAGGTCGGAGGCGGACGGCTCGCCCGGCGTGCTGGCGCAGGCGGCGAGGCCGGCGCAGGCTGCGATGACCAGGCCAAGATGGCGGACAGCGACGGGGAGGGGCGGTGTCATGGTGATGGCGCTCTGGCCCACAGGGGTGAGACCAGTCTGCGCTCTCCGCCTGGGCCGGAATTGATCCCGATCAATTGGGCCGGGCGATGGCTCCTAGTCGACCCGGGCCAGCACCCCGCGCAGGGTCTCGACGACCTGGTCGACATGGCTTTTCTCGATGATCAGCGGCGGCGACAGGGCGATGATGTCGGCGGTCACCCGGATTAGCAGGCCGGCGTCGAAGGCTGTCTCGAACACCTCCAGGGCCCGGGCCGTCGGGGCGCCGGGGCGGGCCTCGAGTTCGATGCCGCCGATCAGGCCGAGATTGCGGATGTCGATGACGTGGCGGGCATCGCGCAGGCTGTGGATGGCCTCCTGCCAGTAGGACTCCATGCCGGCGGCGCGGGCGAAGAGATCGTCTTCCTTGTAGGTTTCCAGCGTCGCGATCCCGGCTGCGCAGGCCAGGGGGTGGGCCGAATAGGTATAGCCGTGGAAGAGCTCGATCGGGGCGTCGGCCCCCTCCATCATGGCGTCATAGATCTTGCCCGAGGCGGCGACCGCGCCGCAGGGCACGGCGGCATTGGTCAGGCCCTTGGCCATACAGATCAGGTCGGGGGTGACGCCGAAGCGGTCGGCGGCGAACGGCGTGCCCAGCCGGCCGAAGCCGGTGATCACCTCGTCGAAGATCAGCAGGATGTCGTGCTTGTCGCAGATCGCCCTCAGGCGCTGCAGATAGCCCTTGGGCGGGATCAGCACGCCGGTCGAACCGGCCACCGGCTCGACGATGACAGCGGCGATGTTGGAGGCGTCGTGCAGGGCGACGATCCGTTCCAGCTCGTCGGCCAGGTGGGCACCGTGCTCGGGCTCACCCTTCGAGAACAGGTTGCCGGCCACGCCGTGGGTGTGGGGCAGGTGGTCGACGCCGGTCAGCAGGGAGCCGAAATACATCCGGTTCTTGGGGATGCCGCCCACGGAAATGCCGCCGAAGCCGACGCCGTGATAGCCGCGCTCGCGGCCGATCAGCCGGGTCTTGGTCCCCTTGCCGCGGGCCCGGTGATAGGCCAGGGCGATCTTCAGGGCGGTGTCGACCGACTCCGAGCCACTATTGGTGAAGAAGATCCGGTCCAGGCCCTCCGGCGTCACCTGGGCCAGCTGGCTGGCAAAGGCGAAGGCCAGGGGATGGCCCATGTTGAAGCAGGGGGCATAGTCCATCTCGGCCGCCTGCTTCTGGATCGCTTCGCGGATCCGGGGCTGGTCGTGGCCGGCATTGACGCACCAGAGGCCCGAGGTGGCGTCGAGGATCTCGCGGCCTTCCGGCGTGCGGTAGTGCATGTCCTTGGCCGAGGCGAGCATGCGCGGATGGGCCTTGAACCGCCGGTTGGGCGTGAACGGCATCCAGAAGGCATCGAGGTTGTTGGCACCGAAATCGGCCATGGCGGTGATCCTTGATGAGGCCTTGCAATGTGATCGCAATCTGGTGTGTCCTTGCAAGCCCTCAATAGCCGCTCGGCCCCGCTTTTGGGGGGTGAGCTGGGGAGAAGCCTTTGGCCGAAGCGAAGTCCCGCCGTCCCCTGGCCGATTCCACGGCCGTGCATGACCAGGTCTATGACGCCATCCGTCAGGCCCTGATCACCGGCCGCATTGCCCCCGGGGTGGGTGTCAGTCTGCGCAGCCTCGCCGCCGAACTGGGGGTCAGTCCCATGCCGGTCCGCGATGCCGTGCGGCGGCTGGCGGCCGAGCGGGCCCTGGCGATCAATCCGGCCAACAAGCGCCTGTCGGTGCCGTCCCTGACCGCCGACCGGCTTGAACAGCTGTCCCAGGCCCGGCTGTGGATCGAGCCCGAACTGGCCGCCCGCGCCGCGCCCCTGGCCGATGCGGCCCTGATCAAGAGCCTCCAGGCCATTGACGCGCGCCTGGATGCGGCACTCGCTGCCGGGGATGTCGACGGCTACATGACCGCCAACCATGCCTTTCACTTTGCCATCTACCAGCGGTCCGGGGCCGAGGTGCTGCTGTCGATGGCCGGCGGCCTGTGGCTGCAGGTCGGGCCCTTCATGCGGGTGGTGTTCGGCCGGGTGGGTACGGGCAGTCTGCCCACGGACCGTCATGCCGAGGCCATTGCCGCCCTGAAGGCCCGCGATGCCGAGGGTGCCCGCCGGGCCATCGCCGCTGACCTGTCCGAAGGCATGGACAAGATGCGTGCCGCCGTGGAGGCCGGGTCGTGACGGTCTGGCTTGACAGCTCCGTTCGGGCCAAGAACTGTGATCACAGTTTTAGGAAGCCCCGCCCGTGACCCTGCCTGCTGCCATGACCGAAGCGGTTGCCCGCCTGACCCTGCCTGGCCTGGCGGTGATCGAAGGCGAGCGCGTCGAGGCGGAGTCCGGGGCCACCTTCCACAATGTCTCGCCGCGCGATGGCCGGGTGCTGAACCTGGTGACCGCCTGCCAGGCCGTCGATGTCGAGCGGGCCGTCGCCTCGGCCCGGGCGGCCTTTGAGGACGGCCGCTGGCGGGACCTGGGACCGCGCGCCAAGAAGGCGATCCTGTTCCGCCTCGCCGACCTGATGGAACGCGATGCCGAGGAACTGGCCCTGCTCGAGAGCCTCGACGTCGGCAAGCCGATCCGCGACGCCCGGGCCGTCGACATCCCTTTGGCGATCAATACCTGCCGCTGGTACGCCGAGGCGCTGGACAAGTTCTATGGCGAGGTCGGGACATCTCCGGTCGATCGGCTTAGCTATGCCGTGCATGAGCCGCTGGGCGTGATCGGGGCGATCGTGCCGTGGAACTTCCCGCTGCACATGGCGATGTGGAAGGTCGCCCCGGCCCTGGCCATGGGCAATTCGGTGGTGCTGAAGCCGGCCGAGCAGTCGCCCCTGACCGCCCTGAAGCTCGGTGAACTGGCCCTGGAAGCTGGGCTCCCGGCAGGGGTTCTCAATGTGGTCCCCGGTCTGGGCTCCGTGGCCGGCGAGGCCCTGGCCCTGTCGATGGATGTCGACATGATCGCCTTTACCGGCTCGGGCCCGGTGGGGCGGCGGCTGATGGAATATTCGGCGCGCTCCAACCTCAAGCGGGTGTCGCTGGAACTGGGCGGCAAGTCGCCCCAGATCGTCTTCGCCGATTGCCCGGACCTCGATGCCGCCGCCCAGGCCGCCGCCTGGGGCGTGTTCTATAACCAGGGCGAGGTCTGTACCGCCGCCTCGCGGCTGCTGGTCGAGGCCAGCATCAAGGACGCCTTTCTGGACCGGGTCGTGGCCGTGGCCCGGGACATGGTGCCCGGCGACCCGCTGGATCCGGCCACGGTGTTCGGGGCCATGGTCAGCGAGCGGCAGATGAACACCGCCCTCGACTATATCGCCACGGCAGACAGCCAGGGCGCGCGGCGGGTCCTCGGCGGCCGGCAGGTACGCCAGGACAGCGGCGGCTACTTTGTCGAGCCGACCATTTTCGACCGCGTCGCACCGGAAAGCACCCTGGCCCGCGAGGAGGTCTTCGGGCCGGTCCTCGGGGTGATGAGTTTCAGCAGTGAGGCGGAAGCCTTCCGCCTGGCCAATGACACGGTCTACGGCCTGGCCGCCGGCCTGTGGACCTCGGATATCAGCCGGGCCCTGGGCGGGGCGCGCCAGCTCAGGGCCGGACTGGTCTGGGTCAATGGCTGGGATGCCTGCGACATCACCATGCCGTTCGGCGGCTTCAAGCAGTCGGGATTTGGCCGCGACCGCAGCCTCCATGCGTTGCACAAGTATGCCGACCTGAAGTCGGTGTCCGTGACGCTGAGGTGACCTGATGAGGCTTGTTGAAACCGCTGCCCTGATTGACGGGCACTGGATCGCGGGGGCGAGCACCTTTGCGGTGACCAATCCGGCCGACGGCACGCTGATCGCCGAGGTGGCCGATCTGGGAGCGGCCGAGACCGACCTGGCCATCGCGGCGGCCCATCGCGCCTTTCCGGCCTGGGCCGCGCGCACGGCCAAGGATCGCGGCGCGATCCTGCGGCGGTGGAGCGACCTGATCCTGGCCCAGGCCGACGATCTGGCCCGGCTGATGACCGCCGAACAGGGCAAGCCCCTGGCCGAGGCGCGGGGCGAGGTCGTCTACGGGGCCAGCTTCATCGACTGGTTCGCCGAGGAGGCCAAGCGGTCCTACGGCCACACCATTCCCAGCCCGATGCCGGGCAAGCGCCTGGCCTCGATCAAGCAGCCGGTCGGGGTCTGCGCCGCCATCGCGCCGTGGAACTTCCCGATCGCCATGATCACCCGCAAGGTCGGACCGGCCCTGGCGGCGGGCTGTACCGTCGTGGTCAAGCCGGCGGCCGAGACTCCGCTCAGCGCCCTGGCCATGGCCCGCCTGGCCGAGGCGGCAGGCCTTCCGGCCGGGGTGCTCAACATCGTCACGGGCCTGGACGCCAGCGGCATCGGCAAGGTGCTGTGCGCGGATTCCCGGGTGCGGAAACTGTCCTTCACCGGCTCCACTCCGGTGGGCAAGACCCTCTATGGCCAGTGCGCCGGGACGGTAAAGAAACTGTCGCTGGAACTGGGCGGCAATGCCCCCTTCATCGTCTTCGACGATGCCGATCTCGAGGCCGCCGTCGAGGGGGCCATCGCCAGCAAGTACCGCAATACCGGCCAGACCTGTGTCTGCGCCAACCGGCTGATCGTGCAGTCAGGCATCCACGACGCCTTCGTGGCACGGCTGACGGCCAGGGTCGCGGCCATGACGGTCGGGCCCGGCACGGGCGAGGGCGTGACCATCGGCCCGCTGATCAACGACAAGGCCCTGGTCAAGGTCGAGTCCCTGGTCCGCGAGGCGGTGGCCCAGGGCGCAAGGGTTGAGACCGGCGGCGCCCGCCATGACCTGGCCGGCCTGTTCTACCAGCCCACGGTCCTGAGCGGCGCGACCGCAGACATGCGGCTGTTCCAGGAGGAGATCTTCGGTCCGGTCGCCCCTATCGTGAAGTTCGAGACCGAGGCCGAGGCCATCGCCCTGGCCAATGCCACGCCGTTTGGCCTGGCGGCCTATTTCTACAGCCGCGACGTCGGGCGCTGCTGGCGGGTGGCCGAGGCGATCGAGGCCGGCATGGTCGGGATCAATGAAGGCCTGATTTCCACCGAGGTCGCGCCCTTCGGCGGGGTCAAGGAATCGGGCCTTGGCCGTGAAGGCGCGTCCGAAGGGCTCGAGGAGTATCTGGAGACCAAGTACCTCTGCTTTGGCGGGGTCGGTTGATGATCGCTGACCTCGCCAAGGCCTCGTCGCTTCAGGACCTCCTCGCCGCCGAAGCCGCGCGCTTCACGGCCGAGCACCCGCGCAGCGTGGCGATGGCCGGGCAGGCGGCCCAGGTCTGGCGCGGCGGCGCGCCGATGCACTGGATGAACGACTGGGCCAGCCCGAGCCCGATCTTCGCGGCCCAGGGCGTCGGGGCCCAGATCACCGACGTCGACGGCAAGCTGTACGACGACTTCTGCCTGGGCGACACGCCGTCGATGTTCGGCCATGGCGATGCGGCGGTGGCGGCAGCGGTATCGGACCAGGTCAAGCGCGGGGCCGGCTTCATGCTGCCCACGGCGACCTCGGTGATCGTCGGCCGCCTGCTGGCCGAGCGCTTCGGCCTGCCCCTTTGGCAGACGGCCACCACGGCCAGCGATGCCAACCGCGCGGCGATCCGCTGGGCACGTGCGGTCACGGGCCGGCCGGTCATCCTGATCTTCGACGGCTGCTATCATGGCATGGTCGAGGATGCCTTCGTCGTCCTCGGCGAAGGTGGCGCGATCATGAAGCCGGGCCTGCTGGGCCAGGTGCATGACCTGACCGCGACGACCCGGGTCATACCGTTCAACGACCTTGCCGCCCTGCAGGCGGCCCTGGCACCGGGGGATGTCGCTGCGGTCCTGGCCGAGCCGGTGATGACCAATTGCGGGATGATCCTGCCCGAGCCGGGCTTCCATGACGCCTTGAGGTCCCTGACCCGCGATGCCGGGACCCTGCTGATCCTTGACGAGACCCACACCCTGTCCAGCGGACCGGGCGGCTATGTCGGGCTGCACGGCCTGGAGCCGGACATGTTCGTGGTCGGCAAGGCCATTGCCGGCGGCGTGCCGGCCGCCGTCTGGGGCGTGACGGCCGAACTGTCGGGTCGCATGGACGAGGCCCAGGCGCGGACCGGACCGGGCCAGTCGGGCATCGGCACTACCCTGTCGGGCAATGCCCTGGCCCTGGCCGCCATGCGGGCCATGCTGACCGAGGTGATGACGGCAGAGGCCTATGGCCGGATGCTGGTCGGGGCGCAGCGCCTGGTAGCGGGGCTTCAGGCCGTGATCGCGGCGCGCGGCCTGCCCTGGTCGGTGGCCCATGTCGGGGCACGGGTCGAGCTGGTCTTCGCCGATCCCCTTCCGAAAAATGCTGCCGAGATGCGCAAGGCTCTGGACCACGACCTCCTGGCCGCGCTTCATCTGTGGCTGATCAACCGGGGCGTCCTGATTGCGCCCTTTCACAACATGATGCTGGTGTCACCGGTGACTGAAGACCCTGCCATCGACCGTCTGGTCGCGGCGGTCGACGGCTTTGCCGGGGAGATCGAGGGCCTTTCCGCATGAGTCATCCCATGGTCGCCGATCCCCAGGAATGCCGCGACTTCCTCGCCGCCCATCCGCAGGTCAAGTATGTCGAGGTGTTCTTCACCAGCATGACCGGGGTGCCGCGCGGCAAGCGGCTGCGGGTGCATGAACTGCAGGCCATCTATGACTATGGCCGCTTCCTGCCGGGCTCGATCCTGGTGGTCGACACCACCGGGGCCGACTGCGAGGACACGGGCCTGGTCTGGGAAGACGGCGACGCTGACCGCCGGGCCCGGCCGGTGCCCGGCACCCTGACCCTGGCCCCCTGGCTGGGCGATGACATGGCCCAGGTCATGCTGTCCCTCTACGAGCTGGACGGGACGCCCAATGACCTGGATCCGCGCCACGTGCTGCAGCGGGTTCTGGACCGCTATGCCGCCGACGGCCTGACCCCGGTCGCCGCCTGCGAGCTGGAATACTATCTGGTCGACCTGGAGCGCACCGCCGACGGCGACCTGCAGCCGCCGAAATCGGCCCTGACCGGTCGCCGGCCGCACGGCATTGAGGTCTATGGCCTGCCGGAACTGGAAGCGATCGCGCCCTTCCTCCGCGAGCTCTGGGACACCGCCGACGTGATCGGCGTGCCGCTCGAGGGGGCCATTTCAGAATTCGCCCCCAGCCAGGTGGAACTGACCCTCAAGCACAAGCCCGACGCGCTGCGGGCCTGCGACGATGCCCTGCTCTACAAGCGGATGGCCAAGGGGGTGGCCCTGCGCCACGGCTGCGAGGCCACCTTCATGGCCAAGCCCTGGGCCGACAAGGCGGGCAACGGCTTCCACGTCCATGTCAGCTTCAATGACAAGGACGGTAACAACCTGTGCGCCGACGAGGACCCGGAAGGCTCGCCCATGCTGCGCCAGGCCATTGGCGGCATGAAGCAGCTGCTCGGTGAGGGCATGGCCATACTGGCCCCCAATGCCAACAGCTATCGCCGTTTCAAGGCCAATTCCTATGCGCCGGTGGCGGCCACCTGGGGCGTCAACAACCGCACGGTCAGCCTGCGCATCCCGGCCGGTCCGGCCCCCACCCGCCATGTCGAGCACCGGGTCGCGGGGGCTGACGGCAATCCGTATCTGGTGATGGCCGTTCTGCTGGCCAGCGCCCACCACGGCCTGACGAACAAGATCGATCCGGGCCCGGCGGTGGTCGGAGACGGCTATGCGGCCGCCGCCAAGGAGAAGTCGCGCCTGCCGTCCAACTGGTTCTCGGCGGTCGATCTGTTCGACCAGTCGACCGTGCTGCGCGACTATCTGGGTGACCGCTTCGTGGACATGTTCGTGTCGGTGAAGCGGACGGAACAGGCGAGGTTCTTCGAGGTGGTCACCAGCCTCGATTTCGATTGGTACCTTCGCAACGCCTGATGGCGGAGTGAAGCTGAGCTTGGGTTGAACGTTCGGCGCAAGCCGACATCAGACGAAACAGCAAGGGGAGTTTCGAGACCATGGGCACCATCACACAACGGGGCATGAACCGCCGGTCATTGCTGACGGCGACCGGCGCGGCCGCCATCGGCCTGACCTTCACGGCCTGCGGCGAAAAGCCGGCGGCGTCGACGGGCGGCGAAGAAGCCAAGCTGAACTTCTACAACTGGGACACCTATATCGGCGACACCACCCTGGCCGACTTCAAGAAGGCCTCGGGTGTCGACGTGAACATGAGCCTGTTCGCCACCAATGATGAGCTGTTCGCCAAGCTGAAGGCCGGCAACCCCGGCTTCGACGTGGTGGTGCCGTCCAATGAGTTTGTCACCCGGATGGGCCAGGGGGGGCTGCTGGAGGTCCTCGACCACAGCCAGATTCCCAATATCAAGAACGTCGATCCCAACTTCATGAACCCCGCCTTTGACCCGGGCCGGAAGTTCTCAATGCCCTATACGTGGCTGGTTCTGGGGATCGGCTATCGCAAGAGCAAGGTGCAGGGTGTTCCCGACAGCTGGAAGTACCTGTTCGACAGCAACCAGTATGCCGGCAAGATCGCCCTGCTGTCGGAAAGCGCCGACCTGATCCGCCTCTCGGCCAAGTACAAGGGCCACAGCGTCAACGATATCCCGCCCGAACTGGTCGCCGAGATCGAGAAGATGCTGATCAAGCAGAAGCCGTTCGTCAAAGCCTTCCACGACGACAATGGCCAGGACATGCTGGCCTCGGGCGAGGTGGATCTGGTCCTCGAATACAATGGCGATATCGCCCAGTTGATGAAGGAAGATCCCGATATCGGCTTCGTGGTCCCCAAGGAGGGGTCGCTGATCAATTCCGACACCCTGTGCATCCCCAAGGGCGCGCCGCGGCCGCTCAATGCCCACAAGTTCATCAACTATCTTCTCGACGCACAGGCCGGGGCGGCGATCTCCAAGACCATCCTCTATCCAACCCCGAATGCCGCCGCCAAGGCGCTGATGCCTGACGATTACAAGAACAATCAGGTGATCTTCCCGCCCCTCGATGTGATGGCCAAGTGCGAGTACGGCGCCTTCGAAGGCGCGGAAAAGGCCAGCCAGTACGAGGAAGTCATCACCCGCGTGCGGGCGGCTTAAGCCAGATCCTCCCCCTCCGGGGGAGGTGGCCCAGAGGGCCGGAGGGGGCAGCGCAGCCTAGGCCGCATTAGCCCCCTCAGTCGCTCCGCGACAGCTCCCCCAGAGGGGGAGCATCTACCGAGGACAGGGGGTTTGAATGGAACAGAGCTGGAAACAGGCCAAGGCGGTGTTCGCCGGCGCCCTCGGCCCGCCGCTGTTCTGGCTGGTGCTGTTCTTCCTCGTGCCCCTGGCCATCGTCTGGGCCTACAGTTTTGGCCACAATGACGGCCTGACCGAGATCGCCATCACCGGCACCTTCAAGAACTACGCCCGGGCGATCGAGCCGCTCTACCTGAAGATCTTCCTCAAATCGGCCTGGGTGGCGGCGATCACCACCGGCCTGTGCCTGGTGATCGGCTTTCCGGTCGCCCTGGCCATCACCTTTGCGTCCGAGAAGACCAAGACCTGGCTGCTGCTGCTGATCATGCTGCCGTTCTGGACCAACCTGCTGATCCGCACCTACGCCCTGATCGCGGTGCTGCGCACCGAGGGCTATGTCAATATGGGCCTGGAGTGGCTGTGGAAGGGCGGGGGCACGGTCGCCGCCCTGCTGGGCCTGCAGCCGTTCGGCGACTTCCAGCCGCTGGAGCTGCTGCACAACAATTTCGCGGTCATTCTCGGCCTGATCTATGTCCACCTGCCGTTCATGGTCCTGCCGCTCTATTCGGCCCTGGACCGGCTGGACAAGTCCCTGCTGGAGGCCAGCCTCGACCTCGGTGCCGGCCACCTGCAGACCCTGTTCAAGGTCGTCGTGCCCCTGGCCCTGCCGGGCATAGCCTCGGGCGTGCTGATCACCTTCATCCCGGCGCTGGGGGCCTATCTGACGCCCGACCTGCTGGGCGGCCCCGACAGCCAGATGATCGCCAATGTCATCGAGCGCCAGTTCAAGCGGGCCAATGACTGGCCGTTCGGGGCGGCGATGTCCTTCCTGCTGATGTACATGACCTTCATCGCCATCGCGCTCCAGGCCGTGCTGTCGCGCAAGACGCCGGAGGCGAAGTGATGGGGCCCTTCAATCCGCTCTTCCCGGCGAAGGCCGGGACCCAGATTCATCCGGAGCGTCTGGGGATGACGCGCCTTCTGCCTCGACCCAATCCGCCGAGGTTGGCGGGTTCGATCTGGACCCCGGCTTTCGCCGGGGAGAACGGGAAAAGGGTGCACTGATGGCCAAGAAATCCGCACCCGGTCCCCTGGAATATCTCCGCCGCTGGCAGATGCAGGCCTGGCTGGCCGCCGTGGCGATCTTTCTCTATGCGCCGCTGATCGCCCTGATGGCCTTCAGCTTCAATGACAGCCGGCGCAACATTGTCTGGAAGGGCTTCACGCTCAAATATTACGAGAAGGCTTTCAACAATGCCGGGCTGATCGAGGCCTTCGGCAACAGCCTGACCATTGCGGCGATTTCCACGGTGGTCAGCGTGGCCCTGGGAGCCATGGTCGCCCTGGCCCTCTGGCGCTTCCGCTTTCCGGGCAAGACGGCCCTGAACGGGGCCCTGGCCCTGCCGATCGTGGTGCCCGAGATCTGCATGGGCGTGGCCATGCTGGTGTTCTTCGCCAAGGTCATGCCCTGGCCGCAGGGCATGGTCTGGCCGCTGAACCTCGGGGCGATCATCATCGCCCACGTCTCGTTCTCGTTCCCCTTCGTGGCGGTGGTGGTGCGGGCGCGCATGACCAGCTTCAACCGCGAGATGGAGGAGGCGGCGCGCGACCTCGGGGCCGGCGAATGGCGGACGATCAAGGACGTGATCCTGCCGCACATGGCCCCGTCCCTGGTGGCCGGAGCGCTGCTGGCCTTCACCCTCAGCCTGGATGACTTCGTCATCACCTTCTTCACGGCCGGTCCCGACACGGTGACCTTCCCCGTGAAGGTCTATTCGATGGTCCGGTTCTCCGTGACGCCCGAGGTCAATGCGGCCTCGACCATTCTGATCGTACTGACCGTGATCCTGACGGCCGTCGCCCTGAAGTTGCAGGGCAATTCGGCCGCGACAGCGGGTCATGGGGGGGAAAAGTCATGAGCATCATCACCTTCGAGAACGTCACCAAGCGCTTCGGCAAGATGGTGGCCGTCGACAATGTCTCGCTGTCGGTCGAGGAGGGCGAGTTCTTCTCGCTGCTGGGTCCGTCGGGCTGTGGCAAGACCACCCTGTTGCGGATGCTCGCGGGCTTCGAGACCCCGACCGAGGGCCGGATCCTGATCGACGGACAGGATGTCTCGACCGTGCCGCCCAACAAGCGGCCGGTGAACATGGTGTTCCAGTCCTATGCCGTGTTCCCGCACATGAGCGTGGCCGACAATGTCGCCTATGGCCTCAAGGTCGACGGCGTGCCCCGGGCCGAGCGCGATCGCCGGGTCGAGGAGGCGCTGGAACTGGTCCAGCTGGGCGGCCTGGGCGGCCGCAAGCCGGACCAGCTGTCCGGCGGCCAGCGCCAGCGGGTGGCCCTGGCCCGGGCCCTGGTCAAGCGTCCGCGCGTGCTGCTGCTGGACGAGCCCCTCTCGGCCCTCGATGCCAAGCTGCGCGAGCAGATGCGGACCGAGCTGTGCACCCTGCAGGAAAAGGTCGGCATCACCTTCATCATGGTCACCCATGACCAGGACGAGGCCCTGGCCCTGGCGAGCCGCTGCGCGGTGATGAACCGTGGCGTGTTGCAGCAGGTGGCGACGCCGAACGACCTCTATGAATTCCCCAACAGCCGCTTCGTCGCCGACTTCATCGGCAGCGTGAACCTGTTCGAGGGTGTGCTGGCGGTGGACGAGCCCAGCCATGCGATCATCCGCTCGCCGGACCTGCCGGTGGACATCTTCCTCGACCACGGCGTCACCGGTCCGCGCGGCGGCACCGCCTGGGCAGCGATCCGGCCCGAGAAGATCGAGCTGCACAAGAAGGTCGGCGACGAAGCGCCCAATCTCGGCGATGCGCCCAAAGGTGCCAATGCGGTGGCGGGCGTCATCAAGCACGAGGCCTATCTGGGCGGCTCATCCGTCTATGAGGTCGAGATCGACGGAGGGCGGCGCGTCAAGGTGCATCGCTCGAACCTGACCCGCTGGGACCAGGAGGACTTCAAGCTCGGCGAGACGGTCTGGCTCTGCTGGCACGCCTGTTCGCCGGCGGTGCTGCTGTCATGACCCGTCCCGTCGCCGGCATCATCTGCTGCACCCGGACGGTCGGGATCGAGCCGGCCCAGGCGGTGATGAACCGCTATGTCGCCGGTGCGATGCGGTTTGCCGACTCGGCGGCCCTGCTGGTGCCGTCGATGCCGGAGCTGATGAAGGCCTCCGAGATCGCCGCGCGCCTCGATGGCCTGATGCTGACCGGCAGCCCGTCCAATCTGGACCCGGCCCTCTATGGCGAGGAGATCGGCGACGCGCCCGGCCCGTTCGACCTGGCCCGCGATACCATGACCGCCGACCTGATCCGGGCCATGCTCGACCTGGGCCGGCCGGTCTTCGGCGTCTGTCGGGGCTTTCAGGAGATCAATGTCGCGTTCGGCGGCACCCTGCGTCGCGACATGGCCGCCAGCCCTGACCTGATCCCGCACCATGCGCCCGACGATGTCGGATTCAACGCCATGTTCGACCATGCCCATCCGGTCGATCTGACAGCCGGCGGCGTGCTGGCCACGGCCTTCGGCACCGCCCGGGCGGTGGTCAATTCGGTCCACTACCAGGGCGTCGACCGGCTGGGCGATGGCCTGACCGTCGAGGCCCGGGCCGAGGACGGCGTGGTCGAGGCCGTTTCGGCCCAGGTCAATGGCGCGCCGGTCCTGGCCGTTCAATGGCATCCCGAGTGGCAGACCGCCGCCCATCGGCAGTCGCAGATCTTCTTTGAACTGTTCGGCCGGGCCCTGCGGGGCGAGCCGATGGTCCCGATAGACCCCTGACCTTAGATCCCCGCCGAAGCGGGGACCCAGGCCGTGCGGGCGAGAAGCGCCCAGACAAGATCCCACCAACGCCGCCCGGATCCCCGCTCAGCCAGGGGAGGCGCGGCACAGGAAAAGTACCGGAGTAACGCCCATGACCGTCCCGATCCGCAACCATGACATCGCCGAACTGAAGCGCCTGGACCTGGCTCACCACCTGCCGGCCCAGACCGACTACAAGCTGCAGCAGACCCTGGGCGGCAGCCGGATCATCACCCGCGCCGACGGGGTCTATATCCATGACGGCGAGGGTCACCAGATCCTCGACGGCATGGCCGGCCTGTGGTGCGTCAATGTCGGCTATGGCCGGCAGGAGCTGGCCCAGGCGGCCTATGACCAGATGCTGGAGCTGCCCTACTACAACACCTTCTTCAAGACGGCCTCGCCGCCGCCGATCCGGCTGGCCGCCAAGATCGCCGAGAAGATGGGCGGCCACCTGACCCACGTGTTCTTCAACTCGTCGGGTTCGGAAGCCAATGACACGGTCTTCCGCCTGGCCCGCCACTACTGGAAGCTGAAGGGCCAGCCGCAGCGGACGGTCTTCATCAGCCGCTGGAACGCCTATCACGGCTCGACCGTGGCCGGGGTCAGCCTGGGCGGCATGAAGTACATGCACGAGCAGGGCGACCTGCCGATCCCGGGCGTCGAGCACGTCATGCAGCCCTACAGTTTCAATGAGGGCTTCGGCGAGGATCCGGCCGCCTTCTGCGCGCGCGCGGTCAAGGCGATCGAGGACCGCATCGTGGCGGTCGGCCCCGAGAATGTCGCCGCCTTCATCGGAGAGCCGGTCCAGGGTGCGGGCGGGGTCATCATCCCTCCCGATGGCTACTGGCCGGCAGTCGAGGCCCTGTGCCGCAAATACGGCATCCTGCTGGTCTGCGACGAGGTGATCTGCGGCTACGGGCGGCTGGGCCAGTGGTTCGGTCACCAGCACTACGGCATCAAGCCCGACATGATCGCCATGGCCAAGGGTCTGTCCTCCGGCTACCTGCCGATCAGCGCGGTGGGGGTTGCCGACTTCATCGTCGATGAGCTGAAGGACAAGGGCGGCGATTTCGTCCACGGCTTCACCTATTCCGGCCACCCCACCTGCTGCGCCGTGGCCCTGAAGAACATCGAGATCATGGAGCGTGAGGGTCTGGTCGAGCGGACCCGCCAGGATACCGGCCCCTATCTGGCCAAGGCTCTCGCGACGCTGAACGACCTGCCGCTGGTGGGCGAGACCCGCTCTTTGGGCCTGATCGGTGCGGTCGAGATCGTGCGGGAGAAGGGCACCAATCTGCGCTTCCTCGACAAGGAGGGCGAGGCCGGACCGGTCGTGCGCGACATCTGCATCCGCAACGGTCTGATGGTCCGGGCCATCCGCGACAGCCTGGTCTGCTGCCCGCCGCTGATCATCACCCATGCGGAAATCGACGCGCTGGTCGCCATCCTGCGCAAGTCGCTGATCGAGGCCGAACCCGTGCTTCGGGCCCTGAAGCCGGAGGCCAAGGCGTGAAACAGCCCAAGCACAAGAAGGCCAAGCCCGACCAGCGGGTCAATCGCGGCGTCCAGTCCATCGAGGACGCCAAGGCCTGGTTCGAGCGGCAGAATATCGAGGAGATCGAGTGCGTCGTGCCCGACCTCGCCGGCGTGGCGCGCGGCAAGATCATGCCGGTGCGCAAGTTCCTCGGTACGCCCTCGATGAACCTGCCCCTGGCGGTGTTCTACCAGACCATCACCGGCGACTTTCCCGAGTTCGAAGGGGAGGTCAATTCGGTCCAGGCCGACACCGACATCGTCCTGACCCCGGATTTCGCCACCCTGGCCGCCGTGCCCTGGGCCCAGGATCCGACCGCCCAGGTGATCCACGACGCCTACCATCCGGACGGTCGCCCGGTTGAGGAAAGCCCGCGCCAGGTGCTGCGCCGGGTTCTGGCGCTTTACGAAAAGAAGGGCTGGGTGCCGATCGTGGCCCCGGAGATCGAGTTCTACCTTGTCGATCGCAACACCGATCCGGACTATCCGCTGAAGCCGCCGATCGGGCGTTCGGGCCGGCCCGAGACTGGCCGCCAGGGCTATTCGATCAGCGCGGTCAATGAGTTCGATGCGCTGTTCGAGGACATGTACGAATACTCCGAGCGCCAGGGCCTGGAGATCGACACCCTGATCCACGAGAGCGGCGTGGCCCAGATGGAGATCAACCTGCGCCACGGCCCGCCGCTGGAGCTGGCCGACCAGGTGTTCATGTTCAAGCGCACCATTCGCGAGGTGGCGCTGGAGCATGAGATCTATGCCACCTTCATGGCCAAGCCGATGGCCACCGAGCCTGGCAGCGCCATGCACATCCACCAGTCGATCATCGACCGGCATAGCCAGAACCTGTTTTCGGATCCGAAGACCGGAGAGGAAACGCCGCTGTTCCACAATTTCATTGCGGGACAGCAGACCTACCTGCCGGCGGTCATGGCGATCCTGGCCCCCTATGTGAACTCCTACCGCCGGATCGCCAAGGACAGCGGCGCGCCGGTCAATACCCAGTGGGGCTATGACAACCGCACCTGCGGCCTGCGCGTGCCACCCTCGAACGCCGCCAACCGGCGCCTGGAAAACCGCATTCCGTCATCGGATTCCAATCCCTATCTGGCCATCGCCGCTACCCTGGCGGCGGGCTATCTGGGCATGGTCAAGGATCTCAAGCCTACGGCGCCGGTCCTGACCGACGCCGGGGCACGGGGCATTGAACTGCCGCGCAGCCTGACGGAATCCCTGCGGCTGTTCGAGGCCTGCGAGGACCTGGTCGACATCCTGGGGCCGGTCTTCTGCCAGGCCTATGACCATGTGAAACAGGCCGAGTACGAGACCTTCATGCGTACCATCAGCCCCTGGGAGCGGGAATTCCTGCTGCTGAATGTGTGAGTTTGATTCTGTGGCGTTTTGGGGTGGTCCTTCAGCCCGTCTCCCTGGTTGCGTGAGGATCGCGTCGCAGAGGTCGCGGCCTTGAACTGCTGGTATGTTGATACCGCCGCGCCCTTCCCTGACCTGTCCCCGCTGAAAGGGGATGTGCGGGCTGATGTCTGTGTGATCGGGGCGGGCTTCACCGGCCTGGGGGCCGCCCTGGACCTGGCCCGGCGGGGTGTATCCGTTCTGGTTCTGGAGGCCGGAGAGGTCGGCTCGGCGGCGTCGGGCCGCAACGGCGGACAGATACATACAGGTCACCGTCGCGACCAGGCCTGGCTGGAAAAGACCGTGGGGCCGGACGATGCCATGGCGCTGTGGCGTCTGGCCCAGGACGCCCGGACCCATCTGCATGCCACCATTGCCGACCAGGCCATCGCCTGCGATCTCAAGCCCGGCATGATCCACGCCCGCCACCGGCCCGGCGGCGAGGCCGAGGATGCGGCCCATATCGAGCACATGGCCCGCCGGTATGGCTATGACGCCCTGTCCCTGATCAGCACCGCCGACCTGGCCGCGGATCTGGGCACGGAGGTCTATCATGGCGGCCTGATCGACCGGGACGGCGGCCATCTGCATCCGCTCAACCTGGCCCTGGGCCTGGCCCGGGCTGCCCTGAGCGCCGGCGCGGTGATCCATACCCGCAGTCGCGCGCGCGGCTGGCGGCGCGAAGGCGGCAAGCTGGCCGTTTTCACGGTCGATGGCCGCGTGACCTGTGACCAGCTGATCATCAGCGGCGACGGCAGTCTCAACCACATGGCCGGTCGGGACCGCGCCCGGGTCATGCCGATCAACAACTTCGTCCTGACCACCGAGCCCCTGGGCGAGCTGGCGGGCGAGATCATCGCCTCGGACGCCGCCGTGGCCGACAGCCGCTTTGTCGTGAACTATTTCCGCAAGACGCCCGACGGTCGACTGCTGTTCGGCGGCGGCGAGAACTATCGGCCCGGCTTTCCGCGCGACATCGCCGGTTTTGTCCGCCGCCACATGCTGAAGATCTATCCGCAGCTGAAAGACGTCAGGATCAGCCACGCCTGGGGCGCGACCCTCGGTATCACGATGCAAAGAGTGCCCTTCGTCGGGGAGGTGGCCCCCGGGGTCCGGGTGGCCTCGGGCTATTCGGGGCAGGGGGTCATGCTGGCCCCCTATGTCGGCAAACTGCTCGCCGATGCAGCCCTGGGCGAGCGCGGCGGGGTGGACCTGTTGTCACGCCTGCCGGCCCCGCCCTTCCCGGGCGGCCCATGGCTGCGCTGGCCCCTGACCGTGGCCGGGCTCAGCTGGTATGCCTTGCGGGACCGGCTGTAGGTCCAGGCGATACAGCCCGCCATGGCAAGACTGATCAAATATCTCGCCGCGTCAGACCCTAGGACAGACCTGACGAGAGACGGGGAACATCTTGAGCCTGGCCGCAAAAATCATCTGGTACGTCGAGGCCCACCTCGACCAGGACCTGACCCTGAACCGCATTGCGCGCGGAGTCGGGGCTGGTCCCTTCCACATCACGCGCCTCTTCGCCCTGACCTTTGCCATGCCGGTCATGGCCTATGTCCGGGCGCGGCGCCTGAGTGTGGCGGCCGGGATGCTGGGTCCGCAGTCGGACATTCTGTCCGTGGCGATCGGTGCGGGCTATGGCTCGCACGCGGCCTTTTCGCGGGCCTTCCGCGCCCAGTTCGGGATTTCACCCAAGACCTTTCGTCAAACCCAAGACCTGAAAAGCCTGATCCTGACGGAGCCCTTGACGATGACCACCACCCAAGCCCTTCCAGACCAGACCCCCCGCGTGGTCAAGGTCCCCGCCATGACCCTTGGCGGACTGAGCGCCACCTATTGCCTGGCCAATCTGGCCGGGATCCCGGGGCAGTGGCAGAAGTTCCGCACCTGGCAGGGCCAGATCGACGCCCAGAAGGGTACGGCCAGCTATGGAGTGTCCTATAACTTCACCGGCGCAGACGGACTGGACTATCTGACCGCCGTCGAGGTCGGCGAGGGCGACCTGCCGGAGGGCTTCACGCGGCTCAGGATCGCGGCCCACAGCTATGCTGTCTTTACCCATCAGGGCCATGTCAGCGGCATCGGCAACACCTGGCGTCACATCTATGATTCCTGGCTCCCGGCCGCCCGGCTGAAGCCCGGAAACGCCCCCAGTTTCGAACGCATGGACGAGCGGTTCGACAGTCGCACGGGCACGGGCGTGATCGAGATCTGGGTGCCCGTCGCCTGAGGCCGGCGGCGGCGGAGTTCGAATTGACAAGCCTTCGCCGTCCCCGTCTCCTCGCGCGATGACCACCGCGACTCCACAAGCCCAGGGCGGCCTCGCCACGGCCCTCGACCACGCCCGACGCCTTCTGGAGCGCGACCCTGTCCTGGCCCGGCAGCAGGCCGAAGCCATTCTTGAGGCCGTGCCGCGCCATGCGGAGACGACCGTGGTGCTGGCCTCGGCCCTGCGTCTGTCCGGCGAGCCCGACCGGGCCCTGGCAGTGATTGCGCCCCTGGCGCGGGGTCTGCCTGGCCTCGCCGAAGGGCAGCTGGAACTGGGCCTGACCCTGGCGGATCTGGGACGCACGGTCGAAGCGGTGGCGGCCTTTCGCCGGACCTTGGCCCTGGACGTGCGGGCGGGTGAAGCCTGGCGCGGGCTGGCCGAGAGCCTCGACCTGCTGGGCGACAGGGCCGGTGCCGAGCAGGCCCTGGCCCAGCAACTTCGGGCCTCGACGGGTGATCCGGCCCTGATCGAGGCCGCTGCGGCCCTGATCGACAACCGGCTGGGCGAGGCCGAGCAGCGGCTGCGCGATCATCTGGCCGACCATCCCGCCGATGTCGCCGCCCTGCGCATGCTGGCCGAGACCGGGGCCAGGCTGGGCCGTTATGAGGACGCCGAGCGGCTGCTGGTGGGCTGTCTGGAGATCGCGCCGGGCTTCGCCGCCGCCCGGCACAATCTGGCGACCATGCTCTATCGCCAGAACAAGTCCGCCGAGGCCCTGGCCCAGATCGAGCGCCTGACCGACCGCGATCCGCGCCATCCCGGCTATGCCAATCTGCGGGCCGCCATCCTGTCGCGGCTGGGGGAATACGATAAGGCCATCGGCCTCTATGAGCGGATGCTGGCCGAGTTTCCCAATCAGCCCAAGGGCTGGATGAGCTATGGCCATGCGCTCAAGACCGTGGGCCGCCAGGCCGATTGCATCGCGGCCTATCGCCGGTGTCTTGAGCTGTCGCCCGGCCTGGGCGAGGCCTGGTGGAGCCTGGCCAACCTCAAGACCGTCCGTTTCGATGCCGGGGATCGCGCCGCCATGGCCGCTGGGCTGGAGCGGCCGGATCTGTCCGACGATGACCGTCTGCATCTGCACTATGCCCTCGGCAAGGCGCTCGAGGATGCCGAACTCTATGCCGACTCGTTCAGGCACTATGCCGCCGGTGCGGCCCTTCGCCGGACCCAGGTCGACTATGACCCGGACGAGAACCATGCCGATCTGGTGCGGTCGCGAGCGGTCTTCACCCCGGCCCTGCTGGCCGCGACGGCGGGTCAGGGCTGCCCGGCCCCGGATCCGATCTTCGTGGTCGGTCTGCCGCGCTCCGGCTCGACCCTGATCGAACAGATCCTGGCCAGCCACAGTCAGGTCGAGGGCACGATGGAGCTGCCCGACCTGATCGTCATGGCCCGCCGCCTGGGCGGCAAGGCGGTGCGCCGCGCCGACTCGACCTATCCGGAGATGCTGGCCGACCTGTCGCCCCAGGCTCTGCGCGAGCTGGGCGAGGAATATCTCGAGCGGACCCGGGTGCAGCGGAAGACCGATCGGCCGTTCTTCATCGACAAGATGCCGAACAATTTCGCCCATACCGGCCTGATCCACCTGATCCTGCCGAACGCGAAGATCATCGATGCGCGCCGTCATCCGCTGGGCTGCTGCTTTTCGGGCTTCAAGCAGCACTTCGCCCGCGGCCAAGCCTTCAGCTACGACCTGACCGACATCGGTCGCTACTATGCCGACTATGTGGCCCTGATGGACCATTTCGACACCGTGCTGCCGGGGCGGGTGCACCGGGTCATCTATGAGGCGATGATCGAGGATCCGGAGGGTCAGATCCGCGCCCTGCTCGACCATTGTGGCCTGCCGTTCGAGCCGGGCTGTCTGAACTTCCACGAGAATGACCGGGCCGTGCGGACCGCCAGTTCCGAGCAGGTTCGCCAGCCGATCTTCAAGACGGCCGTCGAGCATTGGCAAAACTTCGAATCAGACCTTGGCCCGCTGAAACAGGCTTTGGGCGAATGCCTGCAGACTTATCCGGACCCGCCCAGAATTTGAACAGCCGTCACAGGGTCTGCCATTTCTGCAACAGTCGGAAGATTCGGGTTTTTCCGACGCTTTACGTCTTGCCGAGCGGTGGGACGCGGCCGAACATCCCTGGCTTAAAATGGTACGGGGAGCGACCATGAAGACGACTAAGACAATCAAGAGAGCGGGGGTCTACTCGGCCGCGCTATTGGCTTCGACCATGCTGACCAGCGTGGCCGCCTCGGCCCAGGAGAGCCAGTCTGTATCGCTGGACGAGGTGGTGGTGACCGCCCAGAAGCGATCCGAGAACCTGCAGGACGTGCCGGTCAGCATTCAGGCCATGGGCGAGGCCAAGCTCGAGCAGCTGCAGGTCGGCAATTTCGTCGACTATGTGAAGTACCTGCCCAGCGTCTCGTTCACGACGGCCGGGCCGGGCTTCGGCCAGGTCTATATGCGCGGCGTGGCCAGCGGCGGCGACGGCAACCACTCCGGGTCCCTGCCCAGCGTCGGCGTCTATCTCGACGAACAACCGATCAGCACCATCCAGGGCGCTCTGGATGTTCACGTCTATGACGTCGCCCGGGTCGAGGCCCTGGCCGGTCCGCAGGGCACGCTGTACGGTGCCAGCTCGCAGGCCGGCACGCTGCGCGTCATCACCAACAAGCCCAGCACCGCCGGCTTCGAAGCCGGTATCGACATCGAGGGCAATATCGTCGACGGCGACGATACCGGCCATGTCGAGGAGGCCTTCGTCAACCTGCCGCTGTCGGACACCGTCGCGGTGCGTCTGGTCGGCTGGAACGAGGAAGCCGCCGGCTATATCGACAACGTCAAGGGCACGCGCACCTATGGCCGCGGCACCGCCACCAAGGCGGACGACCTGACGATCAGCAATGCCGGCATTGCCAGCGACAACTATAACGGCTCCAGCACCCGCGGCGGTCGCGCCGCCATGCGGGTCGAACTCGGCGAAAACTGGGTGGTCACCCCGTCGATCATGGGCCAGCGGACCAAGACCAGCGGCATCTATGCCTATGATCCCAAGGTCGGCGACCTGAAGCTGACCCACTTCTATCCGGAATCTTCGGACGACAAGTGGACCCAGACGGCCATGACCATCGAGGGGCAGATCGCCAATCTCGACGTCACCTATGCCGGCTCCTATCTGAAGCGCACCGTCGACACCCGTCAGGACTATTCCGACTATTCGTACTTCTACGATCAGGTCGGCTACGGCTTCTACTGGACCAATGACACGGGTGGCCTGGCCAACCCGTCGCAGTACATCCAGGGCAAGGACCGCTACACCAAGGAAAGCCACGAAATCCGGATCGCCACGCCGGACGACAAGCGCTTCCGGCTGATCGGCGGCCTGTTCTACCAGAAGCAGGAACACGGGATCTTCCAGCGCTACAAGATCGACGGCATCGGCTACGACATCGAAGTTCCCAAATACAGCGACACCATCTGGCTGACCGCCCAGCAGCGGATCGACCGCGATACGGCGGCCTTTGGTGAAGCCACCTTCGACATCACGCCGAAGCTGACCATCATGGGCGGCATCCGCTTCTTCAAGTCCGACAACTCGCTGGAAGGCTTCTACGGCTACGGCAAGGGCTATGGCTCGACCGGCGAGAAGGCCTGTTTCCGCACGGGCGGCGTCAATGGTGCGCCCTGTACGAACCTGGACAAGCGCGTCAAGGAAACCGGCAACGTTCCCAAGGTCACGCTCACCTACAAGCATGACGACGACAAGCTGGCCTATGTCACCTATTCGGAAGGCTTCCGTCCGGGCGGTATCAATCGCCGCTCGACCCTGCCGCCCTATCAGGCTGACTACCTGAAGAACTACGAGTTCGGCTGGAAGACCAGCTGGATGGAGAACCGCTTCCGCTGGAACGGTGCGGTCTTCATGGAAGACTGGAACAACTTCCAGTTCTCGATCCTGGGGGCCAACGGCCTCACCGAGATCAAGAACGCCAACGAGGCCCGCATCAAGGGCATCGAAAGCGACGTGACCCTGGCCGTTAGCCAGGGCTTCACGATCAGCGGCGCGGCGGCCTATACCGACGCCAAGCTGACGGCCAACTATTGCGGCTTCACTGACGCCAAGGGCAATCCGGTCACGGTGTGCCCGACGCCGCAGGCTCCGGACGGCACCGCCCTGCCGGTCACTCCGAAGTTCAAGGCCAACATCACGGCGCGCTACGACTTCAATGTCGGCGACTATGAGGCCTATCTGCAGGCCTCGGCCGTCAATCAGTCGGGCAACTGGACGGACCTGCGCCTGAAGGAACGCGCCATCATCGGTCGTCAGGCGGGCTATACCCTGCTGGACGTGTCCGGCGGTGTCGTGCGGGCCGACTGGTCGATGTCCCTGTACATCAAGAACCTCACAGACAAGCGCGCCAGCCTGGGCCGTTATGCCGAATGCGCCGAGAGCGTCTGCGGTGCCCAGACCTACATCACGCCCAACCAGCCCAGAACGGTCGGCGTGAAGATCGGCCGCAAGTTCTAGGGGAAAGGGGCGGCCGCAGGGCCGCCCCTTTTTCGTTTGCGACCGGGCTTCGGCTGCGCCGGACTGCCGTATCGCCGGGACAAGCCAAAAGGGTGTGTTTTCGTGAAGGTCGTTGAACCCAAGGCCCTCGGCTTCTGGATGTGTGTTGCCCTGGTCGTGGGCAACATGATCGGGTCGGGCGTCTTCATGCTGCCCGCCTCCCTGGCTCCCTATGGCTGGAATGCCGTCGCGGGCTGGATCCTCACCATCGGCGGCGCGCTCTGCCTGGCCTTCGTGTTCGCCCGCCTGGCCAAGGCCTTTCCGCAGGGCGGCGGACCCTACATCTACACCCAGGAAGCCTTTGGCCCCGCCGCCGGCTTCATGGTGGCCTGGAGCTACTGGATCTCGATCTGGGTCGGCAATGCGGCCATCGCCGCCGGCACGGTCAGCTATCTGAGCGTCTTCTATCCGCAGATCGCCACCCAGACCGGCCTGCACTGCGCCATCACCCTGGCGATGGTCTGGGGCCTGACGCTCATGAACTGTTTCGGCGCGCGCCTGGCGGGCGGCCTGCAGGTGGTCACCACCGTCCTCAAACTTTTGCCCCTGCTGGGCGTGCTGCTGCTGGCGGCCGTGGTGCTGGGCAAGACCGGCGGCTCCACCGTCCTGCCGTTCCACGCCCAGGACCTGACCCCGGTCGGGATTACCGCCGCCGCCACCCTGACCCTGTGGGCCCTGCTCGGCATGGAGTCGGCCACCGTCCCGGCCGGCAAGGTCGTCGATCCCGAGCGGAGCATTCCCCGCGCCACCCTGGTGGGCACGGCCTTCGCTGGCGTCATCTATCTGGTCGTCTGTTCGGCCGTGGTTCTGCTGACCCCGGCCGACATGCTCAAGACCTCCAATGCCCCGTTCGCTGATTTCGTCGGCCTGCATGGTGGTGGCGACGCCCGGCTGGTCCTGGCGGGCTTTGCGGCGATCAGCGGCTTCGGGGCCCTGAACGGCTGGATGCTGCTGCAGGGCGAAGTGCCCTATGCCATGGCCAAGGGCGGGGTGTTTCCGGCCTTTCTGGCCAAGACCTCAAGGCGAGGTGCCCCGGTCCGGGCCCATCTGCTGTCCAGCGTCTTCCTGACCGTGCTGGTGGCGATGAACTACAGCAAGTCCATGGTCGAACTCTTCACCTTCATGGCCCTGCTGGCCACGGCCATCTCGCTGTTCGCCTATCTGTTCTGCGCTGCGGCGGCCTTGCGGCTGCAGGGGCGGGGTCAGATGGAGCCGTCGCGCGTGCTCACCGTGGTGGCGATCATCGCGACCCTCTATTCGTTCTGGACCCTCTATGGCGCCGGCGAGGCCAGTCTCTGGAGTCTGGTCCTGCTGGTGGTGGGACTGCCGGTCCATTGGCTGATCAAGCGGGTCGCCGTCGCGCCCCCTGCGGAGTGACCGACATGCTGCGGCGACTGACCTGCCTTGCTGGCGCGGCCCTGACCGCAAGCCTCGCCCTTCTGGTGCCCACCCTGGCCTTGGCCCAGACCAAGCCGACCTATGTCCATGCCGGCAAGCTGATCGATACCGAGGCCGGCAAGGTTCTGACCAACCAGTTGATCCGCATCGAGGGCGAGCGGGTCGCAGCCGTCGCCCCCTGGACCGGGGCCCCCTCCGACGGCCCGGTGCTGGACTGGAGCGCCTATACCGTCCTGCCGGGCCTGATGGACATGCATACTCATCTGGTCGACCAGGAGCAGACCGACAATATCGCCGAACCCCTTCTGACCACAGCCGCCGAGCAGGCCTATATCGGTGCCGCCCATGCCCGGGCGACCCTGATGGCCGGCTTCACCAGCGTGCGTGACGTGGGGTCGTGGCGGGCCTTCAGCGATGTCGCCCTGCGCGACGCCATCGACAGGGGGCTGGTTCCCGGGCCGCGCATGTCGGTGGCCGGAGCCTATATGACCACGCCCGGCGGCGGTGGCGAGATCACCGGCATCGCCGCCGATGTCGGCATTCCGCCCGAGATGCGGCGCGGGGTGGTTGAGGACGTGGCCGACACCCACAAGAAGGCCCGTGCCCTGCTGGTCGGCGGCGCGGACTTCCTCAAGCTGATCGCCACCGGCGCTGTCCTGACGGTCGGTACCGAGCCTGGCCAGCTGGAACTGTCGGCCGAGGAAATCGCCGCCGCCGTGGAGGAAGCCGCCAAGCGCGCGACCTATGCCACGGCCCACGCCCACGGGGCCGAGGGCATCAAGGTGGCCGTGCGGGCCGGGGTGCGCTCGATCGAGCACGGCTCGCTGATCGACGATGAGGGCATTGCCCTGATGAAGGCCAAGGGCGCCTGGCTGGTGGCCGATATCTATAATGGCGACTTCATCGACGCCTATGGCCGCGAGCATGGCTGGCCGGCCGAGACCCTGCGAAAGAATCTGGAGACAACCGAAGCCCAGCGGATCGGCTTCACCAAGGCGGTCAAGGCCGGGGTGAAGATCGCCTATGGCACCGACGCCGGCGTCTTTCCCCACGGCCAGAACGCCAGGCAGATGCCCTATATGGTCAAGTACGGCATGACACCGATGCAGGCGATCCAGTCGGCGACGACGGTCTCGGCCGCCCTGATGGGCAAGTCTGCCGAGGTCGGCGTGATCAGCAAGGGCCGCTATGCCGACATGATCGCCGTCGCCGGTGATCCGCTGGCGGACATCACCCTTCTGTCCTCGGTCGCCAAGGTCATGAAGGGCGGGGTTGTGGTGAAGGAGTAGGCACGGCCGCCTCACACCTCCTTTTTTCCGCTCTCCCCGGCGAAGGCCGGGGTCCAGATCGAACCCCGAACGGTCTTTGTTCTGTCCAACGCAGATGGCGCGTCATCCCAGGACGCTCGGGCTGAATCTGGGCCCCGGCCTTCGCCAGGGAGAGCGGGTATCTGGAAGTCGGATGGATATCCAGAGGCGCGTTCGCCTCAAACCTGCTCCCGGATTCACCAGCCTTCGCCTTGGCGCAGCCTGTGCTATGTGCAATGCAACATGCATGTTGCTGCGCAGCATTGAAACACTGTCATACGGACGCTGTATGTCCGACGCTTAAGCCAGTCCAAGGAGTCACCCATGGCCAACGAACACAGCTACTTCGTGCGCCCCGTCTCCGGTGTCTGGCATGTGACCTGGAACGATGCACCGGATCTGATCGGCTCCTATTCCTGCCAGGCCGAGGCCCAGGCCATCGCCGAGATGATGGCGCGCCACATGCGGGTTCAGGGCAAGACCGCCAAGGTCGAGGTGTTTGAACCCGAACAGCGCCGCGCCACCTGGGGCCGCAGCATCGTCAATCACGTCGCCGCTTAATCCAGAAACACCGGCGTCGGCGAATAGCCGGCCAGCAGCCGTTCCGCTATGGCCCCGGCTTCGGCCGGGGTGAAGACCGTCGGGTCCAGGCACAGCTCCAGCCACAGTCCATCGACCACGGCGGTCAGGCCGATGGCCGCCAGGCGTGCATCCGCCGAGGGATCGCAGGCCGCCAGCAGGTCCTCCAGCCGCGCGCGATAGCCGGCATAGGTCCGCCTGTGGATGTCGGCGAAGACGGCATTGACCTTGACCAGACTCCAGAAGGCCAGCCAGGCGGCCAGCAGCTGCTCGTCCAGCACCGGCGGCTTGAAACTGGCGGTCAGAAAGGCCGACAGGCGCGCTCGCGGCGCGGGTCCGGCCTGGGCGACTGCCGCCTCCAGCGCCGCATCAATCCTTTGGCCCACCGCCTCATAGGCCGCCGCGAACAGGGCCTCGACGCCGTCGAAATAGTGCCGAAGCAGGCCGGGTGAGACCCCGGCCTCGGCGCAGATCGCCCGCACCGAAGCCCCGGCGACACCGTCGCGGGCCAGAACCGTCTCGGCGGCGGCGACCAGGGCCTGGCGTCGGGTGTCGGCGGTTTCGCGGGTGAAGGGCGCACGGGTCATGGCGCGGACGCCCCCTCCGTCACGTCGGCTTTCGGTGCCGCGCCACCTCCCCCGCAAGCGGGGCAGGAGAAGAGCGGCTGAACCCTCCTGCCCCGTGAAACGGGGGAGGTGGCGCGATGCGAATACGCATCGTGACGGAGGGGGCGTTCCGGGCTCACCACCCCGTCGGCGGCCGGTCCAGCCGTGCCTCGGGGATCAGGGCCCGCATCTTCCGTCCGAAGCTGCGCAGCGAGACTTCGGAGCTGGCCAGCGGCCCCGCCGTAAAGCTGCGCGACGCCATGCCCTCCTGGACCCGGGCCACCAGCTCGGTGTCCTCGGTATTGACCTGGCGGTTGATGCGCCAGTTCAGATAGCGGGCCGCCTTCATTTCGCGCCGCTCGTCGGGCAGGGCGTAGGCGATCTCGCGGATCAGGGTCTGGGTGGCCGAGACCGGGATGAACTGCATGAAGTCCACCTGGTCGGGATAGATGTCGAAGGCGAAGTTCGGCCACAGCTTGAAATAGGTCCACAGCCGTTTGCGCTCAGGCGGCAGGTGGTCAACGTCCGGCAGGATGTCCTGATACAGCCGCTCGGACGGGTTGGCCGAGGGCTCGTCGATCAACTGGCCCCACATCTTGTCGACCCAGGCTTCGGCTTCGACGCCATAGCCCTTGCCGAACAGCCGGGTCAGGCCCGGATGGGCGACGGGAATGTGCAGGCCGTCCGAATAGTTGTCGCTGATGTTCTTCCAGTTCACCGGGCGAGGTCGCAGGGTGACCCGGCCGAACGGCTGCAGATCCTCGAACCGGTAGTGCGCTACCTCGTGGTCATAGGGGGCCATCATCTCGGCAACGGAGGGGCCGTCTCCTTCCAGTCGGGTGAAGACAAAGCCGCGCCAGACCTCGACATCGACCCTGACCAGGCCCTGTTGGTCGAGCTCCAGGGCGGGATAGGTGTCGCGCATCGGCACCCCGATCAGCCGGCCCTCCAGGTCATAGGTCCAGGCGTGATAGGGGCAGACGATGCGGCCGCCGCCCTTGCCGCAGCTGCCGCTGGGGCCGTCGAGCAGTCGCGCCCCCCGATGGCGGCAGACATTGGTGTAGGCGCGGACGCCCCCGTCCCGGGCGCGCACCACCACCACGCTTTCGCCGATATAGTCGAAGGTATGGAAGTCGCCGGCCTTGGGGATGTCGTTCAGATGGCAGACGATCTGCCATGAGGGACGCAGGATGCGGTCCTGTTCTTCCTTGAAAAACCGGTCGTTGCCATAGATCCAGCCGGGCAGGCCCCAGTCGGCTTGCGGGTCCGCGTGGGAAGTCATTGGACTTGCCCCCTACGGGCTGCTTCGAAGCCGTCTTCCCCCGTAGGGGGAAGATGAGCCGCGCCGACCTTCATCTTCCCCCTACGGGGGAGGAGCGCCGCAGGCGCGGAGGGGGCAAGTGATTGAGCCATCATTACCGCCCCACCACCGACAGCTGCAGCGCTGTGACGAAGTCCTTGTCGCGCAGGATCTCGCGCGCGGCATTGCGGCCGGGATTGCCGGACACGCCGCCGCCCGGATGGCAGCCGGCTCCGCACATGTAGAGGCCCTTTAGCGGCCCGCGATGGCTGGCATGACCCAAGATCGGGCGCGCGGCCCACAGCTGGTCCAGCGACATGTGGCCATGCATGATGTCGCCATTGACCAGGCCGAACTTCCGTTCGAGGTCCACCGGCGACAGGATCATCCGTCCCAGGACGGAGGCCTTGAAGTTGGGGGCCCAGTCATTGACCGTGTCGATGATCAGGTCGGCCGCCGCCTCGCGCTCATTGTCCCACGAGCGCCCGTCGGGCAGGTCCCAGGCAAACTGCTGGCAGAACAGGCTGGCCACGTGCTGGCCGGGCGGGGCCAGGGTCGGGTCCAGGGTGGAGGGGATCAGCATCTCGACGATCGGCTTCCTGCTGATGCCGTGCGCCTTGGCGTCGCGATAGGCCTCGTCCATGTAGTCGAGGCTGGGCGAGATCACGATGCCGCACTGGTGGTGCTCGGCCGAGACCTTGCCGGGCAGGCAGGTGAAGTCCGGCAGCTCCGACAGGGCCACATTCATCCGGAAGGTGCCCGAGCCGTTCTTGTAGCCCTTGATCGCCTTGGCGAACGGGGCAGGCAGGGCCGAGGGCGCGATCAGCTTGCCGTACAGCAGGGCCGGATTGAGGTTGGAGGAGACGATCGGCGCCATGATCTGGCGGCCGTCGACCAGCTGCACGCCGGTGGCCCGCGGGCCGTCCTTGCCGTGCTCGACATGCACCGCCTCGACCTGGGCATCGAGCAGGATCTCAACGCCCAGGGCCTCGCAGGCCTTGGCCATGGCCTGGGTGATCGCGCCCATGCCGCCGATGGCGTGGCCCCAGGCCCCCTTCTTGCCGTTCACCTCGCCGAAGGTGTGGTGCAGCAGGACATAGGCCGAACCCGGGCTGTCGGGGCTGGCAAAGTTGCCGACCACGGCGTCGAAGCCGAAGCTGGCCTTGACCGCGTCGCTTTCGAACCAGCCGTCCAGGAAGTCGCGAGCGCTCTTGGTGAACAGGTCCAGCAGGTCGCGTTTGCGTTCCTTGCTCAGCAGGGCCAGCCGGGTACCCTGGCGGGCCCCGCGCAGCAGGCCATGGATGCCGTCGCCGAGATTGGGCGGGGTCTCGGCGGCCAGGTCGCGCAGCACGTCGCCGATCTCGTCGAGCATGGCGTAATAGGCCGGCAGCACCTCGGCGTCGCGGCGGCTGTACTGGCGGAAGGCCTCCTGGGTGCGCTCGAGTCCGCCGCCCAGCTTCAGATATTGGCTGTCGCTGATCGGCAGGAAGTTGGAAATCGGCCGCTCGACGATCTTCAGGCCGTGACCGTGCAGGCCCATGTCGGCCAGGACCTTGGGGCTCAGCAGGCTGACCGTGTAGCTGGCGACCGAGTTGCGGAAGCCGGGATGGAACTCCTCGGTCACGGCCGCCCCGCCGACGACGCCGCGCGCCTCGCAGATCGTGACCTTCAGCCCGGCCTTGGCCAGGTAGAAGGCGCAGACGAGGCCGTTATGGCCCCCGCCGATGATGACGGCGTCGCGGGTTTGGGTAGCGGCCATGTGGTGTGTTCCCCGATGTGTGGGGAGAAGTTGCTATACGAGTGTATAATAGGCAAGGGCGTTCGGCGGACTCGCCCCCTCCGGACCGCTTCGCGGTCGTCTTCCCCCTCCGGGGGAGGAGCGCCGAAGGCGCGGAGGGGGCAGGTGTTCGCCGACCTAAGCCCGCTGATCCCCCCGCGCCGTCAGCCAGTACATCACCGGTGTCGCCACCCGTGACAGCACGGTCGAGGTGATCAGTCCGCCGATAATGGCGATGGCCAGGGGCGAGTAGAGACCCGACCGCTCCAGCGCCAGGGGCAGCAGGCCGCCGATGGCCGTCACCGAGGTCAGCAGCACCGGCAGGAACCGCACCTCGCCGGCCTTTTCGATGGCGTCGTGCAGGTCCATGCCCTCGCGGCGCAGCTGTTCGGTGAAATCGACCAGCAGGATCGAGTTCTTGATCTCGATGCCGATCAGGGCGATCAGGCCGATGGTTGCCGTGAAGCTCAGGGAGTTGCCGGTGATGGCCAGCGCCGCCACGGCCCCGAAGATGCCGAACGGGATGATGCCGGCCACGACCAGGGCGGTCTTGAACTTCTGGAACTCCAGGACCAGCACCGCCAGGATGCCAAAGACCGCGATCAGCACCGCCGCGCCCAGGCCGGCAAAGCTTTCAGACTGGGCCTCGGCCTGGCCGCCCAGGCCCAGGCGATAGCCGGGCGGCATGGGCAGGTCCTTCTCCATCCGGGCGACGACGTCCTCGGTGACCTTGGCGGCCAGAAAGCCGGTGGCGACATAGGAAGTGACCGTCACGGTCCGCTCGCGATCGAAGCGGTCGATGCGGGCGGGGCTGGACTTCAGGGTCGGGGTAGCCATGGCGTCCAGGCGCGCGGCCAGGCCGTCAGCGGTCGGCACATAGACCGCCTTCAGGGCCGAGAGGGCATTGCGGGCCGCGCCGTCGGCCTGGTCCATCGGCAGGCGCACCTTTACGGCATAGTCGTCGCCGTCGGGATCGCGGAAGCGGGCGGTTTCTTCGCCGGACAGGGCGAGACGCGCCGCGCGGCGGGCGGCTCCGGCGGGGACGCCGAGGGCGGCGGCCTTGGCCTCGTCGACGCCGAGGTCCAGATCCGTGCGGTCCAGACGGATCGGATTGGTGACGTCGCGCGTGCCGGGCGTGGCCTTGAGGATCGCCTCGGCGCGGGCCGCCAGGGCCTTGAGGGCGTCGAGGTTCTGGCCGGTTAGGCGGATGGCGATCGGGGCATCGATCGGCGGACCGTTCTCGAAGGTGACGACGCTGATCCTCGCGCCGGGCACATCGGCAAAGTCGCGCCGAAGGCTGTCCAGCACCTTCTCACTCTTGCCCGGCTCCCAGGCCTTCAGGCTGACGAAGAGCTCGGCATAGGTCGTGGCGCTCTCGCGCTGCTGCTGGTTGTAGAAGATCTGCGGATTGCCCCGACCCAGATTGGCGGCGCTCCAGGTGACCTCGGGCGTGGCCTTCAGGCGCTGCTCGACATATTTCAGGGCGCGATCGGTGCGGGCCAGGGAGGTGCCGTCGGGGGTTTCGATCCGGACCAGGAACTGGGGCGTCTCGGCCGGCGGAAACAGGCTGGAGCCGATCAGCTTCAGCATCGGGAAGGTGCTGAGGCACAGGGTCAGCATGATGGCCAGGGCCGCCCAGGGGCGGGCCAGGGACCAGTGCAGCACCGGACGATAGAACCGGTGAATGCCGCCGTTCACGGCCTGAAGGATGGCATTGCCCTCGGGGTCCGAATGCTTGTCGAGGATCCGGCTGGCCAAGAACGGGATGATGGTCATCGAGACCAGCAGGGAGGCGGCGATGGTGCAGAGCACGGTCACCGGCAGGGACTTGATATAGGCCCCGGAGCCGGCGGGCAGGGCCATCAGCGGCAGGAAGGCCAGCATCAGGGTGGCCGTGCAGCCGATCACCGCCAGGCCGATCTGGCGGGTACCATTGACCGCCGCCTCGGTCCGGCTCTCGCCCTCGCGGATGCGGCGGGCGATGTTTTCGGTAATGACGATACTGTCGTCGACCAGCAGGCCCAGGGACAGCACGAAGCCGGCGATCGACAGCTGGTTGAGGGTGAAGCCGAAGGCCTGCAGCATCGACAGGCCGATCAGCAGGCTGAGCGGGATCGAGACCATCACCACCAGGCCGGCCCGCGGACCCAGGGGCAGCAGGGTGATCAGCACCAGCACCAGCGCAATGCCAAAGTCGCGGAACAGGGCCTTCAGCCGGTGTTTGACATTGTCGGCCTGGACGAAGCCGCGCTCCAGCTTGACCCCGGCCGGCAGGATCTTCTCGTACTCGTCCAGGACCTGCTCAACGCTCCTGGTGATCTTGGTCACATCCTGGCCGTCCTTCTGGGTTACGGTCAGGAACACGGCGCGCTGACCGTTGAAGCGGGCCAGATGGGTGGGTTCTGCCTGGGCCCAGGCCACCTTGGCGACATCGCGAACCCGGGTCACCTGGCCGCCGATCGCGCGCACGGGCGTATCGCCGACGGCCTCCAGAGAGCGGAAGGCTCCCCCGGACTTGACGTTGAACCGCCGCTCGCCGGCCTGGACCGCGCCGATCGGAGCCTCTGCGCCGGCCGATTTCAGGGCGTCGGCCACAGCGGTGGCGGGCAGTTTCAGGGCCGCCAGGCGGGCCAGATCGAGCGTGACCTGCACCTCCGAGGCGGGCGCGCCCCAGTATCTGGCCTCACGCACGCCGGGCACCCGGTCGAGCCGCTCCCGCAGGCGGTCAGCGGTCTTCTCAAGCCGCCGCATGGGCAGGACGTCGCTGGTCAGGGCCACCTGGACGATCGAGACCTCGGTGGTGCGGGCCCGCTGGATGTCGAGACGGGCCAGGCCGGGCGGCAGGGCCCCGCGAATGGCGTTTACCTCGCGAACCACCTGGTCGTATTTGCGCTCGGGATCGACGTCCCAGGTGAAGTGGACGCGAACCGCCGCCGCGCCATCGGCACTGGTCGACTCGACCTTTTCGATATTGTCGAGACCGTCGACGGCATCCTCGATCGGGTCGACGACCAGTTGCTCCATCTCCGAGGGTTCGGCCCCCGGCAGCACGGCGCGGACGATGACGATCGGGATCGGGAAATGCGGATCTTCGGAGCGCGGAATGCTGGTCAGGGCATTGAAGCCCAGCATGGTCAGCAGGCCGAACGCCACGAGGGTGAACTGCCAGCGATGAACCGCTACGCCCGCGAGGTCGAACTTCACGGCTAGTTCTCCCCGACCAGCTTGGCCGGATCGACAACCCGCACCTTTTCGCCGTCGCTGACGAAGCCGGCTCCGACGGTGATCACCTGGGTGCCGTCGGCGAGGCCGGAGACCAGGGCGTCATCGCCGTCAAAGCCGCCGAAGCCCACGGCGGTGCGGCGGGCGACGCCGCCGTCGAGACGCAGCACAAAGGCGCGGGAGCCCTTGGCCTCCAGCAGGGCCTCAGCGGGGATGCGGGACTGGGCGGCGGCCGGGCCCGACGGTGTGGTGGCGGCACGAACCGACAGCTCGGCACTGGCGATCTGGCCGCTGCGCAGGTCGGGGCGACCGGTCAGTTCGAGTTCCACGGTCACAGCTCCCGTGCGGGTATCGGCAGCTTCGCCGACCCGCGTGACGGTGCCGGTCAGCAGCGTGCCGCCCAGATCCTCGACCTTGATCCGGGCCCCGTCGCCGACCCGGACGCGGGCGGCGTCGCGGGCGGCCAGGGGCAGGCGCAGGACCAGGGGGCTGTTGAGGTCGGCGACCCGCGCCACCACCTGGCCGGGCTGCACCACCTCACCGGTCTGGGCGGTGCGCGCCAGCACCACGCCGGAGGCCGGCGAGACCAGCTGGCCCCAGCGCCGGTCGAAGCTGGCGGCATTATAGGCTGCCTGGGCCGACTTCAGGGCGCTCTGGCGATCGTCCAGGCGCTGGCGGCTGACATAGCCCTTTTCGAACAGGGTCTTGTCTCGCTCGACGTCGCGACGGGCGCGTTCGAGATCGGCCGAGCTCTGCTGCTGCCGTGCATCCAGGCTGGCCGGATCGATGGTCGCAATCACCTGGCCGGCCTGCACCCGGTCTCCGGCCTCGACGCTCATCCGGGTCAGGACCCCGGCGATGCGGAAGGACAGGGCCATTTCGCGGCGACGCTCCAGCGTGCCGGTGGCCGAGACCGTGTCGGCATTGCGGGGAGCGGCGACCCGAACGGCCTCGACGGGGGTCGGCAGGGCCGGGGCCTCGGCCTTCTGGCCCTGACTGCCGCAGGATGCCAGCCAGGGCAGAAGCGCGACCACGACCCAGGGGCGCATGGCAGGTTGGAGAAGGGGCTGGGGAGAGCGCCGCATCGTCCGGGTTCCATGTCAATCAATGATAAGTTATCAGTGATAGATTGTTGCCGCTTGTCAAGCTCGCCACGGGGTGATGAAGGTCGGAAAATGAAGACTCCAACCACGCGATCGCCGCGTAAAGCCAAGGGGCACGGTGCCGAGCGCCGCGAGGAGATCCTGGAGGCCGCCCTGACCCTGTTCAGCGAGCGCGGCGTCCATGCGGTCTCGACCCGCCAGATCGCTGAACTGGCCGGCATCTCGCAACCGGCCCTCTATGCCTATTTCGCCACCAAGGACGACATGGCCGATGAGCTGTGCGTGCGGGCCTTTGCGGTCCTGGTCGAACGCATGAAGGCCGCCAGGGTGGTGGGCGATCCGACTGTGGCCAATTTCGAGCGGTCCCTGCGGGTCTATGTCGATTTCGGCATCGAGAGCCCCAATGCCTATCGGGTCGCCTTCATGATCGAGAAGGGGCCGCACGGCCACGGCTTCGACAAGCGCGACAGCCTGCCCATGCTGGCGGGCCTCGACGCCTTCGCGATGTTCCGTGACATCGTCGGAGAGTATCAGGCGGCGGGCCTGACCGTGCTGGATGATCCGCAACTGGCCACCCAGACCCTGTGGGCGGGGCTGCATGGCCTGGTGTCCCTGCTGATCGCGCGGTCGGAGTTTCCCTGGGTCGACCGTGAGGCGCTCATCGACGCCCACATCGCCATGTTGCGGCGGGGTGCCCTTAAGTAGGCACGCCTGCGCCTGGCCGTGGCAAAGTCGGTCCCGGAGGCCTATATCCGCGCCTTGATTTTACCGGAGACCCCGATGGCCAAGCTGCAGCCCCTCCAGTCCTTCAGCCTGCAGGAGACCGAGGACGGCTATCGCCTGCTGGTCTCGGCCATTGGCGGCGACACCCTCTATGTCTCGATCACCGCCGACCAGATGGACGACATCATCGACTCCCTGGAGCTGGCGACCGGCGGCGACGGCGACGATGAGGCGGAGCACGAGGATGACGACGCCTGAGCGATCGATCCCGCCGGTTCTCTCAGGCCTGCGCTGCCGGTGCCCGCGCTGCGGCGAGGGCAAGCTGTTCAGGGGCTTCCTGAAACTGGCCCCGGCCTGTGACCGGTGTGGCCTGAGCTTCGCCTTCGCCGACCCGGCCGACGGTCCGGCCTTTTTCGTGATGAGCGGCGTCGGCATCGTGGTGATCGGCGTCTTTGCCTGGATCGAGATCGCCTATCACCCGCCGGTCTGGGTGCATTTCGTCACCGTGTTCCCGGCCCTGCTGGCGGGGTGCCTGGGGACGCTGCGGCCCGTCAAGGCCTGGCTGGTGGCCTCGCAGTACATCCACAAGGCCGAGGAGGGGCGGTTTGCCAGTCTCGGCCGGCACGATTTCGACGAGCGCCGCCTTTAGGGACTACTTGTTCTCCAGCAGCAGCTGACCCCGCTTTTGCAGCTGGTCCCTGATCTTGCCCGCGATCATGCCCAGCATGCCTGGCAGGACGATATCCAGTTTCACCAGGTCGCCCAGCACATCCAGGGTGCCGCTGATCGTCTGGCCCATGGCGACCGCCGAGAAGGTCAGGGTGTCACCGTTCCAGGTTTGCTGCACCTGATCGGCGCTGCCCCCCGGGATCTGGCTGGCCAGCTGGGCAAAGCCGGACTCGATCCGCCGACGGGCCTCGGCAGCGCCGAGCTTGTGGGGGATGGTGATCGTGATCGGCTTGGACATCGGGAACTCACTGCAGAAACGGAACGACGCGGCCTGAACATAGGTGCGCTTTGCTGCAGCGAAAGCTGCGACCGTTTTCGACGTGGCCAGGCTCGAGAGTGAGGCATCCCAGGAGGACGCCATGACCGACTATGCCATGCCCCACGCTTTCCAGCCGACCCGCCGTCCCGCCCGTCCGGGGCGTCCCACCGGCCTGATCGGTGCCGTAAGCTATGGAGGCGTTCTGCTGGTCTGGCTGGCCCTGTTCGTGCTCGACCGACCCCTGGCGCTGAAGGTGTTCCGCGAGCGCCGCGCCGACTCGCCGATCCGTCGCGACTGGCGCTGGTAGGGGTCTCGCCAAGCCTGGCGAACAATGACAAGCCTTGGGCCATGTCGCTGTCTGCCACCTCCCGCGCCGTCCACCATCCCCTGAAAGCCCCGTTCCGCATCTCGCGCGGGGTCAAGACGGCGGCCGAGGTCGTGGTGGTCGAGGTCGAGGCCGAAGGCCAGGTCGGACGCGGCGAGAGCGTGCCCTATGGCCGATATGACGAGACGGTCGCGGGCGTGCTGGAGCAGCTGAAGCCGGCCCTGGCGGTGCTGGAGCGCGAAGGTCACGAAGGTGCCGCCCTGGCCCTGCTGACCCCCGGAGCCGCCCGCAACGCCCTGGACTGCGCGCTGTGGGACCTGCGGGCCCGGTGCACCGGCGTCAGCGTCGCCGAGGCGACCGGCCTGCCGGTCCCGACCGCCCTGGTCACCGCCGTCACCGTCAGTCTGGATACGCCGGAAGCCATGGGCGCGGCGGCCCTGGCCGTGGCTGACGCGCCGCTGATCAAGATCAAGCTGTCCGCCGAGGATCCCGCCGCCCGCCTGCGCGCCGTGGCCGCCGCCGCGCCCAATAGCCGCTTTATCGTCGATCCCAATGAGGGCTGGACTTTCGAGGTCCTGCATGGCCTGCGCGCGCTGCTGGCCGACCTGCCGATTGCCCTGGTCGAACAGCCCCTGCCGGCCGGTGCCGATGATCCCCTGGACGGCTATGATCCGCCCTATGTCATCTGCGCCGATGAGTCGGTGCATGTCGGCGGCGATCTCGCCGCCCTGCGGGGGCGCTATCAGGCCGTCAATCTCAAGCTCGACAAGACCGGCGGCCTGACCGAGGCCGTACGGATGCTGGAACAGGCCCGTGCCCTGGGCTTCCAGCTGATGACCGGCTGCATGGTGGCCTCGTCCCTGGGGATCGCCCCGGCCCTGCACCTGGCGGGGGGATGCCAGTACGCCGATCTCGACGGACCCTGGTGGCTGGCGGTGGATCACCCCGGGGGTCTGCGGGTCGAGGGTGGAGTCATCACGCCACCGAAGGCGGGGTTTTGGGGTGACGGGATGGAACGGTCGGGGCTTTGGCTAGACTGATCGGCAAGCGCCGGGACCCCCTTGATCCGATGCGGCAGCGGGGCCCAGACTAGGCCATGGCCGAGAATCCCCTGGAACGCCTGGACACCTTCGAACTGGTCAAGCTGGGCAAGGCCTCAGTGACGGTCGGCGGCCTTGCGGCCGCCCTGCTGATCATCGCCGCCGCCCTGATCGCTTCGCGTCTGACGGCAGCGGGCCTGCAGCGCCTGCGGGCCCGGGCGGCCGGTAGCGCCGCCTCGCTCTACATCGTCGAGAAGGTCCTGACCTACGGCCTGGTGATCATCGGCTTAGTGGCGGGCCTCTCGACCATGGGTCTGGACCTGACCTCTCTGGCCGTGTTCGCCGGTGCCCTGGGCGTCGGTGTCGGTCTGGGCCTGCAGGGCATGGTCAAGGACTTCGCCTCGGGCATTTCGCTGGTGTTCGAGCGGCTGGTGGCAGTGGGCGATTTCGTCGAACTGCCCAATGGCCAGCGCGGTGTGGTGCATGAGGTCGGTCCGCGCGCCACCCGCATCCGCACCAATGACAGCACCGACCTGATCGTGCCCAACTCGGTCCTGGTCAATGACCTCGTCATCAACTGGACCCTGCGCAACACCAACCGCCGCATCCGGGTGCCGTTCGTCACTGCCTTCGGGGTCGACAAGCAGAAGGTGCGCGAGGCGGTGTTGAAGGCCGCCCGGAGCGTACCTTTCACCTCGCCGGACGATGCCGTGCGGCGCACCCAGGTCTGGCTGGTCGGCTATGGCGAACACGCCCTGAAGTTCGAGCTGATCGTCTGGCCCACGGTCGAGGCGGTGCGCCGCCCGGCGGCGATCTTTGCGGCCTATACCTGGGCCATCGACGACGCCCTGCGCGAGGCCGGGATCGAAATTCCCTATCCGCAGCGCGACCTCCGGGTGCGGGGCCTGTTCGGCGAGGAGGGCGAGGACGCCCTGACCAGCCTGAAGCTGGAGCCCGCCGCCCGCCGCCGCAAGGCCAAGGCCGCCAAGCCCGGCTCCAGCAATGACGCCGCCCTGGATCTGGAACGCGAGGATCCTGACGATCCCCCCCTGTCGCCGTCGCCCCCGGCAGCACCGTCCAAGGGCTGAGGTTTCTGAACGCTGATAAGCTGAGGCCTTGACGCCCTTGACGCGTCGCCGCAGTCTTCTCGCAACTGCGAAAAGAACAGCAGGCGCGACAGTGAAGAATGGCCACCGGTCTGGGTGTCCGACACGCGCCAATCCATGACGGGGAGCGACCGATGAAGACCGCGCGAGGCTTTTTCAAACCCTTGGCCATCGGTGCGCCGACGCCCTATCGCGATCTGCCGGCCCGCGTCGAACGCATGATCCACTTCGTGCCGCCGCACCTGGACAAGGTGCGCGCCAAACTTCCCGAGATCGCTCCGACCGTCGATGTGATCCTGGCCAATCTCGAAGACGCCATCCCCGCCGACGCCAAGGGCGCGGCCCTGGCCGGCCTGATCGACATGGCCCGCACCATCGACTTCAAGGCCCTGGGCGTCGGTTTCTGGACGCGGATCAACTGCCTCAACTCGCCCTGGCACCTGGACGAGGTCTCGACCATCGTCGAAAAGGCCGGCGACAAGATCGACGTGATCATGGTGCCCAAGGTCGAGGGGCCGTGGGACATCTTCTACATGGACCAGCTTCTGGCCTCGCTGGAGGCCAAGCATGGGGTGACCCGGCCGATCCTGCTGCATGCCATCCTCGAGACGGCCGAGGGCGTGATGAATGTCGAGCAGATCGCGGCGGCCAGCCCCCGCATGCAGGGCATTTCGCTGGGCCCGGCCGACCTCGCCGCCAGCCGGGCCATGAAGACCACCCGCGTCGGCGGAGGTCATCCGGGCTATCGCGTCATCGAGGACCCGCATGCCGACGGCGCGCCCCGCGCTTCGGTGCAGCAGGACCTGTGGCACTACACCTTCGCCAAGATGGTCGACGCCTGCGCCGCCCATGGCATCAAGCCGTTCTATGGTCCGTTCGGTGCGATCGATGATCCGGTCGCCTGCGAGCAGCAGTTCCGCAACGCCTTCCTGATGGGTTGCGCCGGGGCCTGGAGCCTGCACCCCAGCCAGATCGCCATCGCCAAGTCGGTGTTCAGCCCGGCCCCTGACGAGGTGATCTTCGCCAAGCGCATCCTCGAAGCCATGCCCGACGGCACGGGCGTCGCCATGCTCGACGGCAAGATGCAGGACGACGCCACCTGGAAACAGGCCAAGGTCATGGTCGACTGCGCGCGCCAGATCGCGGGCAAGGATGCGGAGTATGCGGCGCTATATGGGTTTTAGCGGCTAGCACTTGCCCCCTCCTGGCTGCTTCGCAGCCGTCCTCCCCCGGAGGGGGAAGACGATCTCATCTTCCCCCTCCGGGGGAGGAGCGCCGAAGGCGCGGAGGGGGCAAGTCTTTCAACCTCACCCCACCGTCGTCACCACCCGCGCCCCCTGGGTCAGCAGCTTGTGGATCGGGCACAGTTCGGCGATGGCCAGCAGGCGTTCGCGCTGCTCGGCGTCCAGATCGCCGTCGAGGGTGATCTCGCGATCAAACCGCTCCGGCGGCGTCATGTCGGGCTCCCGGCTGCTGCGCACCTCCACATGCACCGCGCCCAGAGCCCAG
This sequence comes from Caulobacter henricii, assembly GCF_001414055.1. Lineage (GTDB taxonomy): Bacteria > Pseudomonadota > Alphaproteobacteria > Caulobacterales > Caulobacteraceae > Caulobacter > Caulobacter henricii. The sequence goes on along the minus strand of NZ_CP013002.1, from coordinate 3,062,067 downwards.
TTCTTGCGCTTGGCGTAGAGGCGCAGGGTCATGGTCGTGCAGGCCGCCAGGCCCGCCGCGACCAGGTCATGCGGGTCAGGTCCCAGATCCAGACCGCCGGCCGAGACCTTCACATCGGCCACCAGACTGGTCGGGCCGGCGGTTACGAAGGTCTGCAGGCCGCCGTGGCCGCTGTCAGCGGCGATGGCACTGGGGCGAGGGGTATCGGTCATGGGCAGGGTCCTTGCGGCGTTCAACCAAGCTTGGGTGTCGTTGCGCGCACCGCAAGGTCCGGCTTTGGGTCTATGTCCGCCGGATCGGCGTCAGCCGGAAGTCCGGTTCGCGATCGGGCCCCAGTGAAATCCGGGCCACGGGTATGACCGGCCGGTCGTCAGCCATGTTGACCTCGAATCGCGATAGCAGGCTGCCGAGCAGGATCTGGCTCTCGGCCATGGCAAAGCTGGCCCCGATACAGACCCGGGGACCGGCCCCGAACGGGATGAAGGCGTCCATCCCCCAGGGCGAGGGGTGGCCCATAAAGCGTTCGGGCAGGAAGGCCGTCGGCTGATCCCAAAGCTTGCGATGACGATGGATCAGCCACGGGCTGATGGTGATCACATGGCCGGGCGAAACCTTGCAGCCCTGGATCTCGTCCTCAGCGATCACTTCGCGGCTCATCATCGGGGCGGGCGGGTAGAGCCGCAGGGTCTCCAGCAGGACCGATCGGGTCAGGGGCCAGGCCGACAGATCCTCCAGGGACCGGATCCTGTCCGGCGGAAAGGTCAGGATTTCGGCGCGGACCCGTGCCTGGGTCGCGGAGTCCAGGGCCAGCAGATAGGTCGCCCAGAACAGAAGGCGCGAGGTGGTCTCGAAACCGGCTGCCAGCATGGTCCCGCACTGATCGCGGATTTCCAGGTCGGGCAGGGGGCGGCCGTCCTCGTCGCGCGCGGCCAGGAGGCTGTCCAGCAGATCGCGCCCCTGCGACTGCGGCGCGTCGGCTCTGCGAGCGTCGATCAGCGCCGTGACGGCCGTCATCCAGCGGGCACCTACGGTCCGTCGCGGCCGTTCGGCAAAGCCGAAATCGCCCGGCGCACGGGCCAGAAGATCGAAAAGGTTCACATTGGCCTGGCCCTGCAGGTAGTCGCGGGCGATCTTACCGAGCTGCGCCCCCTCGCCGCTGGCCGCGCGAGAGAAGAGGGCGCGCAGGACGGCATCGAGTGTGGCCCGATGGAAGGTCTCGCTCAGATTGACGCGGTCCTGGCCCGCCAGACCTTCGGCCAGGGTCTGGCCGGCGGCCATGAAGTGCGGCAGCAGGGTCTCGACGGCCTTGGGCGTGAAGGCTGGCGCCAGGGCCTTGCGCTGCCGTCGCCAGATCTCGCCCTCGGTCAGCAGCAGGCCGTCGCCGACAATGGGCCGAAGGATCCGGCTGATCTGGAAGGGGCGGCGATAGCGCGCCGCGTGGGAGCCCAGTACCTGCCTGACCCCGGCCGGGTCGCTGACCACAAGGCCAGGCTGGCCCAGGAAGTTATAGGGGATCATCAGGGTGTCGAAGCCGGACTCTGACCAGGCTCCGACCATGTTGCGCATCATCGCCCAGGCGGCACCCAGATCAGTCAGGTCCCTGGCGTGAACCTTTGGCGCGGGCGGGATCAGCGGCTTGGAAACCTGGGCGTCCATGGCGAACTCCGGATCGGGAGCTGCCGGGGAGGGCGCTCCGTCCGGAACCATCGGATAGCACCGCCGGGTGGGCGGGGCAATAATTCATCGTCCGATGAAATCTAAGCCGCCGCCACGCGCCGGGCCGGGACATCGAAGATGCGTTTACTGCCACGCCAGACCTCGATCATGTCGCAGCGGTGGTGCATGTCGATCAGTTCGAAGGCGCGCTGACGGGCGGCCTGGTCATCGGCATAGGGGGCGACGTCGAAGCGGGGAACGGAGCCGTCCGGCTCGACGCAGAAGAATGTAAACACCTGCATGGGAACACGGTTCTCAACAGGCGGGACCGGGCCACATTCGATGGCGGGGGCCGCAGGCGCTGGCTCTCTTTCGCGACCAGCTAGGAACAGACCATAGGACCAAATGTCGCGATTCACCATAAAAATGAGTCTTCAAAAGAGACTCTCTCGCGATCCATCTGGGGACGGTCCTGGGGATGAATCCTCGCCCTTGCGGAACGTTCCAAAGCCGGTTCCCTTTTTCCGGCAGAGCCACTAGGTTCGCACCCTTTCGTAAACGGCGACGTTGAGACTCCATGGCCGCCCACTATCTCGATTTCGAACGCCCCATCGCGGATCTGGAAAGCAAGATCGAGGAGCTGAGCAAGCTCTCCGAAACCGCTGGCCCAGGCGCATTCGAGCTCGAGATCCAGGCGCTGCGCGATCGCGCCCAGGAACTCCGCGTCGAGGCCTATGCCAATCTCGATGCCTGGCAGAAGACCATGGTCGCCCGCCATCCGCAGCGCCCTCACCTGCGTGACTATGTCGCCGGCCTGATCGAGGAGTTCGTCGAGCTGCGCGGCGACCGCAAGTTCGCCGATGACCAGGCCATTGTCGGCGGGCTGGGACGGTTCCGGGGTCAGCCGGTCGTGGTCATGGGCCACGAAAAGGGTCATGACACCACCACGCGCCTGAAGCACAATTTCGGCATGGCCCGCCCCGAGGGCTACCGCAAGGCCGTGCGCCTGATGGACATGGCCGAACGCTTCAACCTGCCCGTCATCACCTTTGTCGACACTGCCGGGGCCTATCCGGGCCTGGGTGCCGAAGAGCGCGGCCAGGCCGAGGCCATCGCCCGCTCGACCGAGCGCTGCCTGACCCTGGAAGTGCCGATGATCGCCACCATCGTCGGCGAGGGGGGCTCGGGCGGAGCCATCGCCCTGGCCGGGGCCAACAAGGTGCTGATCCTCGAGCACTCGATCTATTCGGTCATCAGCCCAGAGGGCGCGGCCTCGATCCTGTGGCGCGACGGGGCCCGGGCCAAGGATGCCGCGACCCAGATGCGGATCACCGCCCAGGACCTGATCAAGATCGGCATTGTCGACCGCATCATCGAGGAACCGGCCGGCGGGGCCCATTCCGATCACGAGGCGGCCCTCAAGGCGGTGGGCGACGCCCTCGAAGAAGAGCTCAAGGCACTGTCTGGCCTGGATTCCGCCGCACTCAAGAAGCAACGTTCCGATCGCTTCTACGCCATCGGCCACGTCGGCCTGCAATAGACGGACAAGGACCAGTCCATGATGTTCCGGACGATGCTGATCGCTGCGGCCCTTCTGGCCGTTGCCCCCGTCGCGGCCCATGCCCAGGCCCAGTCCAAGGAGGGCGTCACCTATAGCCCCGCCTATGAACGCTGTCTGGAAAAGCCGGACAACGAAAATACACGCGGGATCCTTCGCTGCGGCGAAGCCGAGCTCGCGGTTCAGGACGCCCGGCTGAACAAGGCCTACAAGGCGGACATGGCCGACCTGGCCAATGCTCCTGAGCCCAAGGCGGCGCTGCTCAAGGCCCAGCGGGCCTGGATCGCCTTTCGCGATGCCGACTGCGCGTCAGTCCGGGCGTTGAGCGGCGGCACCATCGCCCCGATCGTCATGCAGATCTGTTATCTGGAGCACACGGCCCGCCGGGCCCAGGCCCTGGAAGACCTGCTCAAGCCCTGAGGGCGGATCCAGGCCCTAGGCAGCCCAGCGCATGGGCTGCGGATGCCTCTTGCCTGACGTTACGGTCAAGCGCCCATAGTCCCTGAAAATCATCAGGGAGATCCGCGCATGGCCATCAAGACCCGCTTCACCGAGCTTTTCGGCGTCGAGCACCCCATCGCCCAGGGCGGCATGCAATGGGTCGGCAAGGCCGAACTGGTCGCGGCCGTGGCCAATGCGGGGGCCCTGGGCTTCATCACCGCCCTGACCCAGCCGACGCCGGAAGAGCTGGCCAAGGAGATCGCCCGCACCCGCGACCTCACCGACAAGCCGTTCGGCGTCAACTTGACCATCCTGCCGGCCATCAAGCCGCCGCCCTATGCCGAGTATCGCGCCGCGATCATCGACAGCGGCATCAAGATCGTCGAGACCGCCGGCTACAAGCCGCAGGAGCATGTCGATCACTTCCGGGCCAATGGCGTGAAGGTGATCCACAAGTGCACCGCCGTCCGTCACGCGCTCAGCGCCGAGCGCATGGGCGTCGACGCCATCAGCATCGATGGCTTCGAATGTGCCGGCCACCCGGGCGAGGATGACATTCCCGGCCTGATCCTGATCGCCGCCGCGGCCGACAAGGTGAAGATCCCGATGCTGGCCTCGGGCGGGATCGCCGATGCGCGCGGCCTGGTCGCGGCCCTGGCCCTCGGGGCCGACGGCGTCAATATGGGCACCCGCTTCTGCGTTACCCAGGAGGCCCCGATCCCCATGGCCTTCAAGGAGCAGATGGTGGCCAATGACGAGCGCCAGACCGATCTGATCTTCCGGACCCTGCACAATACCGCCCGCGTCATGCGCAATGCCGTCAGCCAGGAGGTCGTGCAGATCGAGCGGGCCGGCGGGGCCAAGTTCGAGGACGTCCAGCACCTGGTCGCCGGCAGCCGGGGCCGCGACGCCCTGGCCGAGGGCGATACCAATGGCGGCATCTGGTCTGCCGGCATGGTCCAGGGCCTGATCCATGACATTCCCACCGTGAAGGACCTCGTTGACCGCATGGTTGCCGAGGCCGAGGCCATCATCCGGGGTCGCCTGGCCGGCATGGTCGGCTGACGTCGCGCAACCATCACTGGTCCTGCCTCGCCCAATGGCCGATGAAGGGGTCTGACAGGCGAGGGGACCCCGATGGCCGATTCGATCGAGGCGATGATCGACCGCCTGCGGGCGCTTGAGGAACAGCTGGAGGCCGCCTTTGCGGTCCGGGCCGGAAGCCATGGCCTGGACCTCAAGAGCGGCAAGCCGCGCTTCGGCCCCGAGGTCCGGGCCAGCCAGCGCGGCCACAAGCGGCGCATCCACTTCTTCAAGACGCCGTGGCCCACCCTGCTGACCCTGCCCCTGATCTACGGCATGGTCATTCCGATGGCCCTGATGGACCTGGCCGTCAGCGTCTACCAGCTGGGCTGCTTCACTGCCTGGGGCATAGAGCGGGTCCGCCGCCGAGACTATGTGGTCATCGACCGCCACCGGCTGAGCTATCTGAACCCGGTTCAGAAGCTCAACTGCGTCTATTGCGGCTATGGCAACGGCGTCATCGCCTACGCCCGCGAGATCACGGCCCGCACCGAACAGTACTGGTGCCCGATCAAGCATGCTCTCAAGGTCAAGGGCAGCCACGAGCGCTATGCCGGCTTCCTTGACTATGGCGACGCCGAGGGCTTCGTGAAGAGCTCGGCCGCCTATCGCGAACGCCTGAAGAAGGCCCGGGCCGCCGCCTCTGTCGGGACGACGAAGGCCGACTGAGCCCGCGCATCGTCTCCCCTTGCCGGGCTCCGGCCGCGCCCCCCCTTCAGGTGGAGGTGCCGGGATCCGGTCGCGGCACGAGCGCCTCGAGCCCCCCCAGCACCGCGGCCCGTGTGGCCGGGTCCGCGTCCCGGGCGGCGATCGCCTTCAGGGTGTTGATGAACAGGGCCGCGACGTCCTTTGACCAGGTCCCGTGCCGGCAGCGATCGACATATTCGCAGAGCAGGCGGGAGGCTCGCAGCAGGTGCGCGTCCGCCTTGCCGTCGCAAAGGCCGATAATCCCGGCACTGGCCTCATGAAGGGCCTCCCAGTCGGAGGCGGAGGGTTCGAGCAGCTCGCGCCACTCGCCCATCCAGCCCAGGGCCTCATCGATCAGGATCAGATGGGCGTCTCGATGGGCCGCCTGGACCGCCGCAGCCTGGTCCAGGGCGGTTCGGGCATAGACGCCGCCCTCGGCCTTCATCAGCCGGCTCAGACTGGGAAGCTGACGGATCGTGCGGACCGGGCTCATGATGCCGCCTTCTGGGGTTTGACCAGGTCGTCGAGTTCGTTCTCGCTCAGGTTCTCGTCCTGGGCCGCGCCGATATCGAGGGACAGGTCGCTCTTGCGTCGGCCCTCTTCCTGGCTCGGCGGGCCCTGATGCTTCCAGCGCCGGTCCGGCCCGGCATAGCTGTCGCCGACAATGAAGCTGCGGGGCTCGTTCGAGATGTAGAAGATGCGCTCCAGCAGGACCTGAGGGCTGATCGGCTTGGCGATGATGTAGTTGGCCCCGCAGTCGCGGCCGGCGGCCACCTGGGATTCGCGGGTGTGAGCCGAGATGATGATGGCCGGGGTTATACGGTCTTCGTCTTTTGGGCGGTTTCGCAGCCAGCGAACCAATTCATAGCCATCGCATTCGGGCATGGCGCCGTCGGTGATCACCAGATCGAAATGCTGCTTGGCCAGCAGGCTTTTGGCCTCGGTGCCATCCTTGACGGCGATGATGTCATTCGCCCCAAAGGATCGCAGCATGTCTTGAAGGATGGTGCGGGCATTCTCGTTATCATCAGCGACCAGAACTTTCGCGGAATTAAGATTAATTCGGCTGCTATCCAGCATGTCTGGCCCCCGCCCTGCTCTATGTAACGCTATCGTTTCCCGAAGGGTAAAAACGGACAAAGTCCGTTGAATTGTGCCTTGTATTTATTAACGTCAAATAACTTTCAATTACTTTCGGGAGCGCGGCTTTAACAGAGTAAATGCTGAATTTACGCCGTTGTAGGGCCCAGATATAGTTACCGCTCAAAATGTTTGAGGGGTTAAAATGTTTTGACACGTTCCGTGCCCATTTAATAGTGAGCGGCCCGGTCCAAAACCCGTTTCGGGCATGGGTCAGGGCGGCGCCCCCAGAAGGTGCCGTTTGAAGCGGGGGGAGAAGCCTCAAGCCGGGCGCGGCCGCCTTCAGCGCGCGGCCGTCATCTCCTGCACGGCGGTCAGGATGCCGAAGAGTTCCGAGACGATGATCGGCTTGGCCAGGACGCCATCGACCCCGGCCTCTTGATAGCGCAGCAGGTCGTCCTCAAACACATTGGCGGTCAACATCACGATCGGCGTCAGGCAGGCCTTGGTCTCCAGGGCGCGGATGGCCTTCACGGCCTCGACCCCGTTCATGCGGGGCATGTTGGCGTCCATCAGGATCAGGTCGAAGGGCTCCTGCTGCACCGACTCCACCGCCGCCAGCCCGTCATCGACGATCCGGGCCTCAAGCCCGATCTGGGCCAGCAGCAGCTGCAGGACGCGCTGGTTGGCCGGATTGTCCTCGGCGGCGAGAATGCGCAGCGTCAGGGCGGCCTCGGGCTCGGGCTCGGACTCAGGCTCGGGTTCGGACCCGACTCTGGCCGGCTCGGCCGGAAAGTCGAACCAGAAGCGGCAGCCGCCGGCCGCCCGCGCCTCGGCTTCCGAGTCACAGCCGATCTCGCCGCCGAGCGCCTGGATATTGGCGGCGCAGATCGCCAGGCCCATGCCCGCGCCACCGGTCTCGCGACCCAGGCGGGCCGGCTGGAAGGGCGTGAACAGCTGGTCCCGGTCCTCGTCGGCGACGCCCTGGCCGGTGTCACTCACCTCGACCAGCATCCGGTCGGCCTTGCCGACGGACGGGCTGAGCCGCACGTGGATTGCGCCGCCGTCGGGGGTGAACTTGACGGCATTGGAGATCAGGTTGGTGAGGGTCTGCTCGATCTTGCCGGGATCGCTGATGATCCTGTGGGATTCGGGCAGGGCGGTGACGTCCAGGGTCATGGACAGGCCCCGGGCCGCGGCTGGAGTTCGCCACAGCTCGAGCAGGTCCCGGGTCATTTGCACGAGGTCGAACTCGGTCCGGGCGACCGCGCTGGCCCCGGACTCGACCCGGACGAAGTCCATGACGGCGCTGAGCAGGCGCAGCAGCATGCCGCCGGAGCGGCGGATGCCGTCGAGGTGATCGCGCTGCTCATCATCCAGCGGGGTCGCCGCCAGGGCCTCGGCCAGGCCGAGGACAGCGTTCAGCGGCGTGCGAACCTCGTGGCTGGCGACCGCCAGGAGCTGGGTCTTGGCGCGGCTGGCCGCCTCGGCCCGGTGCAGCATCTGCTCCAGGTCCCGCTGGGCGGTGGCGGCGGCGACAGTGGCCCGGTCGCGCTCGATGACCCGCCCGAGGATCGCGCCGATCTGGCCCAGGAAGTCGAGGGTGTCCTGCCCCGGTTCCCGGGCAATCACCTGGCCGAACTCCAATATGGCGACGACGTCGGACCCGACCAGGACGGGCAGGGCGACCCCGGCAGCGATCCCGTTGTCCGGGGCGATCCGGCTGCGCGGCAGGGTGCGGTTGTCGTCGGCGGCGATCCAGTAGGCCCGGGAGTTCGACAGGACCACGCCGGGCAGGCCAACCCCGTCGACGAATTCAATGGCCTCGGTCGCGGCGATCAGGGCCGCGCCGTCAAAGGTTTCGCTGGCCCACCAGATGCCAGACGGCCGCATCCGGCGCCGGCCATCGGCCAGGGTTTCGACCAGTTGCACATGACCGATCGGCCAGGAGGTGAAGGTGCAGATGCTCTGGATCGCCATCCGCAGGACCTCGGCGACCTCGCCGCCGCGGTTGGCCATGATGGCCAGCTCCGACAGCAGCCGAATCTGCTCCTTCTGCTGGAACAGGTTCAGGGTCTCGCGCTCGGCGATCAGCTCGGCCTCGTGCCGCGCCCGGCTCTCGCGCTCCAGACGGCGCTCCAGGCGGGCGATCCGTTCGAGGAGCACCGTGGGCGGATCGACCGTGGGTGCCAGGGGTCTAGGCATGGGCCGCCTGGGTGAGGGGCCAGGCGATCCGGAACGTGCAGCGCGGATCTCCCCGATCCGTGCAGGTCAGATGCTGAAAGTCGATCTCCTCGCCGAAATGGCGGGCCGCGCCCTCGGTGAAGCCCTGGGCCAGGGCGCACATGCGGCGGGACGAGATATAGTCCAGGTCCATCTGGTCGCTTGCGGCGTTCCGCATGTTGAAGTGCGGGCACTCCGCCCCGACATAGAGCTTTCGCACCTCGGCATGGATGATGTCGTTGATGCCCGCCATGAAGGTCCGGGTTCCGACGTGGCCCTCGAAGAATGCCGGATAGGCGCTGGCCAGATGCGGCATGGCCTGCTGCCCGAACCAGCGCAGCACCGCTCCGCGATCCAGACCCAGCTTTTCGCAGGCCGCCTCGACCAGGCTTTCCAGCTCGGCGTCATCGTAGTTGCCCAGTGAGGTATAGGCCCCGGAGGCGGCGGCGCGGTCGATAAGGTCATCCCAGGCATCATCGCCATGAGCCTCGGAGACGACCGCCTGCAAAAGGTTGAAAACAACGCCCTTCATAAGCCCGGCCCTTCCCTTGGTCGTACATCACGGCGTCAACACCCACGGCCCTGGAGCGGGGTGAGGATCGTGCGGAGGCGGCGTCCCCTGTGGCGAAGGATCAGCCTTCCGACGTTTAAAGAGTTAAGCTAGCGCAGCAAATTGTGGAAAACGATTGCATTAAACATGGATCCAATGGGTCAAATTGTCGCACGGATTTTCTATACTGCCATAGACGACAATCAAATCGAGTACAGTTTTCGGCTTCAGGGACTTGGTTAGCAAACATTATTCAAACTTGAGTCCCGGACTATTCGACGTCGCCAAGGATCGGGTGACTGTCGACGCCGGTGGCGACAGCGCCCCCAGGCTGCGTGCCCTGTTGCGGTAAAGCCGCCAGGCCGAGGCGTGCTTTCTCAGTCCATCCCCATCCGCGCAATATCGATGGCCGCCCGCTCCATGGCGATCAGCCACCCGGCCCGCGCCTCGGCCAGTTGGCGGGCCTCGTCCGCCTGACGGGCCCGGGCGGCGGCATCGGGCGGACCGGCGGTGTGGCGGCGGCGCGAGGCGGCCGGGTTGCGGCGGGCTATTGCCGGGCCTGCGGCTCGGGCCGTCTCCGCCTCGGCCCAGCCTGTGCGCAGGGTGTCCAGCTTTCGGGTGATCTCGCTGTGCCAGGCGGTGACCCTGGCGTCGCGGGGCGTGTCGGTCATGGTGGATCTCCAGAAGGGCCGGCGCACGGCGGCGCCGCCGCGCCGGATCGCGGCGCGGGTGGGAAGGGGAGAGGCGCGGGGCGCCCGGACCGCGTCCGGGTCTGTGGGTTTGGGTGTACCGTTTCGACGAAGCCTGACGCCCCGCGCGGTCGTTTTCCCTCTGGCCGGGGCGCGCAGGCCTGGTTCAGCCTTTTGCCCCACCCGGGTTTGTCCCCCCTCGCGACGGACCCAGCCTCTGGCTGCAGCCACGCCGATTCCGGAGGGACCCGGAGCGAACCTTCGGGCGGGCGGGGGTCCTCCGACGGACCTCCCGATAGGCGGGTTTACGTCACCCGCCCTCCCATCAAGCCGGCCGGCCCCGCATCACGCGACTCCGGCGGCCCCGCTCGACCGCGTCCCCGCCGCGCGTCTCGGGCCGGATCCAAGAGCCCTCTCCCTCGCGACGGGATGAGGTGATTATGCGGTAGGTTTCGGCGCCGGGGACGGGCGCGCTCGATGTTTTTGCAGGGCGTTGATTTCGCGGGGGTTTTTGGTGGGAAGGGCGGGGATGGGCGGGAGGCTATGCCCGTACTCTCCGCCAATCTCGGCCCACTCTCGGCCCAAAAAGCTCCCGTCATTCCCGCCCTTGTGGCGGGAACCCCTGGTTCAGCTGGCACGTGAACCGCCAGCGAAGTGCGCGCGCACTTCGCCCCTCCCGCACGTGCGGCGGATAGAGGGGTTCCCGCCACAAGGGCGGGAATGACGGTGAGTTATCTTGGGAAGGCGCACCGCCCCCCTTCGCGGCGAAGGGAGCCAGCTCTCCATCTCACGGCGAGACGGTCGCCGGTCTGGACAGGTTGCTCAAGGACCGGTCTGCGACCGGCCGCTTCGCGGCGGCCCGGAGGGCCGTCCTTGACCAACCTGTCCAGACCGGCACGCTTGGCCTCCATGAGATGAAGGGCGGGGTGGGGCGTGAGGTGCGCCGATTACTGCACTGCCGTCGATGTTTCGATCGCGACGGCAGCGTAGGCATGGCCTCATGCCTCTCCGTCTTCAGCACTTGCCGCAAGACGCAGGTGGTCTGGCAAGTCCATCGCCTCGTGCAGCAATCGAAGGATCATCACGCGATCATCGTCGAAGCGGTAAGCGACGACATGAGGCGGCGCACTTACGCGGTCGGCGCCCTTGAGGCGTCGCGCCGGGACTCTCAGTGCATACAGTCGCAAGTCGCCGATCTCGCCGGGCCTGGACGTCGGGCAAGCAGGGTCCGAGCGCAGGTCCGAGAAAGCCACGCTGATGAGCCGCTGATAGCGTTCAGCCGCCCGCGGGCCATGAAGCTTTTGGCTCTCCCAAAGCAGGTGGTCGATGTCGCGCCGCGCCTTGCGGGCGATCTCCAGCCGCCTCATGCGGGCGGGCGGCGCCCCAGAGTGTCGAGCCAGGCGTCGATGTTCTCGACGATCTCGAACCGGCCTGCGTCAAGATCATCGAGGCCCTCCTGGATCAGGGCGCGGTACCGCGCCACACGCGCGGCGTCGTCGGCGCCGAGGGCCGGTTCTGCAGCCGGATCGAGGATGATCTTTCTCGCGGTCATGGAAAGGAGGTTAAGCCAAAATCGGGGTTTCTCAAAGCGAACGCCGTGGACTTGCCCCCTACGGATCGCTTCGCGATCGTCTTCCCCCGGAGGGGGAAGATGAAATTCATCCGCCCGCCTTTGGGGGCGGACGACCTGCGGAGCTGGTCAGGTGGGGGGCGCCTTGCCTACAGCCGGCTCTTCCGGAACGCCTCAGCCTGCTCGGCCCGCAGCTCGGCCCGCACCCGCTTGGGCATGGCCTTGTCCACCGCTTCGCCCGGGGCGGTCAGGACCTCGTTGGCGAACTCCAGGTCCATCAGCTTCATGCGCTTGATCTCGTCGCGCAGTCTCGCGGCGGTCTCGAACTCGAGGTTGGAGGCGGCTTCGCGCATGCGGGCTTCCAGGTCCTTGAGGGCGGCCTTGAAGTTGTCGCCGCTGAAGGGCTTGTCGCCGCCGCCCTCGTGCAGGCCGCCGATCGGCACGGTGACGCGGTCGCCGCGCTCGAACGGGCTGTTGAGGATGTCCTTGATGTCGCGCTTGACGCTTTCGGGGGTGATGCCGTTGTCGAGGTTGAACTGGTGCTGCTTGTCGCGGCGGCGCTGGGTCTCGCCCATGGCCCGCTCCATGCTGCCGGTGATCCGGTCGGCATAGAGGATGACCTTGCCGTCGATATTGCGCGCGGCGCGGCCGATGGTCTGGATCAGGCTGGTTTCCGAGCGCAGGAAGCCTTCCTTGTCGGCGTCGAGAATGGCCACCAGGCCGCATTCGGGGATGTCGAGGCCCTCGCGCAGCAGGTTGATGCCGACCAGCACGTCGAACTTGCCCAGCCGCAGGTCGCGGATGATTTCGATGCGCTCCAGGGTGTCGACGTCGGAGTGCATGTAGCGCACCGCCAGGCCCTGCTCGTTGATATATTCGGTCAGGTCCTCGGCCATCTTCTTGGTCAGGACGGTGACCAGCGAGCGATAGCCCTTGGCCTTGGTCTGGCGGATCTCGTCGATGACGTCATCGACCTGGGAGGCGCCGTCCTTGCTGACCGGGCGCACCTCGACCGGCGGGTCGATCAGGCCGGTGGGGCGGATCACCTGCTCGGCAAAGACGCCGCCGGAGCGCTCCAGCTCCCAGGCGGCCGGGGTGGCGGAGACGTGCACCGACTGGGGCCGCATGGCGTCCCATTCCTCGAACTTCAGAGGGCGGTTGTCGAGGGCGCTCGGCAGGCGGAAGCCGTACTCGGCCAGGGTCCATTTGCGGCTGCGGTCGCCCTTGTACATGGCCCCGATCTGCGGAACCGTCTGGTGGCTCTCGTCGGTAAAGAGCAGGGCGTTGTCGGGGATGTATTCGAAGAAGGTCGGCGGCGGCTCGCCGGTCTTCCGGCCCGAGAGATAGCGGCTGTAGTTCTCGATGCCGGCGCAGGAGCCGGTGGTCTCGATCATTTCCAGGTCGAAGGTGGTGCGCTGTTCCAGGCGCTGGGCCTCCAGCAGCTTGCCGTTCTCGTACATCCAGGCGAGGCGCTCCTTCAGCTCCTTGCGGATCTCGATGATCGCCTGCCGCAGGGTGGGGCGCGGGGTGACGTGGTGGCTGTTGGCATAGACCTTGATGCTCTCGAGGTCGGCGGTCTTCTTGCCGGTCAGCGGGTCGAACTCAGCAATGGCCTCGACCTCGTCGCCGAACAGGCTGACCCGCCAGGCGCGGTCCTCATAGTGGGCGGGGAAGATTTCCAGCGTATCGCCGCGACGGCGGAAGGTGCCGCGCTCGAAGGCGGCGTCATTGCGCTTGTACTGCTGGGCCACCAGGTCGGCCATCAGCTGCTTCTCGTTGACCGTCTGGCCGACCTCCAGGGTGAAGGTCATGGCCGTATAGGTCTCGACCGAGCCGATGCCGTAGATGCAGGAGACCGAGGCGACGATGATCACGTCGTCGCGCTCCAGGATCGCCCGGGTGGCCGAGTGGCGCATCCGGTCGATCTGCTCGTTGATGGAGCTGTCCTTCTCGATATAGGTGTCGGTGCGCGGGACGTAGGCTTCGGGCTGGTAGTAGTCGTAATAACTGACGAAATATTCGACCGCGTTTTCCGGGAAGAACGACTTCATCTCGCTGTAGAGCTGGGCCGCCAGGGTCTTGTTGGGGGCCAGGATCAGGGCCGGACGCTGGGTGGCCTCGATCACCTTGGCCATGGTGAAGGTCTTGCCCGAGCCGGTGACGCCCAGCAGCACCTGGTCCTGGTCACCGTTCTCCAGCCCCTCGACCAGTTCGGCGATGGCGGTCGGCTGGTCGCCGGCGGGGGAATATTCCGAGACCAGCTTGAAGGCCCGGCCGCCTTCCGACTTGGCGGGACGCGCCGGCCGGTGCGGCGTCCACAGGGCGGGCATAGAGCCGCCGGGCACGATATCCATGACGAAGGGGGTCGAGACGTCGGAAACGCCGTTGTCCGGGGTGCTGGGCATGGTCCGAAAGTAGGGCTGCGCGCGGTCGAAGGCTAGGGGCCCTGCTGACGGCCGGTGTCAGCAGACTGGCGGGACGTGGCGGCAGGGCCCGGGTTCAACATTATCTGACACTGAACCCGTTGCGGTTTCGGTTCGTTACCCTCACATGCAGGTCTCAACTGGCCCCGTCGAGGGCGAAACGAGGTTTCCCGTGCTGCTTGAAAAGCTGAACTGGCGCTATGCCACCAAGAAGATGGATCCGGCCAAGACCGTGTCGGATGACAAGGTCGAGCGCATTGTCGAGGCCGCGCGCCTGGCCCCGACCTCCAGCGGCCTGCAGCCGTTCGAGGTCTATGTGGTGACCAATCCCGAGGTGCGGGAAAAGATCAAGGCCATCGCCTGGAACCAGGCCCAGATCACCGACGGCTCACACCTGCTGGTGTTCGCCGCCTGGGATAACTACACCGCCGACCGCATCAACCACATGTTCGACCTGGTCAACGAGGTCCGGGGCTTCCGCAACGAAGGCTGGGAAAACTACCGCCAGATGCTGCTGGCCTCCTATCCGCAGCGTGATGCGCAGCTGAACTATGAGCATGCCGCCCGTCAGGCCTATATCGCCGTCGGCCTGTCCCTGGCCCAGGCGGCCTTTGAAGAGGTCGACGCCACCCCGATGGAGGGCTTCGATCCGGCCTCGCTGGACGCGATACTCGGCCTGGGCGAGCGCGGCCTGCGCTCGGTGGTCATCATCCCGCTGGGCTACCGCCAGCCCGAGGGCGACTGGCTGGTCAATCTGAAGAAGGTCCGCCGTCCGCGCGACCAGTTCGTCACCGACGTGAAGTAGGGCCCCTCGGGTCTCCGGAGGGGTCCGGCTCAGCCGCCGACGCGGGTCAGCGTCGAGCGGTTGCGCTGGATCCAGGTCTCGGCGGCATCGTCGAGAAAGTCGACCTCCTTCAGGGTGGTCATCCGGTCGCCGTCACGGACGGTGGTCACCCGCAGGCGGGCCGGCCGGTCGTCATCGCGGCCGTCGGCTTCCGCGATCATCGTCCAGTGGGTGGCGTCGACCGGAGGCGCGGCCAGGCGCAGGCTGCTGGTCTCGAGGCTGGCCTCGCGGCCCTTGCGGAAGCTGGCCGAGGTTTCCTTGCCGGTGGCCGCATCCAGCAGCTCCACCGTGGTGATGCGCACATTGCCAACCCTGGGGCCGTCGTCGAAGTCGGCCTTGCGGATCAGGGTGACGCCGTCGGCCCCGTCCTCGATCCTCACCTTCATCGGAATGCCGAACCAGCGGTCGGCCTGGTAGTCGCGATATTCCAGCTTGCCCTCCCAGGCCCCGGCCGTGGTCAGCCGCAGGGCGGCGATGTCGAGCGGGTCCCGGGCAGCCGCCGGCTGGCTGATCGTCATCAGGCTGGCGGCCAGCACGGCGAGGAGGGCGGTACGGGGCATGGCGGGGATCTCCTGGCCCATCGGGCGAGCCTGCTGACAGCTACGCAGCACATCCCGCTCAGGATGCCCGGTATTTGACTCCGAAATCACTGTGTGTCACACAGTGTGCGCCACACACCATGTGGCGCACACGATATGATACATAGCATGCCGTCTGAAACCGACATCTTTGAACAGCTCCGCCAGGAGCTCCGGCGCGGGACCCTGATCCTGGCCGTCCTCGCCCAGCTGCGGGTCGAGCGCTACGGCTACAGCCTGCGCCAGGCGCTCTCCTCGGTCGGCGTCGATATCGACGAAGGCGCCCTCTATCCCATGCTCCGCCGGCTGGAAGGGCAGGGCCTGCTCTCCAGCGAGTGGCGCGAGGAAGACAGGCGCAAGAAGCGTTTCTACCGCCTGTCGAGCGAGGGCGAGGCCGTGCTGGCCCGCCTGGCCGCCGAATGGCGCTCCATCAACGACACCCTGCAACCCCTGCTCTGAGGAGAGGACGGATCATGGATCTGCTCGACCGCTATCTGGGCGCCATCGCCGCCCTGCTGCCTGCCGGCCAAAGCCAGGACATCGTCGCCGAGCTGCGCGACGTTCTGATGAGCCGTATCGAGGAGAGGGAGGCCCAGCAGGGCCGTCCGCTCGACAAAAAGGCGCTCGAAGCCCTGTTCCGCGAGTTTGGCCATCCCCTGGCCGTGGCCGGACGTTATGGCGCGCAGCGCGCCCTGATCGGGGTGGAGCTCTACCCCTTCTACATGTTCGCGGTGAAGGTGGCCCTGGCCATCGCCCTCTTCGTCGGCATCATTCCCGCGGTGGTCCAGGGCCTGACGGGCGCGCATGGCGGCATGGCGGGCATCCCCAGCCGCGTGATCCACGACTTCATTCCTACAGCCCTGCAACTGATCGGGGTGATCACCATCATTGGGGCAATGGTCGAGCGCGGCTGGATCAAGACCGGCGACTTTGGCCAGTGGAAGGTCAGCGACCTGCCGCACGTCTCGACGAAAAAGTCGTGGTTCCGCACCACGCGCTTCGAGGCCCTGTTCGAGGTCATCTTCATGACCTTCTTCGCCCTGTGGTGGGCCGGCGTCGTGGACTTTCCCGGCAGCCGGGGGCCGTTTGGCCACGAGGGTGAACTGCAGGTCACGCTGGCTCCGATCCTGACCCAGCTGCACACGCCCATCCTGCTGCTGGCCATCGGCCAGATCATCTCGGGACTGATCCTGGTGATCCGCCCGGCCTGGATCCGGCCGCGGGCGGCGGTCGAGATCGTGCTGTCGATCGCCGGTATCGTCCTGGCCTACGCCCTGTGGCGCGAGATGCCGCTCGTGACGTTCACCGGGCCGGGTGCCTCGGCCGAGGACTTCGTGACCCTTCGCCATGTCACGGACCATAGCTTCAGGGTCATCACCGTGGTCGCCGCCGCCATCTTCGCCGGCAAGATCCTGATCGAAGGCTGGCGGCTGCTGCCGCCGGCCCGGGACGGATCCCGGGCCGGTTGAAGCCCTATTCCTTCGGTTTGGCGGCGGTGTCGACGACGGCCCCGACTCCGGCGCCGACCACCGCGCCGACCGGCCCGGCGACGACGGCGCCGGTCATGGCTCCGGTGGCCGCGCGCTGCTCCATATTGTGCCCGCAGGCGGACAATCCGAGCGCCGCGATAGCCGCCACGGCGGCCAGGGAAAGGCCTCGAAAGACACGGGGTTTGGGGGTCATGGCGCGCTCCTCTTAGACGGTGTTTGTCTGGCTTGAGTAACGTCGCTCAATGGCTTCGCGTTCCCTGAATCAAGGGGTCCAGAACAGTCGGACCAATGCTTCGCGCTGCGGCAAAGCAGTGATTTTTTTCACTGTCGGGTTTTTCTAGCGAATCAAGGCGTTAACGTTCTTGACTGCGACCAATCGGCCCGGATTCAATGCTGCACTGCGGCGTGCGCTTGCGACTCGCGCCGTTATCAGTCATAAGCCGGTCATAAGCAGGTTTTCGGCCACATCGTGAAACGGTCGAACCTCCGCCTCCAGGACTGCCCGACAGTGAGTTTTCCGGGTTTCTAGAAGCGTTTTTGTCGGGGGGCGGATTGCCCTCGCCGCGCAGGACACGAGTTTTGTACAATAACATGCAGACGCGCGCAGACGCGCGCGCGCTGGTCGGCGCTGTCTTGATTGGGTCCGCTACGGGCCTGGCTCTGGGCGGTGTTTATCTGGCGGGTGGGCTTGCCCAGACCGCTGGCCAGCACGCCCGCGTTACACGCCTTGCAGACGGCGCTTCGGAGGGCTTCTCCGACGTCGCCCTGATGAATGCCGCTTCGCGTATGGACCAGGGCGCGCTCGCCGTGGCCCGTCGCCATGATCCCTATACCGTGGCGGGTGCCGCCCAGCGCGACCGCCAGGTGTCGCTGCTGGTGGCCCGGCTTGAGAACCGCCATGCCGGCGAACCGGTCGCCCGCAGCGGGCCCCTGATGCTGCGCGCCAGCTTCGGCGGACCGTTCAATCCGGCGGCCTCGCCCTTCCGTCTCGGCAATGTGCTTGAGAGCTCGCGTGAGCTCGATTGCCTGGCTGAGGCCGTCTATTATGAAGCCCGCGGCGAGACCCCCAGCGGCCAGGCGGCCGTGGCCCAGGTCGTTCTGAACCGCGTGCGCCACCCGGCCTTCCCGAAGTCGATCTGCGGCGTCGTGTTCCAGGGGGCCTATCGCAAGATCGGCTGCCAGTTCAGCTTTGCCTGCGACGGCTCGATGAACCGGAGCCGTGAACGCGGCGCCTGGCGGCGGGCCCAGAAGATCGCCGAGCGCGCCCTGACCGGGACCGTGATGAACGAGGTCGGCTCCGCCACCCACTTCCACACCACGGGTGTGGCACCGGGCTGGGGTCCGCGCCTTCTGAAGGTCGCCCAGGTCGGCATGCACGTGTTCTACCGCTTCGGCGGCCGGGCCGGCGCGCCGGGAGCCTTCTCGGCCACCCCGCGTCCCTCGACCCTAGACGACCTGCCCAACGCGCCCGAGATCGCCAGCATCTCGGCCGATGGCAAGCCGATCGGCGGCATGATCTATGCTGCCAGCGCCCTGTCGCCGGTGCAGACGGCCGCACCGACCGGCAACGGCATGGGCGGCCCGCTCGGCCAGGTCTCGGAGCCGGCCTCGGCGCCCGCCAAGACGGGCACCGACAAGTCCGCTACCGAAGCTGTCAGGACGACGACAGGGGCCGCGACCGGAGCTGCTTCCTGACGGAGCCGGGCATGTGGCTGGTGGCAAAGCGCATCTGCCGGGCGCGCTTGCCCACCAGATAGTGCAGGTCCTTGCCGCTGGCGGACTTGAACACCACCTCGGCGGCGTCCTCGACCGGATAGACTTCCAGCCCTCCCTTCTTGAGGGCGTCGGCCATGTTCTCGTTGCTGCCCGATGAGCCGGCATTGAGGATCGGGGTCTCGATGAACCACGGCATGACGCAGGCCACGGAAACCCCGTGCTGGCCGTATTCGATGTCGAGGGCTTCCGACAGGCCCCGCACCGCGAACTTGGTGGCCGAATAGACCGCCAGCTTGGGCGAGCCGTAGAGGCCCGCGCAGGAGGCGACATTGATCAGGCGGCCGCCGGCGGCCTTGAGCAGGGGCAGACCGGCCCGGGCGCCGTGGATCACGCCCTTGATGTTGATGTCGACCTGCAGATCGCAGTCGGACTCGCTGAGCTCTTCCAGATTGCCGAACCGCGCGATGCCGGCATTGTTCAGCAGGGCGTCCAGCTTGCCGTCGGTGAGGCGCCCGAATTCGCCCAGCGCATTGTCCCAGGCCTCGCGGTCGCGGACATCCAGCTTGAAGGTGGCACCGTTGTCGGGCCCGATGGCGGCGAGGGCGGTCTTGAGCCCGGCCACATCAATATCGGACAGCCCGACGAACCAGCCTTCAGAAGCGAACCGCTTGGCACTGGCGAGGCCGATTCCGCTGGCGGCACCGGTGATGAAAATGGTCTTGCGGCCGTTGGCTGGCATCGGCTGTCCTCCCCCGTTTTTGTTTGTTATCGGCGATCAGACGCCGACCGGGGGAAGGGGTCAAGTCCCGCGCCCGCCCGGCCTGTGTTCAGGGGGCGCGGGTTGAGTCAGGACGGATCAGTCGGTCTGGTCGTCGATTTCGGCACCGGGGCCGTTCTTCAGGATCGACTCGATGGCGTTCTTGGCCGAGGCCTTGGACGAATAGCCTTCGGTCGAGAAGATGACCTCGCTGTTGTAGACGAAGTTGACGCGGAACTCGCCCGCCTTGTCCTTCTTGATAATGAACTTGTGGGCCATGGGATCTCTCCTCGGAGCAGGGTGGGCATGTCGCCTTTGCGGCGCGCGGAGCCTCGCTTGTGCCGTGTTACCGTGTCAATCGTGTGGGGCTGCGGAGTCTGCCCATGTCGCCCAATGACCGTCTCGACGAACTGTCCCGTCAATTGCTCAACGAGGCCTATGCTGACCTCAATGACGTCCAGCGCAGCGTCATCGACCTCATTGCCGCCGAGGCACCGACCGGGCTGAACAAGGTCCTGGTCGCCGATGACCGCACCTACTGGGATCGGCTGGCCGACCGGGTGGCGGCGGTGGGCGGATCCTGGGCCTTCATCGGCAGCTTCAGTGCGGTTCTGCTGGCCTGGGTGGGGCTGAACCTGGCCCTGGGGCCGTTCCACCTGTCCTTCGACCCCTATCCGTTCATCTTCCTCAACCTGCTGCTGTCGACGGTCGCAGCCCTGCAGGCCCCGGTGATCATGATGAGCCAGAACCGCCAGGCCCAGAAGGATCGCCAGAACGCCGAGCACGACTATGTGGTCAATCTGCGGGCCGAGCTTGAGATCATGCACCTGCACGCCAAGCTCGACGCCCTCCGGGACCGCGACCTCGCCGAGCTGAGCCGCCACAACGCCGAGGCCCTCGCACGGCTGGAGGCCCAGGTGGCGGCCCTGGCGGGCAAGCTGGAGGCGAGGGGGTAGGGCGACGGGCCCTGCGGGGCTCGCACCGCGCCGCCTTCCCGCCCAGCCCTGTCTGCATAGTTCCTGCGCAGCCTCCCCCACGCGGCGCCCCAAATGACCTAGAGCGCGTCACCGATCCCCCTGGGGAGAGACATCATCCGCGCCAAGCCGTCCGAGTTCTCGTTAGCTCGATCCCGACAGCCGTCGACCGGACGGCGCGAGGGGATTTGGTCGCATGGACCTGGGCGCACGCACACCGACGAGACGTCAGCTGCTTTCGGCCATCGCCGCGGTCGGAGGCACGGCGGCGCTCTATCAGGCCATGACCTCGCTGGGCCATGCGGCCGAGACCCAGTTTGCCGGCCCGCCCAACCTGGCGGGCGCGCGCAAGGGGGCCTCGGTGATCGTG
The DNA here is from genome assembly GCF_001414055.1 of Caulobacter henricii. GTDB lineage: Bacteria > Pseudomonadota > Alphaproteobacteria > Caulobacterales > Caulobacteraceae > Caulobacter > Caulobacter henricii. The sequence continues at coordinate 3,041,378 of NZ_CP013002.1, read as the reverse complement.
CTGGGCGCGGGTCTGGCCGGCCTGCTGGCCGCCCACGAGCTGACCAAGGCCGGCTACAGGGTGCAGATCCTCGAATACCAGGACCGGGCCGGCGGCCGGAACTGGTCGCTGCGCGGCGGCGACACCTATACCGAGCTGGGCGGGGCCACCCAGAAGGTCGGCTATGCGCCCGGCAACTATTTCAATCCCGGGCCCTGGCGGATCCCGCACCATCACAGGACCCTGCTGCACTATTGCAAGGCCTTCGGCGTGGCCCTGGAGCCGTTCATCCAGTTCAACCACAATACCTGGATCCACTCGTCGCAATCGTTCGGCGGCAAGCCGGTGCGCTTCAAGGCCGCCGCGGCCGACTTCGAGGGCCATGTCGCCGAGCTGCTGGCCAAGTCGGTCAATACCAAGGCCCTGGACGAGGCCGTCACGCCCGAGGATCGCGAACGCCTGCTGGAGGCCCTGAAGGGCTGGGGCATGCTGGACAAGGACTATCGCTACGCCTCGAACCTGCGCTCGGCCTCGCACCGGGGCTATGACCGCCCGCCCGGCGGCGGCATCAACGGCGCGCCGATCCCGTCGGCCCTCTATGACCTGCATGATGTGCTGGACCCGCAGGTCTGGACCTCGATGGCCTTCTTCATGGGGCACGAGATGCAGACCACCATGTTCCAGCCGGTCGGCGGCATGGACATGATCGGCAAGGCCTTTGCCAAACAGGTCGAGGGCCAGATCACCTATGGGGCCAAAGTGACGAAGATCGCCCAGGACGACAGGGGTGTGGCCGTGACCTATGCCGATACCCGGTCAGGCAAGGTCTCCACGGCCCAGGCCGACTGGTGTGTCTGCACCATCCCCCTGTCGGTGCTGGGCCAGATCGACACCCAGGTCACCGACGAGATGATGGCCGCCATCAAGGCTGTGCCCTATTCGGGCCAGGTCAAGATCGGCCTCGAGATGAACCGCCGCTTCTGGGAGGAGGAGGACTCCATCTATGGCGGCCACAGCTTCACCGATCAGGAAATCGCCCTGATCTCCTATCCGAACAACAATCTGTTCGGCGACGGCCCGGCCGTGCTGCTGGGGGCCTTCGCCCGCGAGATGGGGGCCTATCGTCTGGCCGGCATGACCCCGCAGCAGCGGCTGGAGGTCGCCCTGCAGCAGGGTTCGGTCCTGCATCCGGCCAGCTATCGCAAGGAGTTCCGCACCGGGGCCTCGGTGGCCTGGAGCCGGGTTCCCTGGGCGCTCGGCTGCTGCGCCCGCTGGACCGAGGAGACGCGCAAGGAGCACTACCAGACCCTGGTGGCCATGGACCGCCGCATCGTCCTGGCGGGCGAGCACGCCTCCTATGTCGGCTGCTGGATGGAGGGCGCTCTGCTCTCTTCGATCGATGCCATTACCCGCCTGCACAAGCGCGCCCTGGAGGCCTGAGCATGACAGTCCGTCTTTCTCCCGTGATCCTGGCCGGCCTGCTGGCCGTCGCGACGCCCGCCCTGGCCCAGACCCCGGCCGGCGGCGACACCGGCGGCGGCGTCGTCCGCGTGGCCAAGCCGGTCACCGGCCAGCAGGTCTATGAGGCCGTCTGCCAGGCCTGCCACATGGCCGATGCCAAGGGGGGTGTCGGTGCCGGGACCATACCGGCCCTGGCCGCCAATCCGCGGCTGGCCGGAGCGGCCTATCCGATCTCGGCGGTGGTGCTGGGCAAGGGCGGCATGCCCAGCCTGGCCGGACCCCTGGACGACGACCAGATCGCCCAAGTGGTGACCTATATCCGCACCAGTTTCGGCAACAGCTATGCCAAGCCGGTGACGGCCTCAGAGGTGGCCCGCATCCCGCATCCCGTCCGGGGTGGGGGACACTAGACTAGCCGGCCCTGGCCATATCGACATTCGGCCGACCATGGTCCTCTATTCACCGTCATTCCCGCCCTTGTGGCGGGAACCCCTGGTTCAGCTGGCAGGTGAGACGCAAGCGGACCACCAGCGAGCCGCCCCTCCCGCATCAGCGGCGGACAGAGGGGTTCCCGCCACAAGGGCGGGAATGACGGAGTTGAAGAGATCGGCCGCCGTCGTGATCCTGAATGTCGATCCGCTCATCCCGCCTTGGCCTTGCGTCTCAGGGCCTGTGGGGGCTGGCCAAAGGCCCGGATGAAGGCCCGCCGCATGCGCTCCGGGTCGCCGAACCCGGTTTCCAGGGCCACGTCCTCGACCTGCAGCGGCTGGGAATCCAGCAGGGCCCGGGCCGCCTCGACCCGCAGGCGCTCGACGGCCTTGGCCGGGGTGACCCCGGTCTCGGCCGTGAACAGGCGGGCGAAGTTGCGCGGGCTCATGGCGGCGCGGTCGGCCAGCTGCTCGACGCTCAGCGACTCCGCCAGATGCTCGCGGGCCCAGGCCAGCAGGGTATCGAACCGCCGGGACTTGATGTCGATCAGGGCCGAGAACTGCGACTGACCGCCCGGACGGCGGTGATAGACCACCAGCTGCTGGGCGACCCGGCGGGCCAGGGTCTCGCCCTCGTCGGCCCCGACCAGGGCCAGGGACAGGTCGATCCCGGCACTGATCCCGGCCGAGCTCCAGATCTGGCCGTCCTGGACAAAGATCCGGTCCGGCTCGAGCCGGATGGCCGGATAGCGCTTCTGGAAGTCCTTGGTGCGGCTCCAGTGGGTGGTGGCGCGCTTGCCGTCGAGCAGGCCGGCCTCGGCCAGGACATAGGCCCCGGAACAGACACTGGCGATGCGCCGGGCTGTCTTGGCCGTGTCACGCACATAGGCGAGGGTAATCCCGCAGCTGGCGGGGTCTTTCACACCGTCGCCGCCCGCCACCATCAGGGTATCGAGCGGTGGGGCGTCGGAAAGGGCCATGGTGGTGACGGCCATGCCGGACGAACTCGTGATCAGGCCGCCGTCGCGCGACAGGAACAGCAGTCGATAGGCCCCCGGGGCGTAGCGCGCGGCGATCTCGAAGGTGGCGATCGGGCCGGTGGCGTCCAGCAGCTGGAAGTCCGGATAGACCAGAAAGCCGATGGTACGAGGCATGGCGGAATCCGAGGGAATTATGTCATTTCCGCCAGACGCTAGGCGCGGGATGATGCGGCGTCAAACGGAGATGTCGCCATGGCCCAGGCCGAGCCCCTGAACATTGTCTTTGCCCTGTTTCCGGGCGTCACCCATCTGGACTTCACCGGTCCTCACCAGATCCTGTGCCGCCTTCCGGGGGCGAAAGTCACGGTCGCCTGTCTCGACGGCGGCGAGATCGAGGCCGATGGCCTGATCTTCGCGCACCTGCCGCGTCTGGCTGATGTCGGGGCGTGCGATGTCCTGATCGTGCCCGGCGGTTTCGGCACCACCCAGGCCATGGCCGAGCCGGCCTTCCTCGCCGAGATCCGGCGGCTGGCCGCCGGCGCCCGCTATGTCTGCTCGGTCTGTACCGGTTCGCTGGTGCTGGGCGCGGCCGGCCTGCTGAAGGGCCGGCGCGCTGCCTGCCACTGGGCCTGGCGCGACCAGCTTTCGCTGTTTGGGGCCATTCCCGATCCCGAGCGGGTGGTCCGCGATGGCCATGTCTTTACCGGCGGCGGGGTCACGGCCGGCATCGACTTCGCCCTGACCATCGCCGCCGAGATCGCCGGGGAGGCCGTCGCCCAGTCGATCCAGCTGGGTGTCGAGTACGCCCCGGCCCCGCCGTTCAATGCCGGCCGCCCCGAAACGGCACCGGCCGAGGTCCTGGAGCGGGTGCAGCGGATGTACGGCAAGGGCATGGACGAGCGTCTGGCGGCGGCGGAGAAGGCCGGGGCGCTGCTCTAGACGCTGGCGACCGTCGCGAAAAAGCCTGTCATCCCGGACAAGCCCGGCGAAAGCCGGGCGAAGATCCGGGACCGCCGGAAGCGCAGAGCTCAGGCGTTGGTCCCGGATCTTCGCGCTTTTGCGCTTGTCCGGGATGACAGGCGCTTTTGGTCATGGGCCACAGCCCCGGCCTCCTAGGGGAGGCCGGATTCGACATTCCCCGTGCCTCCTCTAGGCTCCCTCGCAAAGTCGGCGAATGACCGGCGCGGGGGAGGGGATGAGATGCGCAAGCCATGGCTGCTGCTGTTGCTGGGTATGGTGCTGGTTCTGGGCGGCAGCGCCCTGGCCTGGAAGGTCCAGACGGCGGGCGGGATCAGGGTCACCGAGGTGACCTTCGCCGGCACCGGCGGCACGCCGATGAGCGGCCTGCTCTACACCCCGCCCAACGCCACTGCAGCGACGCCGTCCCCCGGCGTGCTGGCCGTGCACGGCTATATCAATTCCCGCGAGACCCAGAGCGGCTTCGCCATCGAGTTCGCCCGGCGTGGCTATGTGGTTCTGGCCCTGGACCAGACCGGCCACGGCTATAGTGGCGGACCGGCCTTCTCGAACGGCTTTGGCGGGCCCGACGGCCTGAAGTACCTGCGCAGCCTGCCAACCGTCGATCCGGCCAATATCGGCCTGGAGGGGCACAGCATGGGCGGGTGGACAGTGTTGGCTGCGGCCGCGACGATGCCGGACGCCTATCGGTCCGTGGTGCTGGAAGGCTCCTCGACCGGCAAGCCGTTCGCGGCCGACGGTTCCCCGGTCTGGCCGCGCAACCTGGCCCTGGTCTTCAGCCAGTATGACGAGTTCTCCAAGCTGATGTGGGGGGTCGATCGCGCCAAGGATGTGACCGGCAGCGCCAAGCTGCAGGCGGTGTTCGGCGCGACGGGGCCGGTCCAGCCGGGCAAGGTCTATGGCTCGGTGGCCGACGGAACCGCGCGGATGCTGCAGACCCCGGCCACCACCCATCCCGGTGATCATATCTCACCGGCCGCTATCGGCCACGCTCTCGACTGGTTTGCCCTGACCCTGAAGGGCGGCACGCCGCGCCCGGCCAGCGACCAGATCTGGATGTGGAAGGAGGCCGGAACCGGCATTGCCCTGATCGGCACCGTGGTGCTGCTGCTGGGGACCTTTCAGGCCCTGCTGACCCTGAAGCTGTTTGCTCCCCTGCGTCAGGCGATCCAGCCCACCGCTTCGGCGCGCGACGGACGCTGGTGGCGCGGCGTCGCGCTGTCGGCCCTGTTGCCGGCCGTGACCTTCTTTCCGTTGTTCATCCTCGGCATGGTGGCCCTGCCGGCCAATGGTCTCCTGAAGCAGGCGATCACCAACCAGGTCCTGACCTGGGCGGTCGTGACGGCCTCGCTGACCCTGGGGCTGGCGGCGCTCGGCAAGGGCGCGCGGCCGGGCTTCAGCAATCGCTGGCCGCTCTCGCTGCTGATCGGCCTGATCAGTGTCGGCGTGGTCTATGGCACCCTGGAACTGGTCCACCGGCTGTTCCTGGTCGATTTCCGCTTCTGGGTCGTGGCGCTCAAGCGTCTCAGCCCGGCCCAGGCCGGTCTGGTGCTGGTCTATGTCCTGCCCCTGACCCTGGCCTTTGGCGTCACCCTGCGGACCCTGCTGGCCCGCATCCCGGTGGCCGGTGAGAGCAATCTGGCCCGCTATGGCTCTGCCGTCCTGGCCCTGAGCGGGGGTTTTGCCCTGCTGCTGGCCCTGGACTATGGCGCGCTGTTCCTGACGGGTCGCCTGCCGACGGCCTTCGATCCGCTGTCGACGGTGGTGGCCATCCAGTTCCTGCCCCTGACCGCCCTGATGGCGGTGATCGGGGTCTTCACCTGGAAACGCACCGGCGGCTATGCGGTCGCGACGGTGATCTGCGGCCTGCTGCTGACCTGGTACATGGTGGCGGGGACGGCGACCCAGGTGGTGTAGGGCTCAGGCCTCGGCGGCGATCTGGCGGAGGGCTCTTTCGAAGTACTCCGCCGGCTGTCCGCCCGAGATCAGGTAGCGGTCATTGATGATCACGGCGGGGACCGAGCTGATGCCCGCCGTGTGCCAGGCGCGCTCTGCCTCGCGCACCTCCTGGGTATACTGGCCCGAGCTCAGTACCTGCCGGGCCGCCGCGCCGTCCAGACCGGCCTTCTCGGCGGTCGCAACCAGGACGTCATGGTCGGCGGGGCTGAGGCCGTCGGTGAAATAGGCGTCGAACAGGGCGCGCTTCAGGGCCTTCTGGCCGCCGACCAGGCCGGCCCAGTGCAGCAGGCGGTGGGCGTCGAAGGTATTGTAGATCCGGCTGGTTTCGCTGGTCTTCATCGTGAAGCCCACCGAGGCGGCCCGCTCGTGAATTGCCTTGCGATTGGCGGCCGACTGCTCCGGCGTCGCGCCATATTTCTCGGCGATATGCTCGACGATGTTCTGACCTTCGGGCGGCATGTGGGGATTGAGCTCGAAGGGCTGGAAATGGATCTCCGCCTCGACCAGATCCCCCACGCGCTCCAGCGCCGTCTCCAGACCGCCGAGGCCGACGATGCACCAGGGGCAGGAGACGTCGGAGACGAAATCGATCTTCAGGGGCTTGGTCATGGGCGCGGTCCTGGCGGGTGAGCTTCAGATATAGGCGCAGGCGCGGACCCGCCTAGGGCTCTTTGCGATCTGATGGTGACATCAGGGCACTGACGATCTGTCGGGTCAGGACTTCCGGCGCGCACCAGGGGTAGCCGGAAATGGTGACATGGCTGTGGGCTATGCCCAGCAGGCCGCAGAGCAGGGCCTCGGTCCGGGGCTTCAGGTCAGCCTCGCCCGGCTGCCCCAGCACGTCACGCACCAGACCAAAGAAGAGCTGGTAGTGGCCGACGGCGGTGCAGGACTCCAGAAAGCTGCTGACTTCAGCCTGGCTGACACCCTCGGTCATGAACACCAGCCTGTATCGCTCCGGGTTCCCGACCCAGTAGCGGACATAGTGGGCGGCGACGGCGGTGAGGCGATCGGCGGGGCTGTCGATCGACCCCGTCAGGGCGCTCAGTTCGGCGAACACCTCATCATAGATCCCTTCCCAGAGATGGCTGAGGATGTCGGCCTTGCTGGCGAAATAGGCATAGAGGGTCATCGGCGTGCAGCCGACCTCCCTGGCCAGCCGGCGCATGGACACAGAGGCGTAGCCCTCATCGCGAAACAGCTGCGCGGCAGCATTGGCCACTTTCTTCCGCATGGCCACGATGTCTTCACCGCTCCGCGCCGGTCGACCTCTGCGCGCGCTCACGGCTTCCTTGTCCAAACTCACAGGCTTGACTTCCTTCGCTGATTATTATTTATCACGCGTTATAAATAATAAGCAAGGCCATATGAAACCGATCGTCGTCCTGGCCTGGCTGTGCCTTGCCGTCACCCTAGCAGCCGGATCCCCGGTTTTGGACGAGGACGCGAGCGCTGCCGCCTCGGTGCAGCGGGGCAGGATGCAATTCATGTTTCGATGCGGTGGTTGCCACGCCCTCGACGTCAACAGGACGGGACCGGCCTTGCGCGGCGTGGTCGGGCGCCCGGCGGGCAGCCTCGGCACCTTCGGCTATTCTTCGAGCCTGGCCCATTCGGGTGTCGTCTGGTCCGAGCAAATGCTCGACCAGTGGCTGACGGCACCATCGCGCCTGGTGCCCGGCACGCGGATGACGGTCACGGTGAAGTCCGCCGAGGATCGCCACACTCTCATCGCCTATCTCCGCAGCGTCTCGCGCTAGCATCAGCCCGCCCCAGGATCTCCCATGCAAAACCGAACGAGCCTCAGCGAACGCGCTTTCCGGACCGTGATCTTCCTCCTTGGCCTGGTGGCCCTGTTGACGGGTGCCAATGTCGCCCTGGGCGGCATCGCCACCCTGGGGCTGCAGGGTCCGACCGACTTCGTCGCCGCCATCCGCCCCGACGCCTATGCGGCCCACGACAGCCATGTCCGGTTTCTGGGCGGGCTGTGGCTGGGGGTTGGTCTGCTCTTTCTGGCCGGTGCCTGGAACCTGCGGCCGCTCAAGCCGGCCCTTCAGACCGCGCTGGTTCTGACGATCATCGGCGGGCTGGCGCGGTTCAGTGCCCTTCGCTTCGATGTCCAGTTCGGACCCGACATCCTGGGCTCCTTTCTGGCCGAGGTGATCCTGATGCCGCTCCTGCTCTGGTGGAGCACGCGGATCGCTCGGTCCTGACGGTTAGACCTGAGCGGCGGGCTGTTCCGGCGAGCTGCCGCCGCATTTGGTCTTGAAAAGACCCCGGTCAGGCCGTTGCAAAGCCGGGTTCGGCTCCCAATCTAAGTCTCGACGCGGACAACCCGGCTCCTCCCCCCCCAGCCGGCCCCAGCGTCCTCAAAAGCGCAACGCTCGTGCTCCCCGGCACGGGCGTTGTTCGCATCTAGCCGAACTTGACGCCCGTCATCGAGATGGCGGCGAAGACGTCATCGGTGAAGAAGCTGACCGGATCGTCCGGGCCCTGTGCCCCCAGCACATAGAGCAGGGGCAGATAGTGTTCGGCGCTGTTGATGGCGATCTCGGCGTCTGGGCCCAGGCCCTGCCAGTCGATCAGCGCGTCATGGGCGCCGGCCAGGATCAGGGCCTTGGCCGTCTCGTTGAAACGTTCAGCCCAGGGCGGCGCTTCGGGCCGGCGGAAATCGGCGGCCCGCAGGTTGTGGACGATGTCGCCGCTGCCGATCAGGAGCACGCCCTCGTCGCGCAGGGCTGAAAGTCGCCGGCCGGCCTCATAGTGCCAGGGATTGGACCGCCCGCGATCGAGGCTGATCTGCACTACCGGTATGTCGGCCTCGGGATACATCGGCAAGAGCACGCCCCAGGCCCCGTGGTCGAGACCGCGCGTCGGATGCTGGACCACCCGGTCGGGCGAGAGGATCTGGCCGATCTGCGCCGCCAGGGCCGGATCGCCCGGGGCGCGGTACTGAACATCGAACAGGGCCTGCGGAAAACCGCCGAAATCGTGGATCGTCTCGGGCGTCGCCGAGGCACTGACGGCTGTGGCCCCCCTGGTCTCCCAGTGGGCACTGACCATGGCGATGGCGCGCGGACGCGGCAGGTCGCGGCCCATCGCGGCCCAGGCGCGGCTCCAGGCGTTGTCCTCAATGGCATTCATCGGCGAACCGTGGCCGACGAACAGGGCGGGCATGCGGGTCATGGTGATCTCTATTCGGAAACAACTCTAGTTACAGATAGGCGGGGGCACAGCCTGCCGCAAGATGGCGCGACGGCATGGCTTTTCCCGCGCGGCCGGCTTTGTTAAGGCCATGGCTGTGACCCGCTCTGATTTGCCCCCTGACGCGTCCTCGTCGGCGCCTGAAGCCCCTCCGGTCGCGACCCCGGTCATGGCGCGCGCGCGCCGGGCCGTGCGGGGCGGGGCCCTGGACTTCCTGCGGTTTCTCGCCTCGCTGCTGATCGTGCTCTATCACTACGGGGCCGAGAGCCCGCTGCGGATCGAGCGGTTTCACCAGGTCTTCTCGCGCGGCTTTCTGGCCACCGACTTCTTCCTGATCCTCTCGGGCTATGTGCTGGGCCGGGCCTATGGCGCCTCGACCCTGTCGGGCCAGATCTCGCCGGGCCGGTTCTGGGTGCGCCGCGCCGCCCGGGTCTGGCCGGGACATCTGATGGTGCTGGCGGCCATGGCGGCCCTGGTGCTGGTGCTCAATACCATCGGCACCGACGCCCACAAGCCCTCGCGTTTCGCCTGGGACCAGCTGCCGGTCCAGGCCCTGCTGGTCCATGCCTGGGGTGTGCCCAGCGATGGCTGGAACCTGCCCAGCTGGTCCCTGTCGGCCCTGATCGTCTGCTATGCGATCTTCCCGTTCCTGTGGCGGGCAGCGGACCGGGTGCGACATGCGGTCGTGCTGCCCCTGGCGGGCCTGGCCGTGATCATTGTCTTTGAACTCATCGCCCGCTTCGGCTTCGACCACGCCCTGGCCGACCTGCAGTTTCAGTTCGGGGTCGTCCGGGCCCTGCCCCTGTTCATCCTGGGGGTCTGCCTGGCCCGGGCTGTGGAGATGGACTGGCCCTCGGAGGCGGCGGCGCGCGTGCTGCTCTATGGCGGCGCGGCAGTTCTGATCGCCTGGCAGCTGTTCGACCGCTATGCCCTGCCCGACGTGCTGTGGTTCGACCTGCCCAGCCTGCTGGCCATAGGCTGCATCATCCTCGGCGCCGGCCGTCTGCCGGTAAAGCGCCCCCGGGCCTGGATCGAGGAGGGGGCCAAGCTGTCCTTTGCCCTGTTCATCACCCACATCTTCGTCGGCGTGATCTACTGGAGCGCCGTGCACAAGCTGATCGACACCGTGCCGATCGGCATCGGCTGGCAGTGGCTGATGTGGCTGGCCGGCTTCCCCCTGGCCTATGGCGGGGCCTGGCTGTTCCACACCTATGTCGACCAGCCGGTGCAGGACCGGCTGGCACCGTGGCTGAGGCGGTAGCCCGTTTCAGGCCGCCAGAAAGCTCGAGATCTGCGCCGCCAGGTCCGGCTCCATCACCGCGCTGAGATGATCCCCGGCCACGCGCACCACCCGCGCGTTGCCCATCATCGCCGCAAGACCCTCGGCCGAGCCATTGTCGTCGTCTGAGACGCCGGCGATCACCAGGGTCGGCAGGTCAAGGGCGCGCAGCTGCGCCTCGGAGGTCGCTACAAACGAGGCCAGCACGCCCAGCATCGCCTCGGGGATCAGGCCGCTGGCCGCCATCATCGCCTGCACCCGCCGGCCTGCGCGCGGGTCTTTGGCGGCCTCGCCGTGGCGGATCGAGTCCTCGAACATCGCCGCACGTGCGCCGGCCGCCATCAGGCCGCTGTCGCCCATGCCGCCGAGCACCAGTTTCGCCGGCCGGGCACCGCGGGTCAGCATCCGCACCGCCGTCCGCGCGCCCAGCGAATAGCCGACGAGATCGTATTCGGTCAGACCCAGATGGGCGATCAGCGCCTCCTGGTCGGCGGCCAGGACGTCGGCAGGCCATGCCGCCGGCGCGACGGGCGCGGCGGAGTGGCCATGCCCGCGCAGGTCCGGCGCAATGACCTGGCGTCCCGTAGCGGCCACGGCGGCGGCAATGCCGGGCGCAAACCAGTTGAACTCGGCATTGGCCAGGAAGCCATGCAGCATCAGGGTGGGCCGACCCTCGCCCAGGGTGCGCCAGGCGATCTCGACGCCGTCGAAGCTCTTGAAGCGGTAAGGATTGGTCATGGGACCATCTACTCAGGCGTGGCGCGGGGCGTCCAGAGTCTCGCCAACGTCACCCTGGCGCGCTAACACCCCTGACATGACCCGTCTGATCCCGCTGCAAGGCATTGAAAACCTCCGCGACTATGGTGACTACGCCGCCGGCGCGGGCCGTCTGAAGCGGGGGGTTCTGTTCCGCGCCGCCCATCAGGCCGAGGCCACGGACGAGGATCTTGCGGCCCTGGCAGGGCTCGGGATCGCGACCCTGGTCGATCTGCGCCGGCCCAATGAACGGGAACGCGCGCCCTCGCGGCGCTGGGCAGGGTTTGCGGCCGAGGTCATCGAGAACGACCAGGGCTCACCCGATGATCCCTGGCACACCTTCCTGCGCAGCTCCGACCTGAGTGTGCAGTCGATCCACGCCTATATGATCGAGTACTATTGCCGCCTGCCGTTCAAGGAGCGGCACATCGACCTGTTCACCCGCTACTTCCAGGCCCTGGCCCAGGGACGCGGACCGGTGCTGATCCACTGCGCGGCGGGCAAGGACCGCACCGGCGTTCTGGCGGCCCTGACCCACCACATTGCCGGGGTGTCGGATGATGACGTCATTGACGACTATCTGCTGACCAATGACGACAGCCGCTTCGAGCGGCGCGGTCCCAAGTTCATGGCCGCCATCCATGAGGTGACCGGCCGCATGCCGTCCGAAGCGGCGATGCGCGCGGCCATGGGCGTTCACGCCGACTACCTGGCCGCCGCCTTCGCGGTGATCAAGGACCAGAACGGCTCGCTGGACGGCTATCTGGACCAGGTGATCGGCCTGGATGCGGCGAGCCGTGAGGCCGTGCGGGCCCACATCCTGCTCTAAACGGGTTCGTGACAAACGCCTGTTTAACCGCCACGCTGTCCTGAAGCGACCGCGTCAGACGGCGCTCAGACGGGGTAGGGCATGAGTGACGTCACCAACGCGCCGGCGCGCGACAAGCCGGCGGGCCTGTCGAAGGGCGCGCTCAGCTGGATCCTCCATCAGGGCTCGCGCGACGCCTATGTCGTCCTCATCACCATCTACATCTTCGCCCCCTATTTCTCGCGGGTGCTCGTCGGCGATCCGGTCAAGGGTCAGGCGACCATGGCCGACATCGCCACCGCCTTTGGTTTGCTGACGGCGCTCACCGCCCCCCTGCTGGGTGCCTCGATCGAGCGCTATGGCCCGCGCAAGCCGTTCCTGATCGGCATTCTGGCGATCATGCTGCCGCTGCTGATGCTGCTGTGGCTGGCCCAGCCGAACGATGGGCCGTCGGTGGCCGTGGTCGGCCTCGTCCTGATCGTCCTGGGCGTGTCCTATAACTGGGGCGACGTGCTCAACAATTCGCTGCTGTCACGGGCCGCCGAGCCGGGTCAGGAGCCGCTGGTCTCGGGGCTGGGCTATGCTATGGCCAACGGCCTGTCGGTGAGCCTGCTGATCTTCATGATGTGGGCCTTCGTCCTGCCCGGCCAGGTCGACTGGCCCGGCGTGCCCGCCGCGCCGCTGTTTGGCCTGCCGACCGCCAATCACGAACCGGCCCGACTGTCGGGACCCATGGCGGCCGGGGTGATGCTGCTCGGCGCGATCCCGTTCCTGCTGTGGACGCGGGATGCGCCGCGCACCGGCCTGTCGATGGCGGCCAGCCTGCGCCACGGCGCGCGGCTGCTGATCGACACGCTCAGCAACCTCAAGGGCCATCGCGACGTCGCGACGTTCCTGGGAACGCGGATGCTGTACTGCGACGGCATGACGGCCCTGCTGGTGTTCAGTGGCCTGTTCGCCGCCGGTCTGATGGGCTGGGGCGAGCTGGAGATGCTGGCCTATGGCATTTCGCTGTCGATCTTCGGCGTGCTGGGCGGCTTCCTGGCCCCCTGGCTGGACAGGACCCTGGGGCCGCGCCGGGCGGTGCAGCTGGAGATCTTCGGCTGCCTGATCGTGCTGATCGGTGCCTTGGGCATGGGCCGCGACAGGATCCTGTACTTCTGGAGCTACGACGCCGCCGCCCATGCGCCGCTGTGGAACGGGCCGCTGTTCCGCACCCTGCCCGAGGTTCTGTATCTGGGTCTGGGCCTGCTGATCGCGGTGTTCGTCACCGCCCAGTACGCTTCGAGCCGCACCCTGCTGGTCCGTCTGGCGCCGCCCGACCGTATCGCCGCCTTCTTCGGGCTGTTCGCCCTTTCGGGCACGGCGACGGTGTGGCTGGGCTCGCTGCTGGTGGCCTTCGCAACCCGGATTTTCCAGAGCCAGGTGGCGGGCTTCGTGCCGATCGTCGGCCTGCTGGCGCTCGGGGCGCTGGGGCTGTTCTTCGTCAAGGGCGGTAACCGCGAGGCTTAGGTCTAGATCCTCTCCCTCCGGGGGAGGTGGCCCGGAGGGGCGGAGGGGCGGAGGGGGCAGCGCGGTCGATGCCGAGATGGCCCCCTCAGTCGGTCTGCGACAGCTCCCCCAAAGGGGGAGCATCTGCTAGATCCCCCGTCATGCGCTGCGTCGCTTTCCATTCCGCCCCCTGGTGCGAGCCGGCCGAGGCCCTGCAGCCCTTCCGGGACGAGCCCTTCGCCTGCGCCCTGCTGTCGGGCGGCACGGCGCGGTGGTCCTATCTGCTGCGCGCTCCGGACGCTGTCCTGAGTCTTGAACCCGCTGATCCGCGCGATCCCTTCGAGGCCCTCACGGCCCTGATCGGGCCACGCCGGCCGACGGACCCAAAGGGGCCGCCGTTTCAGGGCGGAGTGGTGGGTCTGGGAACCTATGAGCTGGGGGACCGGGTCGAGGCCCTGGGCCTGGCTCGCTCCAACTGGCCGGACCTGACCGCCGCCCGCTATGGCGCGCTCCTCGCCTTTGACCATCAGCAGCAGCGGGTCGTGGCCGTCGGGCGGGGAGAGACAGACGCCCTGGCGACGGACGCCGCCCGGCAGGCCCTGGCCTGGCTTGACCAGCCCGCCGAGGCGCGGCCACCCATGGCAGGGCCGCTCTGCCCGGCCCTGACCGCCACGGACGGGAACGCCTATGAGCGCGCCGTCGCCGATGTGGTGGCGCGGATCCATGACGGCGAGATCTTCCAGGCCAACATTGCCCGCGCCTGGACCGGCCGTCTGGCCGATGGCGTTGATCCCTTCGACCTGTTTGTCCGCCTGCGCGCCCAAAGCCCGGCGCCGTTCTCGGCCTATTGGCGGCTGCCGGACCGGGCCCTGGTGTCCAACTCGCCCGAACGGTTCCTGAAGGTCACGGGGGCCGATGACACGATCGAGACCAAGCCGATCAAGGGCACCCGGCGGCGCGGCGCGACGCCGGCCGAGGATGCGGTGATGGTCGCCGAGCTGTCGGCCAGCGAGAAGGACCAGGCCGAGAACCTGATGATCGTCGACCTGATGCGCAACGACCTGGCCCGGGTCAGCCCGCCGGGCAGCGTCCGGGTTCCGGACCTGTTCGGGGTCGAGACCTTCGTCAATGTGCATCATCTGGTCTCGACCGTGACCGCGCGGCTCAGGCCGGGCCTGACCCTGGCCGACCTGCTGCGGGCCAGTTTCCCGCCCGGCTCGATCACTGGCGCGCCCAAGGTCCAGGCCATGAAGGTCATAGCCGGCCACGAACCGCCACGCGGACCCTATTGCGGTTCCCTGTTCTGGGCCGGCTTCGACGGCAGCTTTGACTCCAGCGTGCTGATCCGCACAGTGGGTCTGGAGCGTGACGGATCAGGCTGGAGGCTCGAGGCACGGGCCGGAGCCGGTATCGTTGCCGACAGCGATCCCCAGGCCGAGCGTCTGGAGACCGAAACCAAGATCGCTGCCCTCAAACGGGCCCTGACGGAGACGGCATCATGATCCCTCTCGACGATCGGGGCCTGCTGCTGGGCGACGGCCTGTTTGAGACCTTGCTGGCCATAGACGGCATGATTGCCGACATCGAGGCTCATCTTGATCGTATGGCCGCCGGATGCGGGGCGCTGGGTCTGCCGGATCTGGACCGCGCAGCGGCGCGGGCGCTTTGCTTTTCCGTAGCACCGGCCAGGGGGCGGGCCGCCATACGGCTGACCCTGACCGCCGGTTCGGGCGGACGAGGCCTGGACCGGCCCTCCGAGATCGTTCCGCGACTGCGGGCAAGCTTCGCGCTGTCGGCACCCATCGAAACTCCGGCGACCCTCGTCGTGGCCCGGACCCGTCGCAACGAAGGGTCTGCGGCCTCGCGGCACAAGACCCTGGCCTATCTCGACAATGTGCTGGCGCGGGCCGAGGCCCGGGCGGCCGGGGCGGATGAGGCCGTCATGCTCAACAATGCCGGCCATCTGGCCTGCTCGGCGGCTGCCAACCTGTTCTGGATCGAAGGCGAGCGGCTGCTCACGCCGGCCCTCGACTGCGGAGTCCTGGCCGGGATCACCCGCGCCCGGGTCCTGGCGGCAGCGCGAACTGCGGGCGTCGAGGTTCTGGAGGTCGTGGCCGGGGCAGAGCGGCTGCAGGCTGCGGAGGCGGTGTTTCTGACCAACAGCCTGATCGGCGTGCGCCCTGTCTCGGCCCTGAACGGCCAGACCCTTTCGCCGCACGGCCTGACCGAACGGTTGCGCCTCTCGATCGCTTGAGTCTTCCCCGGCGACCTGAGCCCGTCAGGTCACGCGCAGGACCTTGTCGGACTTTCGCGGCCGCAGATAGAAGGTGCGGTAGAAGTTCAGGGTTGAGGGCAGGATGAACTTGATCGGCGAGGTATAGCCGTAGCTGGCCTTGGCCATGACCACGCTCTGGTTGGCGGGCAGGACGCCTGTCGGGATCACATTGGCTCCCAGCACCGTGCCGGCGGCCGGACAGTTGGCGTGGCTGTTGCGGTTCTCCGACCAGTCGACCGTGTCCCTGCCGGTGGCATCCGACGAGACGCTGACCAGGCACATGCGCAGGGTGCCGGTCGGGAAGGGAGCCATGATCGTGGCCCCGATCGTGAAAACGTCGTCGCGGCGCGCATTGCTCAGCTGGGCGCTCTGGGCCACCAGGTCGCCGATCGATGAGGCGATATTGCTGAGACGACGCTGGGCCATCATGGCCTGGGTCAGTTCGGCCAGGCCGCAATACAGGATCACCAGCACCGGGGCGATCAGGGCGAACTCGACGGCCGAAACGCCGCGCCGGTCGCGCCAGAAGCCCTTGAGGCTCCGCGGGGGTTTGGACATCAGTTGGCGGGGCATGTGACGGTCGCTGCCGGGGTGTCCGAATAGGGCTCGTTCGCGAAGGCCGTGGCCGCGGTCAGCATGCGCTTGCCGTTCGAGGTCTGCAGGCCGGTCTTCAGGAGCGGCGTGACCAGGGGCCAGTTATAATAGGCGCGGATCAGGACGATCGAGCTCGGTCCGCCCGGATCCCAGCAGGTCGTATTGGGCTTGGCGGCGGTCAGGGCCGTGCCAGAGGCCGAAAAGCCGCTGAAGGTGCGGACATCCAGGCTCAGGGCCCCGCTGCAGGCCGTACCCAACCAGCTCATCTCTGCGCAGATGGCAGTCTTGAAACTGGCCGCGCTGCCGTTGGCAGTCTGCAACTCGCCGGTGCGGATGGTGCGGCCGACGTCGAGCAGGGCGTTTTCCAGGGTCAGGGAGACCAGAAAGACCAGGCCCAGTTCAATGATGGCGAAGATCAGCAGCAGGAAGGGAATGGAGACGAAGGCGAACTCGACCGTCACGGCCCCGCGCCGAGCGCGGGCGAAGCGGGCCAGAAGGCTGGCGCGGTGCCTAATGCGTTTGAGGCGGGCAAGGTGCGCCATGACGCTGGGGGTCCATTGCGATGCCGCCGGATCGGGCGGTTGGGGCAGTATAGGTCCCGCGCTCCTAATCAGGTGTTTAGAGGCACGCACGGGCGCGACGTACCGGACTCTTAAGGAACGCTGGCGCCGGCCGTCGGCGTAACGCGAGTGCACTGGGCACCACAGGCATAGGTGCCGACATTGGCGGCACCACGATAGACGGTGACGCCGCCGCTCTCCGAAACCGTCACCTGGCGATCGGCCAGGGGGCGACCGGCCGTGTCGAAGGCCAGGACCGTGGTGGCACCGGGGCGCTTTCCCATGATCAGCAGGGTGCGCTCATTGATGACGCTGACATCGGCGATCAGCGGATCGCCGACCACGACATCGCGAACCGGACCGGAAAGCGTGATGCGGGCAATGTCGCCTGCCGCAACGGACAGGCTTTCAGCCCGCGCTGTGGGCCCGGAAAGGGCGAAAACGGCTGCAAGGGCGAGCGACAGGCGACGCATGACGGTTCCAGTTCGAGAGCGGAGCGCTGCCGAGACTGACTTTGAATGGTCAACAAAAGACTAAATTGACCCTGGGCGCGACAACCTGACCCGGCCTGAAATCCTTGATTCAAAAGGCTTTGTTCAGGCCTCAGTCAGATACGGTTAAGAACAAGTAATAGTAAATACAAATAAACCAAGAGAAAATTTCCGAAAACTATTCTGCTGTTTACTGCGCATTAAGCGAGGTGGGCGAAATTGATCGTGTTTTCGGGGGTGAGCAAGTCAACACGGCTTGAAGACCTCAACATCAACCAACGATGATTTTGGAGATCAAGTCATGTCGAAGTTCTTCACCCGCTTCCTGAACGATGAATCCGGCGCCACGGCCATTGAATATGGTCTGATCGTCGCCCTGATCGCCGTTGTGATCGTGACCGCCGTCACCACCCTCGGCACCAACCTGAAGGCGACCTTCACCAAGGTTGGCACCACGGTCAGCACGGCCAACTCGGCCAGCTAAATCCTGGCCTCAGGCCTCGAAAAAAGAAGGGTCGGGACTGCGCGTCCCGGCCCTTTTTCTTCTTCAAAACAGCTGACTCGTCAGATCCGGAGCTATGCATGCCCAAGTTCTTGTCTCGGTTTCTGAACGACGAGTCCGGCGCGACCGCCATTGAATACGGCTTGATCGTTGCCCTGGTTGCCGTCGTGATCGTGAGCGCGGTCACCACGTTGGGCACCAACCTGAAGGCCACCTTCACCAAGGTTGGAACCAAGGTGGCCACGGCCAACGCGGCCAGCTAGCCGCCGCCTTTCGCGACAGCGCCGCAAGGAAACAGGTCGGAGCTTCGGTTTCGGCCTTTTCTTTTGTCTGTACTTTAAGCTTATGGTTACCGGAAATAAATCATCAAATTAACTCTGTGTTCTTGAGTTGCAAACCCTTGGTTCATATTGTCGCGCTATTGTCTGTCTCATAGGTTTCAGCCCTGGAGATTGACCCATGACCAGCTTCATCAAGTCCTTCCTGAACGACGAATCCGGCGCTACGGCCATCGAATATGGTCTGATCGTCGCCCTGATCGCTGTTGTGATCGTGACCGCCGTCACCACCCTGGGCACCAATCTGAAGGCGACCTTCACCAAGGTCGGCACCACGGTCAGCACGGCCAACTCGGCCAGCTAAGGTGCGAGGGCCCGCAGGGGCCCGACACAGCCTCGAAAACGGGAAGGCCGTGGCGATTACGCTGCGGCCTTTTCCGCGTCTGGTCCCAAAGGGAAACCATTGCTTCACCTGATCGTCCCAAAATGAGGCGCACAACAGGGCCTAAGTGATGCAAGCAATCCAGATCCCGCTTCTGCTGGTCTTTCCCGCCCTGGCCATCGTGGCCGCGCTGAAGGACGCCACCAGCTACACGATCCCCAACTGGATCTCGCTGGCCCTGATCGCCGCCTTTGTGCCGGCGGCAGCCGTCAGTGGCGCGCCCCTTCCCGCGATCGGGCTATGCCTAGCAACGGGGCTCGGCGCCCTGGTCCTGGGTATGGGAATGTTTGCCGCGGGCTGGATCGGTGGTGGAGACGCCAAGCTGTTCGCAGCCAGCGCCCTCTGGATCGGCTGGCCTGCGGCCATTCCCTTCATGCTGTCCACCGGCCTGGCCGGTGGTGCCCTGACCATGGCCATACTGGCCCTGCGCTCGGGCTGGCTGGAGCCGGTCCTGGCCGGAGCTCCGTCCTGGCTGCGCAAGCTCGGTGCCCAGGGGGGTGACATTCCCTATGGCGTGGCCATTGCCGTCGGTGCCCTGGTGACCTTCCCTGAGGGGACCCTGGCCGCCGCCATCATGACCTGAGCCGGGCGGTTCCGCGTCAGCCTGTCACAGAGGGCATATCGACTCGGAAGGGCAAAACTTTAGCCGGTGTTAACCATGCGCGGGCGACCATGGGGGTGGCCAGAAAGGCTGACTGACGAATCGCGTGCGCCGCCCTGAAGGGCAACCGCGTGCGAAACCTCGCTTCTCGTCGCGAAAGCCTGTGACCGCGCAATGAATCCTGTTCGCCTCTTGATCGTCCTGGTCGCCGCTGTTTCCGCCATTGGCCTGGCTGTGGTGATGCAGCGCGCCCTGGGCGGAAAGCCCGCGGCCGCCTCGCCGTCGATGGCGTCCGCCCCGGTTGCGGGCAAGCCCATGACCCAGGTGCTGGTCGCCAAGCATGACCTGGCAATCGGTGCACGCCTGACGGGCGACGACGTCACCTGGCAGGCCTGGCCGACCGAGGCCGTCAATGCAGCCTTCATCACCAATGGGGCAGCGCAGCCGGAGCCTGTCGGCGCGGCCAAGGCCAAGGCCGTGGTTACCAATGCCGCCAATGAAATGATCGGGGGTGTCGATCCGGCCAAGGCTGTCGAGGGCGCGATCGTGCGCGACCCGATCCTGACCGGCGAACCCATCACGCCGCGCAAGATCGTCCGGGGCGGCGATGGCGGCTATCTGTCGGTCGTTCTGGCCCCCGGCAAGCGGGCCATGTCGGTGCCGGTGACCTCGGAGACCGCCGTCGGCGGTTTCATCCTGCCTGGCGACCGGGTGGATGTGCTGCAGACGCGAGACACGGTGGCTCCTGACACCGAGGGCGGATCCAGCAAGGTCGTGATCGCCGAGACCATTCTCCAGAACGTCCGCGTCCTGGCCCTCGACCAGAGCACGGCCGCCGAGAAGGACGCCAAGTCCATCGTGGCGGCCACCGCGACCATCGAGGTCAGTCCCTCCGACGCCGAGGCCCTGACCCGGGCCAAGGCGACCGGGCCCGTAACCCTGGCCCTGCGCGCCTATACCGATCTTGGCGGTCCCTCGGGCGCAGTCGGTCCCATCGCGCAGAAAGCCCAGGCGGAGGCGGTCATCCGCGTCAACCGTGGGGGCCAGACCACCAACATTTCGGTGCGCCCATGAGCCGCTCCCCCGTGATCCGTCGCGTTCTGACCGTCCATGTCGCTGCGCTTCTGGCGCTAAGCTCGACCGCGCCCGTTTTCGCCGATGGCCCCGTCGCCGGGTCGCACACCTATCGACCGGCGCCCCGCACCATCCGTCCGGCCCCGGTTGCCGCGGCCCCCCTGCCGTCGCTCCCGCCGTCAGCGGCCGAACAGGTGTTGAGCATCGACCTGACCGCCGGTGCCGGGGCCCGTGTCCTCGACCTGCCGCTGGGCAAGTCGGCAATCATCGAACTGCCGGTCGACGTGCGCGACATGCTGGTCACCAATCCGCTGGTGGCGGATGCCGTGCTGCGCAGCCCCCGGCGCATCTATGTGCTGGGCCTGACTGCGGGCTCGACGGATGCGGTGTTCTTTGACGCCGCCGGTCGCAAGATCCTGCAATTGAACATTCGCGTCGCCCAGGACATCAGCCTGCTGTCCTCGACCCTCAAGACCGTCCTGCCCCAAGGAACCGTCCAGGTCATTCCACTGAAGGACAGCGTCATTCTCAGCGGCATGGTGATGAATGCCGCCGACTCCGAGAAGGCCACCCGGATCGCGGCCCAGTTCGTGGCCTCGCCCGACAAGGTGCTGAACATGCTCAGCATCGCCGGCAAGGACCAGGTGATGCTGCAGGTGCGCATTGTCGAGGTGCAGCGCAATGTGATCAAGCAGCTGGGCGTCGACCTGAATGCCGTGCTGGGTCAGCTGGGCACCGACCAGTTCTCGTTTGGCCTGTCGCCGACCTATGGCGTGAACGGCAGCCTGCTGGGCGGGGTCAAGGGTGGCTACAATATCAACACCACCAACCAGCCGACCAATCTGGTCTCCAGCCTGTTCGGGACGGTACCCGGGGCGCAGCCCGGGGTGTCGCTGCTGAACTATCTGCAGCGTTTCCTGTCCAATGACAGCAGCCTGAGCTCGGCCCAGAGTTCGTGGCTGGGCTCCTATGCCAACTCGATCGCCGGAAAGACCACGGCCGTGGTCGGCACCGGCTCAGCCGCCGTTACCTATACGATGAAGGATGTCGGCATCTCGGCGGCGTCCCTGTCGTCCGATGTTCAGACCTTCCTGGCCGGCGGGGCCGGCACGGCCGGCAATGACGCCAAGAACCTGTGGATCCAGAACTTCCTGACCAACGCCAATACGGTCACGCCGGGCTCGGGCATCTATCAGGACAAGGGCAATCCCCTGGCCAGTGTCACCAGCGGCCTGGCGGGCAGCGATGACGTCAACTCTGCCAAGGCGATGATCCAGGCCTTTGAGCGCGTGGGCCTGGTGCGGACCCTGGCTGAACCCAACCTGACCGTTGTCTCAGGTGAGGGTGGCAAGTTCCTGGCCGGGGGCGAGTTCCCGGTGCCGGTCTCGGCCGACAACACCGGCAAGATCACCATTGAGTTCAAGCCCTACGGCGTCGGCCTGGGCTATACGCCAGTGGTGATGTCGGGCGGCCGCATTTCCCTGAAGCTTTCGACGGAAGTCTCGGAACTGAGCAGCCTGGGTGCCTATTCGGTGGCCACGGCCAACAGCGTCCTGACGGTGCCCGGCCTGACGGTCCGTCGCGCCGAGACCACGGTCGAGTTGCCATCGGGCGGGTCACTGATGATCGCCGGCCTGCTGCAGCAGACGACCAAGCAGACCATCGACGCGATCCCCGGCATGACCAGCATGCCGATCCTCGGCTCGCTGTTCCGGTCGCGCGACTATCTGAACGGCGAGACCGAACTGGTGATCATCATCACCCCCTACATCGTCGATCCCACCCGGCCCCAGAACCTGCAGACGCCGGCGGACGGCCTGAAGGTCGCGGGCGACCTGAGCACGACCCTGCTGGGTCGCCTGAACGAAGTGGTCAAGGCTCCGGCCGGGGCCAATGCGGGCCGCGCCTATCAGGGCCCGGTCGGCTATGTGATCGAGTGAGGACGCGGACATGAGCAAGCCAACCGTGAACCGCATTCTCAAGAGCCTGTTTGCCAGCGCCGTCCTGCTGACCCTGTCGGCCTGCGCCACGGGCGGCGAGGGTGCCGGCAAGGCCGTGCCCGAACCGACGCCGCGCCTGGCTACGGAAAAATGGACCAACCGGATCAAGGTCGACGGCCATCCTGACGAGATCCAGCTGGCGGCTCACGCCACGGGAGTCTCGGCCAATCAGGACCAGGCTTTGCGGGCCCTGGTCAGCCGCTGGCTGTCGGCAGAGGCCCGCGAAATCGTGGTCAGCGCGCCTTTGGGCGGCGGTGACCCCGCCGTCGCCAGCCGCATGGCTATGGCGGTTCGCGAGCGTCTGGTGATGCTGGGGGCCCCGGCCCCGCAGGTGCGGCTGGTCGGCTATGACGCCGCCGGCAATGCCAATGCCGCAGTTCGCGTCGGATTCGAGTATTTCGTCGCCGAGGGACCCCGCTGCGGTCAGCACTGGGAGAACCTGACGGCGACGCGCAAGAACGAGACCTATGACAATTTCGGTTGCGCCCTGGCCGCCAATCTCGCTGCCCAGATCGCCAGTCCTGAAGACCTGATCCGCCCCCGCGACTCCACCGCGATCGACGCGGGTCGTCGCGACACGGTGCTGGGCAAGTACCGCAAGGGTGAAACCACGTCCTCGGCCAAGGACGACCAGGCCAATGGTGCCATCTCCAAGGCGATCAACTGATGCCGCGTCCGCCTTCAGATTTGGAACCGTTTGATCTGGGTTTCGACGCCGCAGACGAGTTCACCTCGGCCGGCTCAGATCCCTGGAGCGCGTCGCCGAAGGCCTTTGCGGCCGGCGACCGTGATGATCCCTTTGCAGAGTTTCCGCCGGCTCGACCGCGCGATGAACGGCCGGCGGCGGCTCCGGATCCTTTTGAAGCCCCCGCCGCAGCCCGCCAGGCCCAGGCCCAGGCGGCTGCGCCACTGCCCCAGGCCCAGCTTCAGGTGCCACGCCGTCGCGCCGCCGACATGGCACCGCCGCCGATGCCTGAGCCGTCAGACCCGCTCCCGCAGGACAGCCTGGGCGGCAATGACGCCGCCCTCGGCGAGGTCGCGGTGCCGCGCATCACCATTCATGCCTTCTGCGTCCGGCCCGAGACGTCGGCCCTGATCGAACAGGCCGCTGCCGACCGTCGCATGTCGCGCGCCTCGACCATTGTCCGGGTGGGGGGGCTCGACGCCGCCGTCGACCTTTACCAGAACCAGTCCACGCCCTCGCTGGTGATGGTGGAAAGCCATGACGGGGCCCAGCGGCTGCTGCACCTGCTGGATGCCCTGGCCCAGGTCTGTGATCCCGGAACCAAGGTCGTGGTCATCGGCCAGACCAATGACATCGCCCTCTATCGCGAACTGATGCGCCGCGGGGTCAGCGAATACCTGACCCAGCCCCTTGGGCCGCTGCAGATCATCCGCGCCGTCTCCGGGCTCTATGCCGATCCGTCGGCCCCCTTTGTCGGCCGTCAGGTGTCCTTTGTCGGTGCCAAGGGTGGGGTGGGGGCCTCGACCCTGGCCCACAACTTCGCCTGGTCCATGGCCGACCGCATGCAGACCGCCACGGTGCTCGTCGATCTGGACCTGCCGTTCGGCACGGCGGGCCTCGATTTCAACCAGGACCCCCTGCAGGGCGTCATCGACGCGCTCAGCCAGCCGGACCGCCTCGATCCGGTGCTGATGGACCGGATGATGGTCCGCTGCGGCGACCGCCTGTCGCTGTTCGCTGCCCCCGCCACCCTCGACCAGGACTACGAGATCAGCGCCGAGGCCTATGAGGAGGTCACCCAGAAGATTCGCGGGGCCGCGCCCTTCGTCGTGCTCGACCTGCCGCACAGCTGGGCATCCTGGACCCGCAAGGTGCTGATCGGGTCCGACGATCTGGTCGTGGTCGCCACCCCGGATCTGGCCTCGCTGCGCAATGCCAAGAACATCGTCGACATGGTCCGTCAGGCCCGTCCCAACGATGCGCCGCCACGGCTGGTGCTGAACCAGGTCGGCGTGCCCGGGCGACCTGAAATTCCGGTCAAGGACTTTGGCGAGGCCCTGGGCCTGACCCCATCGCTCGTCTTGCCCTTTGATCCCAAGTCGTTTGGTCAGGCCGCCAATAACGGCCAGATGGTCGGCGAGGTCGCGCCCAAGTCCAAGGCCGCGGAGGGCATTGACCATCTGGCCCAGCTGATCAGCCGTCGCGAACCGCCGCAGGTTCAGAAGACCTCGATGCTGTCCGGTCTGTTCAGGAAGAAATAGCGACGGATGTTCGGCAAACGCGATCAGAATTCCGCAACGGATCGACATGCGCCGCCGCCGGCCCCGGCCGACGGGGCTGCGATCGCGACGCGGCCGCAGCGCGTCGAACCCGCGCCGGATCGCACAGCACCCTCGCCCAAGGTGGCCACGCCCAAGGCGACGCCGGGGCTTGAGCAGCTTCGCGCCGCCCAGGGCGCACCGGCCACGACCACGATCGTCCGGGAACAGAGCGACTACTACCACGCCACCAAGACCGTCATCTTCAACGCCCTGCTGAACACGATCGACCTGAGCCAGCTGGCCCAGCTGGATCTGAAGGCGGCAGCCGAGGAAATCCGTGACATCGTCGCCGAGCTGGTGGCGATCAAGAACGTCTCGATGTCGGTGTCCGAGCAGGAGCACCTGGTCCAGGACATCATCAATGACGTTCTCGGCTATGGCCCGCTGGAGCCGCTGCTGGCCCGCGACGACATCGCCGACATCATGGTCAATGGGGCCCATCGGGTGTTCATCGAAGTCGGCGGCAAGGTCCAGCTGACCAATGTGCGCTTCCGCGACAACCTGCAGCTGATGAACATCTGTCAGCGGATCGTCAGCCAGGTCGGCCGCCGGGTCGATGAAAGCTCGCCGATCTGCGACGCCCGCCTGCCCGACGGCAGCCGGGTCAATGTCATCGCGCCCCCTCTGGCTCTGGATGGTCCCACCCTGACCATCCGGAAGTTCAAGAAGGACAAGCTGACCATGAAGAACCTGGTGGACTTCAAGTCCATCAGTCCGGAGGGCGCACGGGTTCTGGGTGTGATCGGGGCCTGTCGCTGCAACATCGTCATCTCGGGCGGTACCGGTTCCGGCAAGACCACCCTGCTCAACACCCTGACCGCCTTCATCGACCCGACCGAACGGGTGGTGACCTGCGAGGACGCCGCCGAGCTCCAGCTGCAGCAGCCCCACGTCGTGAGGCTTGAAACCCGGCCGCCCAACCTGGAAGGCTCGGGCGCGGTGACCATGCGCGACCTGGTCAAGAACTGTCTGCGGATGCGACCCGAACGCATCATCGTCGGCGAAGTCCGTGGCCCGGAGGCATTCGACCTTCTGCAGGCCATGAACACCGGTCACGACGGCTCGATGGGCACGCTGCACGCCAATACCCCGCGTGAAGCCATCAGCCGGATCGAGAGCATGATCACCATGGGCGGCTACGGCCTGCCCTCCAAGACGATCAAGGAAATGATCGTTGGTTCGGTCGATGTCATCGTCCAGGCGGCCCGTCTGCGGGACGGCTCGCGACGGATCACCCACATCACCGAGGTCGTCGGGCTTGAGGGCGATGTGATCGTCACCCAGGACCTGTTCGTCTACGAGATCACCGGCGAGGACGCGGAAGGCAAGGTGGTCGGCAAGCACCGCTCCACCGGCATCGCCCGGCCGCGCTTCTGGGATCGCGCCCGCTATTATGGCCTCGAGCGCGAGCTGGCCGAAGCCCTCGACGCGGCGGAGTAGCCGATGCTGTTCGTGATCGCCGGTATTCTGGGCTTCATCACCATCACGGCCCTGGGCTTTGCCTTCGCCGGCGGCGACCAGACGGCGGCCCGCACCACCAAGCGGGCCCAGGCCATTGTCGGCGGTGGGGCCCGAGACGCCGGTGCCCGCGCCAAGGCCGCGGCCAATACCCCGGACGCCCGCCGCAAGCAGATCCTCAAGACCCTGAAGGAACAGGACCGCCAGCAGAAGAAAGCGTCGCTCACCATTGCCGCCCGCCTGCGCGCCGCCGGCCTGGGCGAAAAGGTCCAGATGTTCTGGATGATCAGCGGCGGACTGGGCCTCTGCGTGGGCCTGATCGTGATCATCCTCGGCCAGCACCCGCTTCTGGCCCTGGGCGCGGCCTTTGGAGCCGGACTGGGACTGCCCCGCTGGGTGGTGGGCATGCTGGCAACGGCCCGTACCAAGAAGTTCACCGAGGCCTTTTCCGACGCCATCGACATCATTGTCCGCGGCATCAAGTCGGGCCTGCCGGTTCACGACTGTCTGAAGATCATCGGCAAGGAATGCCCGGAGCCCCTGGCCGGCGAGTTCCGGATGATGACCGAGAATGTCGGCATGGGCATGCCGATGGATGTGGCGCTTGAGCGCATGTACGAGCGCATGCCGACCAATGAACTGCGCTTCTTTGCCATCGTGCTGTCGATCCAGGCCAAGACGGGCGGCAACCTGGCCGAAGCCCTTGGCAACCTGTCGATCGTGCTGCGGGCCCGCAAGCTGATGGGCGAAAAGATCAAGGCCCTGTCGGCGGAAGCCGTGGCCTCGGCCTTCATCATCGGCTGCCTGCCGCCCGGGGTGGTGGTGCTGATCACCGTGACCTCACCGGCCTATATGCAGCCCCTGTTCACCGATCCGCGCGGCCACCTGATGCTGCTGGCAGGCGGCATCTGGATGAGCATCGGCATCTTCGTGATGCGCAAGATGATCAACTTCAAGTTCTAGGGGGAGGGCGCAGATATGGACATTGCCGCCCTGACCAATCCCAGCAACCTGCTGACGGCCTTCATCGCGCTCGTGGTGTTCGCCACCATCATCACCCTGGCCGCGCCGGTAATGAGCGATCGCGGCCTCGAAGGTCGCCTGAAGTCGGTGGCCAACCGCCGCGAGGAATTGCGCCGCCGTTCGCGCGAGGCGATCGCCTCCAAGAGCAGTTCCGGCAGCAGCCTTCGGCACACGGACGAAGGCCTCTACAAGAACATCGTCGACCGGCTGCAACTGTCGAAGCTGCTGGAGGATCCCAAGGTCGTCGACAAGCTGGCCCAGGCCGGCTTCCGCGGGCCGCAGCCCGTCTCGACCTTCTATTTCTTCCGCTTCGTGATGCCGTTCATCTTCGCCGTGGTCACGGCGTTCTACATCTATGTGATCAATGACTTCGGCCTGCTGGGCATGCAGAAGATGTGCGCCTGCGTCGGGGCCCTGGCGATCGGCTACTACGCCCCCAATGTCTATATCAGCAACATCGCCCAGAAACGCCGCGAGTCGATCGTGGCGGCCTTTCCCGACTCCCTGGACCTGCTGCTGATCTGCGTCGAGAGCGGCATGTCGATCGAGGCGGCCATCCAGAAGGTGGGGGCGGAGGTGGGCTCCAGCTCGATGGAACTGGCCGAGGAACTGAGCCTGCTGACGGCCGAGCTGTCCTATCTGCCCGATCGCCGGCTGGCCTATGAGGGCCTGGCCCGACGGACCAATCATCCCGGCATCCGCTCGGTGGCCACGGCGATGATCCAGGCCGAGCGCTACGGCACGCCCCTGGGCGCGGCCCTGCGGGTCATGGCCAAGGAGAACCGCGAGCTGCGCCTCTCGGCCGCCGAGAAGAAGGCCGCCGCGCTGCCGGCCCAGTTGACCGTGCCGATGATCCTGTTCTTCCTGCCCGTGCTGTTCGTCGTGATCCTGGGTCCGGCGATCATCAAGATCCAGGACGTGATGGCCAAATAGCCGGGGTTCGCCCCGGCTGGCCGCGCCTGGTCCCAGAGGCCTGGCGCGGCGTGCCGCCCTCGGGTCTGGAGCGGGTCATGACCTCGCTCTTCCAGCCCATCCTCGCCCTGCACATCACCGCCGGCTTGATCACGGTGGCAGCCGGCATCCTGCCGATCCTCAGCCGCAAGGGCTCGCGCCTGCACAAGGCCTCCGGCTGGGTCTTCGTCAGCCTTATGGGCGTGATGCTGGCCTGCGCCTGGGTGATGACGGCGCTGCATTTCAACGCCTATTTCGCGGCCCTGACCGCCACGGCGACCATCACCGTCTTTTCAGGCGTGCGGGTCCTGAGGCGCAAGCGCCCCGACCTGCGACAGACCGACCGGGCAAGGGCCATCGACTGGATCCTGACCCTGGGCGTCCTGGGCGTGGGGTTGTGGGTCCTTGCGCTGATCCTGCTGGGCCGGGCCGGGCCGAACCCGGTCGTCTCGGGGGCCTTGGTCTATGCCGCCCTGACCTATGGCGGCTGGGACCTTTGGCGCTTTCTTCGCCCCACAGCCTGGCCGTTCTTTCCAGACCTCTGGACCTACGAGCATCTAGTGAAGATGCTGAGCGCCTACGGGGCGGTGATGAGTGCCTTCTCGGGCAACTTCCTGACCTTCCTTCCGACCCCCTGGAGCCAGCTCTGGCCGACCCTCGTCTTCCAGCCCCTGGCCGTGATCTGGGTCCTGTCGCGGGCCCTGCGCCGGCGCAGGGACCTTTCGCCCGCTTGAGGCGCGCCTCAACAGCCACCTGGGTGTGGGCCTTTGGCATCTACAGCTATGTCGCCACCACCTTCTGTGCCGCCTGGTTCGCGCGTCAGTCCGCACGGGCGGCCGGCGCGCCGATCGGCCTCGTCGAGTCGGTGGCCTGGCAGGGTGCCAGCTATGCCCTGTGGCTGCCCGTCGCGGGCCTGATCTGGGCGATCCTGCGGCGCTTCGGATCCGGCGGGCGGGCCCTGGTTGTCCTGACCCTGGGGACGGTCCCCGTGGTCGCGCTGGAGTCGATCGGGGCGGCTTGGCTGGACATGGCGTTCCGGGCGTCAGGGGGCGGCGTGACCGAAGCCCTGGCCCGCAGCCTGGCCCGCTCGCCCGTCTCGATCCTGCTCTACACCGCCCTGGCCGCCGCCGGCCTCGCCGCCGCCCATCGACAAAGAGCTGTCGAGGTTCAGGCCCGCGCCGATCAACTGGAGGCGGCCCTGACCGAGGCGCGGCGGGTTGTGGCGCGCCAGGCCGCCCCGACCGAGCGGCTGATGGTCTCTACAGGCTCGCGACGGACCCCGGTCGACCTGTCCCAGGTGGAATGGTTCTCGGCGGCCGGCAACTATGTCGTCGTTCACTGGGGCCAGCGCGAGGGCCTGATCCGGGAAACGCTGCAGAATCTGGAACGCCGCCTCGATCCGTCGATCTTCGCTCGCAGCCATCGGTCCACCCTGGTCAACCTGGCCCGCGTCAGCGAAACCCAGTCCCTGTCAGACGGCTCCTGGCGGCTGATGATGGAAAGCGGCGCAGAGCTGGTCGCCAGTCGCACCTATCGCGACGACCTCCTGGCTCGCCTGGGCCGGCAGGGCCCCTAGGCCTGGCCTTCGAGGGCCGCCGAAGTCGCTGGCACCTGCGGCGGAAGACTTCACACCGGCACCCTTCTTGCGGCGGGGTCCCCAGTGGTTTTCCAATCTGGGACAGTCTGCATGGCGCGCGACAGCGAACAGCCCAAACGCAATCGGCGCTTCGTGACCGACGAGGTCGCCGGATCGGCGGTCGAAACGGCTCTGGTCTTCTCGCTGATGGCGACCCTGGTGGTGGTGCTGCGGGAAGAGGTTTCCATGCCCCTGCTTCGGCAGTTCTTGCAGGCCGCCACGATCATAGAGCGCGCCCTCAGCTCAACCCTCTAGCCCTTTCGCCGGGTTTTCGGCCAGGGTTCGACCGGTCTTGGCCTCGATGAGCCGACGCAAAGCAGCCAGCATGCGCGGCAGGGCGGCGCGATTGTGCTGGGTGGTCTGATTATCGAACCGTGGCGAGAAGTTCATGGTCGCATTGGCCTCGAACACGACCACCCGTCCGTCTTCCTGGATGCAGCAGTCCAGACCGCAATAGTCAAAGCCAATGGCCTGCCGAATGGCATCCACGGCCGTACGGGTGGCGAGGGGGAGGGCTTCGAAGCCGTCGATCAGCATGGCGCGGGCCTCGTCGCGCAGGGCCGCATGCTCGGCCAGGACGCCGGCACCCCCGTGGACATACCATTTGTCGGCAATGACATGCTGGCGGGTGATGATAGTGTCGCCGACAAAGAAGAAGCGGGACTTGCGATAGAAGCGGTCGGCGCGACGCACGTCGACGAATTCGGTCAGGTAGTAGGCGTTTTTCCGGTCGCCGAAGATCTGGGCCATGTCCTCAGGCGCGTTGAACACGCCGAGCATTTCGCCATTGTGGCTGCCCGTCTGGCGCAGGATGGCGGGAAACCGGAAACCGGCCTCTGCGGCGGCCTTGCTGACGCGCTCAAGCGTGGGGTTGCGCAGCAAGAGCACCTTCGGGACGATGACGCCATCCAGTCCCTGCAGCAGGCCTGCGAGGGTATGGCGGCGTGTGCGGCCCATCAGACTTGGCGGATTGACGATCGGCCGGCTCGCTGTCGACACCAGTTTGCGGGCGATATCGAGCGTGTCCGGGTTCTGGTCCACGTCGGAAATGATGTTCCACAGCAGGTCGGCCGCGTTGGGATTCCAGCGCTTGCTTTGCCGGAAATAGCTGGGGGCGACGTGGATGCGGCCAAGCTCGATCGACGGACACAGCATGGACAGCATCGTGTGGCCGTCATTATTGCCGGTCACACCCACCCCTATGTCACGCTCCACCCCTTGATGGCGGTTGGCGTCGCTGCCGGCCAGGACAGCGACAAACGGGACTTTTTCAGCAACCGGCGCGGCCGGCGAAGCTATCGAAGACGGGTCGGAAGGCATGCCCCGAAATAACGGGAATAGGCGGACAGCGCATCAAGTTCCTGACGTTCGCCTTGCCGATTTGCCCTAGCCTCCCGCCTTCATGGCGTCCCAGGAGCGGGGCGTGGCCGCGGGATTGGGTCGGGTGGTCGCGGCACGGAGCCAGGCCAGGTTATTGGCGACCGATTCCGGCGGCAGGTCCTGGCGGGCCAGTTTTTCCGCCTCGGCGATGCGGCCCTGCAGGCCGATGACCAGGGCCAGGTTCTGGCGGATCTGGATGGTGGAAGCGGGCATGGCCGCCGCCCGGCGCAGCTGGACCTCGGCGCCGGGCAGGTCGCCCTGGCTGGCCAGATGCAGGCCATAGTTGGCGTTCGGCGCGGCTTCGTTCGGTCCCAGGGCTATGGCCTGGCGGTGGGCGGCGCTGGCCTCTTCGGGGCGCTGGGCCTGCTCATAGGCCACGCCGAGCA
The DNA here is from genome assembly GCF_001414055.1 of Caulobacter henricii. Classification (GTDB taxonomy): domain Bacteria; phylum Pseudomonadota; class Alphaproteobacteria; order Caulobacterales; family Caulobacteraceae; genus Caulobacter; species Caulobacter henricii. Next base: position 3,010,121 of record NZ_CP013002.1, on the reverse strand, counting down.
AGGTCTGGGGCCGCCAGTCGCGGGGGGCCAGGGCGGCGGCGTGACGGGCCGGTTCAATGGCGTAGAAGCCCTGGCCGCGCGCGATGTGGACTCGGGCCAGTTCCAGCAGGGCGTCGAAATTGTCGGGCTGGACCAGCAGCACCTTGCCGGCGGCGTCGGCGGCATCTTCATAGCGTCCCAGCGAGCGCAGGGACTGGGCCAGGGCGACGCCCGCCTCCGCGTCGCGGCTGTCCGCGGCGAACTCCCCGCCCCAGAAGGCGGCCCGGGCCAGGGGATCAGCGCGACGCATCTCTGCGCGCTGGGCCGGCGAGGCCTTGCGCGGGCCGGTCGGTTCAACGGCGGCAGGCGGGGTCTTGGCCTCACCGGCCTGGGCCGGGGCACCGAGCGCCAGGCCGCCGACCACGGCCAGGACAGGGGCGAGAACTGTTGCGAGGAACGCGCGCTTGCGACACATGGAAGACGAGTCTCCGAAAGGTTCGCGCATCCTCGCCGCGCGGCTCTCAAGGAATCGTTAAGCATAATTTCCGAGGGCCGCGACATGTTGGACAGCTTCCCCATTCTGGCCTCGGCGCCGGACGGTGCGATCCCGATCCACCCCCTGTTCGAGGCTGAACTGGAGGCCTTCCTGGCGATGCGTCGCCCCGCCGTTCGCACCCTGGCGGGACAGGCGCAGTTCAAGGCCAAGGCCGGTCAGGTCCTGGTCGTGGCTGCGCCAGGCGGTCAAGTCGAACGCGTGCTGATGGGGCTGGGGTCCCGCGCCGCCGTCGATCCGGGCCTGTTCCGGGGGCTCGCGGCCCGGCTTCCCGCCGGTGACTACCGGCTGGCCCGCATGCCGCGGGGGCTGGACGCTTCGGAAGCGACCCTGGCCTTCGCTTTGGGGCTCTACAGGTTCGACCGCTATCGCAAGCGGTCCGGCGAGGCCGGGCCCAGGCTGGTCGCGCCCAGGGCAGTGGATGTCGCTGCCATCGCCGCAGTCAGCCACGCCTGCGCCCTGGTCAAGGACATGGTCAATACGCCGGCCAATGACATGGGGCCTGCCGAGATCGAGGCGATCGCCCGCGAGATTGCCCAACAGCATGGGGCCTCCCTGTCGGTCACGACTGGAGACGACCTGCTGGCCGCCAACTATCCGGCCGTCCACGCCGTCGGCCGCGCCGCAGTCCCGCATCGCGCGCCCCGGATCCTGGAACTGAGCTGGGGCGAGCCTTCACATCCCCTGGTCGCCCTGGTCGGCAAGGGGGTAGTGTTCGACACCGGTGGCCTGGACATCAAGCCAGCCTCGGGCATGCGGCTGATGAAGAAGGACATGGGCGGCGCCGCCCATGCCCTGGCCCTGGCCAAGATTGTGATGGCGGCAAAGCTGCCGGTTCGGCTGGTGGTTCTGACTCCGGTGGTCGAGAATGCCATCAGCGGCGACGCCATGCGGCCGGGTGACATCCTGCAGACCCGCGCCGGCCTGACCGTCGAGGTGGGCAATACCGACGCCGAGGGCCGCCTGATCCTGGCCGATGCCCTGGCCCGCGCCGCCGAGCTCAAGCCGGCCCTGACCCTGGACCTCGCCACCCTGACCGGCGCGGCCCGCGTGGCCCTGGGGCCGTTTGTGATCCCGTTCTGGACGGCGGATGACGCCCTGGCCGATCAGATCGCGCGCGCGTCGCAGGCGACCTTTGATCCGCTGTGGCGCATGCCCCTGACCGAGGCCTATGGGGAGGCCATCGACAGCGACATCGCCGATCTCCAGAACGATTCCGCCCCCTGGGCCCAGGCCGGGGCCACGACCGCCGCCCTGTTCCTGCAGCGCTTCGCGCCCGCCGGCGACGGCATCGGACCCTGGGCCCATTTCGACCTCTATGCCTGGAACCCCAAGGGGCGGCCCGGCTATCCGGTCGGCGGTGAGGCCCAGGCGATCCGGGCCCTGTTCGCCATGCTCAAGACGAGGTTTGCCGCATGAGCGCGCCGGATCGCCGCCTGACCTTGATCCGCGACGGCCTGGCCGACATCCGGCTGGAGGGCCGGGTCGCGGCCGAGCGCTTTGCAGCGACCCAGTCCATGCAGGCCAGTGCGCCCATTGCCTCGATCCGCAAGGCCCCGGCCCCCGACGCCGAGCAGGAAGACCAACTGGCCTTCGGTGAGCGCTTCGACGTGCTGTTCGAGGTCGACGGCTTCGCCTTCGGCCAGGCGGGGCGCGACGGCTATGTCGGCTATGTGCCCAGTGACGCCCTTTCGGCCCCGGTCCTGACCGCCAGCCATGCCGTCTCGGCGCTGCGCACCTATGCTTTCAGTGCTCCGGACATCAAGTCGGCCATTGTCGGGCTCTACAGCCTGGGGGCCCTGGTGACGGTTGAGGCCTGTGAGGGGCGGTTTGCCCGGGCGGCGCGCTCGGGCTGGTTCATCGCCGACCATCTGACGCCCGTCGGCCGGGGTGAAGACGACTATGTCGCCGTGGCCCAGAGGTTCCTTGGCGCGCCCTACCAATGGGGCGGGCGCGAATCGCTCGGGCTGGACTGCTCTGCCCTGGTCCAGCAGGCCCTGGCGGCCTGTAACCGGGCCTGTCCGCGCGATACCGATCTGCAGAGGGACTTTTTCCGCCCGGTCGAGGCCTCAGAGCGTCGGCGCGGGGATCTGGTGTTCTGGAAGGGGCACGTCGCCATCCTGCTGGATCCGGACACCATCCTGCATGCCAATGCCCACCACATGGCCGTGGCGATCGAGCCCCTGACCGAGGCCGTGGCCCGTATCGAGGCCGCAGGGGTCGGAGCGCCGCTCGGCTACCGGCGACCCTGAGACGTTTGACGCTTCCCCCGTGGGGGCTTTCACGCAGTGACTGCGGGGGTCTTTACGGCTGACGTCGCCTTACCCACTCCGGCTCATAGAGCCGCCTTCAGCGGAAGGGCAGGATCTGCGGCGAAAAACAAGAAGGGCCGCGAAGCGAACTTCGCGGCCCTTGATGTCAGGATCGGAGCCCGATTACTGGGCTGCGGGGGCCGCAGCCGGGGCCGCAGGCGCACCAGCGGCGGCAGCACCGGCTTCCGGCGCGGCGGCCGGAGCGCCTTCGGCCGCAGCCGGAGCAGCAGCTTCAGCCGGCTTGGGAGCCGGAACCGGCAGGGTCGAACCCAGGCTGTGCAGATAGGCGATGATCGCAACGCGATCTTCCGGCTTCTTCAGGCCGACGAAGGTCATGTTGGTGCCGGAGATGTACTTACCGGGTGCCTTCAGGAACTCGTACATGTGGTCATAATCCCACACCGGGTTCTTGGCGCCGAATTCCTTCATCGCGCTGGAATAGGCGAAGCCGGCGTGCGAACCGGGCTTGTGGCCCAGAATGGCGTACAGGCCCGGACCGATGCTGTTGGGGTTCGACGGGTCCATCTTGTGGCAGGCAGCGCACTTGGCCGCGACGGCCTGGCCAGCGGCGATATTGGCCGGCAGCAGCAGGGCGGTACCCCAGTCAGGCGCGACCTCGACCGCAGCGGCACCGCCGCCTCCGGTGGTCTCCTCGACCGCGATTTCGTAACCGGCCTTTTCGACCTCGTGCTTCTGGAACACGATGGTCGATGCTTCCCGCAGACCGAAAATAACGAGGCCGGTCAGCAGCACGCCGCCAGCGATTTTGTTGAACGTCAGGTCGCTCATCTCAGCCTTGTCAGCCTCTTACCGGCCCGCCGGGGGCGGGGCCCAAACCCGCGGCGGGGAATCCCCCGCGCGCGCCTCTTATTGCGCTCGCGTCTCTTACACGCTACCGCCCCTCGCGCAACCGGGCAGCAGCGATATTGAACTCATGAACCCTATCGTCCTGATCCCCGCACGGATGGCCGCCACCCGCCTTCCGGACAAGCCCCTGGCCGATATCGGCGGCTTGCCCATGATTGTCCGCGTTCTGAACCAGGCGCTCAAGGCCAATATCGGCCCTGTGGCGGTGGCTGCGGGGGATCGCGAGATCGTCGAGGCCGTGCATGCGGCAGGTGGTCGCGCCGTGCTGACCGACCCGCAACTGCCCTCCGGCTCGGACCGCATCCTGGCGGCCCTGGCCGAGCTTGATCCCCATTTCGAGCACGATGTGGTCATCAACCTGCAAGGCGACATGCCCTTTGTCGATCCGTCGGTGCTGAGCGCCTGCGCCGGCCTGTTGCAGGACTTCGGGGATTGCGACATCGCTACCGTCGTTGCGGCCGAAGCCTCGCCCTCAGACCGGACCAATCCGGACGTGGTCAAGGCTGTCCTGGCCATGGAGGATGACGGCACGAGCGGCCGGGCCCTCTATTTCACCCGGTCGACCCTTTATGGCGACGGCCCGATCTGGCGCCATATCGGCATCTACGGCTATCGGCGCGAGGCACTGGAAGCCTTCAACGCTGCAGCCCCTTCGGCGCTCGAACAGCGCGAGAAGCTGGAGCAGCTGCGCGCCATGGAGCTGGGCATGACGATCCGCGCCGCCGTGGCCCCCGAAGCGCCGATCTCCGTCGATAATCCCTCTGACCTTGAAGCGGCCCGTGAGCAGGCCCGGAAGACAGCATGAGCATCCTCAAGAAGATCGCCTTTCAGGGCGAACCCGGCGCCAACAGCCACGAGGCCTGCCGCACCTATTTTCCGGACTATGAAGCCTATCCCTGCGCCACCTTCCAGGAGGCCTTTGAGGCCATCAAGTCCGGGGTCTGCGCCTTGGGCATGATCCCGATCGAGAACTCGATCGCCGGTCGGGTCGCCGATGTGCACCATCTGTTGCCGGCTTCGGGCCTGAAGATCATCGGTGAACGCTTCAAGCCGATCCGCTTCCAGCTGATGGCCAATGCCGGGGTCAAGCTGGAGGACATCAAGGTGGTGGCCTCGATGCCGATCGCCCTGGCCCAGTGCCGCAACAGCCTGCGCAAGCTGGGCGTCACCACCGAGTCGGCCGGCGACACGGCCGGTGCGGCCAAGGCCCTGGCCCTGAGGCCCGACCCGACCCGTGGGGCCGTGGCCCCGGCCCTGGCGGCCGAGATCTATGGTCTCGACATCCTGGCCAGCGACATCGAAGACGAGCGCCACAACACCACCCGCTTCCTGGTGATGACGGCCGAGACCTCTCCCGAGCCACCGGCCTTCACCCATCGCTGCGTGACCAGCTTCGTGTTCAAGGTCCGCAACCTGCCGGCCGCGCTCTACAAGGCCATGGGCGGCTTTGCGACCAACGGCGTCAACATGACCAAGCTGGAGAGCTACATGGAGGGCGGTGCCTTCACGGCCACCATCTTCTATGCCGAGGTCGATGGTCGTCCCGAGGACCGCAGCCTGGCCCTGGCCTTCGACGAGCTGCGCTTCTTCTCCGAGACCTTCGAGATCCTCGGGGTCTATCCGGCCGATCCCTTCCGCGACCGGGCCTAAGGCGTAGATCCTCCCCTCTTGGGGGGAGGTGGCCCAGAGGGCCGGAGGGGGTCGCGCGGCCTAGGTCCAGCTATCCCCCTCAGTCGCTCCGCGACAGCTCCCCCAGAGGGGGAGCATCTTTCCCGCACGTCAGGCTTCGCAAGATCACTGTTCTGCGTCTAACCTCCCCGCACAAACAAAACGTCCGGGGAGGGACGCTCCAAATGAACACGATGATCGCGCCGGTAATGGCGCTGGTGGCCTGGTCGCTGGTGATCTGGCTGTGGATGTATATCCGCCGCATCCCGGCCATGGCCAAGGCCGGCGTCAAGCCGCAGGACGCCGCCTTTCCGGGCTCGCTGGACGTCCTGCCCGCCGGGCCGCGCCAGGCGGCCGACAACTACAACCATCTGATGGAACAGCCGACCATCTTCTACGCCGCCGCCCTGGCGATCGCCGTAGCCGGTCATGGCGACGATCTGGCGATGAAGCTGGCCTGGGCCTATGTGGGCCTGCGGGTGTTGCACAGCCTGGTGCAGGTGACGGTGAACGTCGTGAACCTGCGGTTCCTGCTGTTTGCGACCTCGACGATCACCCTGGCGGTGATGGTTGTGCGGGAACTGATGAAGATCTGGGGCTAAGGCCTAGCTCCTCCCCCTTTTGGGGGGAGGTTGCCCACAGGGCCGGAGGGGGATGTCGCGGCGAATGCCCAGCTGTCCCCCTCAGTCGGCTTTGCCGACAGCTCCCCCAGAGGGCGAGCATCTGCATCACCTCAGACCGCGTCCAGCCCGATATCCAGCACTGGTGCCGAGTGGGTCAGGGCCCCGACGCTGATCACGTCCACGCCGGTTTCCGCGATGGCCCGCACAGTGGTCAGGTTGACGCCGCCCGAGGCCTCCAGCACCGCCCGGCCCTTGGCCAGGGCCACGGCCGTCCGCAGGTCGTCGAGGCTGAAATTGTCCAGCATCACCACGTCCGGGCTGTGCTTCAGGGCGTCTTCCAGTTGGTCCAGGCCGTCGACCTCGACTTCCACCTTGACCAGATGGCCGGCGAAGGCCCGCGCCCGTCGGACGGCTTCACCGACCCCACCGCAGGCGGCGACGTGGTTGTCCTTGATCAGGATAGCGTCATCCAGGCCGAAGCGGTGGTTGGTCCCGCCGCCACAGCGCACCGCATATTTCTCCAGGGCCCTCAGGCCCGGGGTGGTCTTGCGGGTATCGACGATGGTCGCGCCCGTGCCCTCGACCGCGCGGACATAGGCCCGGGTCAGGGTGGCGATGCCCGACAGCCGGCCCAGCAGGTTCAGTCCCGTGCGTTCGGCGATCAACACGGCGCGGGCCTTGCCTTCCGCCCGGGCCAGTACCGTGCCCGGCGCGCAGTCAGAGCCGTCGGCGGTGACGATCTCGAAGCGCGCCGTCGGATCCATCGCCGCCAGGGCCAGGCGGGCGCAGGACAGGCCTGAGACGCGGCCGTCCTGACGACTGACCCAGGCCACCGACAGGCGGGCACCCGGATCGATACAGGCCTCCCCTGTGATGTCACCGGCCCGGCCGAGGTCTTCGGTCAGGGCGAGATCAATGATCGGACGTATCAGGAGATCGGGAAGCGGTGAGAGGGTCATTCGGCGGCATAGCGCACGGCGGCGCTCTCGGTTTGCAGCGTGACGAACGTGCGCACCGCCTCGCCCGTTTCCGGGAAGTCGGCGCGGAAGTGGCCGCCGCGGCTTTCTTCGCGGGCCAGGGCGGCGTCGACGATCAGGCGAGCGGCGATCAGGGTCGGGCAGAGTCCATGGGCGGCTTCCAGCCCGTCGATCTCGGCCAGCAGACGGGTCAGGCCCTCAGCCTCGCGGATCACACCGGCGTCGCGGCTCATGGCCTTGCGCAGGGCCTGCAGGGCGGCGTCCGGCAGGTCGGGGAGGGGCTCCAGCAGGACCGGCGGGCCGCCTTTGGCCTTGACCGCCGCCGCCGCGCGGCCGGCCCGGGCCCCGAACACGGCGGCCTCCAGCAGGCTGTTGGAGGCCAGGCGATTGGCCCCGTGCACGCCGGTGGCGGCGCATTCGCCGGCCGCATAGAGCCCTGCCAGGGAGGTCTGGCCGTCCAGATCGGTAGCCACGCCGCCCATGTGATAGTGGACCGCTGGAACCACCGGGATCATGGCCCTGCGCGGATCAACGCCGCCGCTCATGCAGGCTTCGAAGACGGCCGGGAACGCTTGGGGGAAGTGGCCGCCGACCACCACGGTGGCATCGAGGAAGGCCCCCCGGCCCGCCTCGCGCTCGGCATGGATGGCGCGGGCCACCACGTCGCGCGGGGCCAGTTCCCGGGCCGGGTGATAGTCTTCCATGAAGGCGCGGGCGTCGCTGTTGCGCAGGATCGCGCCCTCGCCCCGCAGGGCTTCTGTGGCCAGGGGCGCGGGGTCGCGGCCGATGTCGATGGCCGTCGGGTGGAACTGCACGAACTCGGGGTCGGCGATCACCGCCCCGGCCAGGGCCGCCAGGCCCAGGCCCTCGCCGCGCACCTCGGCGGGGGTGGTGGTCACGGCATAGAGGCCGCCGATCCCGCCGGTGGCCAGGATGACTGAGGGGGCGAGGATCTCGACCAGCCGGCCGTCGATATCGGCCAATACGCCGATGACGCGGCCGGAGGCGTCCTGCAGCAGCCGGCGGGCGCGGGCTCGCTCGCGGATCTCGATGGCCGGTGCCGCGCGGACGGCGGCGATGACAGCGGCCATGATCGCCGCCCCGGCCCCGTCGCCGCCGACGCGGGCGACCCGGGCCTTGGAGTGGGCCGCTTCCAGGCTGAGGGTGAAGTCGCCGTCGCGGGTGTCAAACGGCGCGCCGAGGGCAGCGAGCGCACGGACGGCCCCTGGGCCTTCGGTGGTCAGCAAGGCCACCGCCTCGGGATCACACAGGCCCGCGCCGGCCGCCTCCGTATCGGCCGCGTGCAGGGCGGGGGTGTCGTCCTCTGACAGGGCCGCCGCCATGCCGCCCTGGGCCCAGGCGCTGGAGCAGCCGGTCGCCAGCGGGGTCGGAGACAGCACCAGGGCGCGCCCAGCCGCGAGGGCAGCGGTCAGGCCGGCGAGACCGGCCCCGAGGATCACGGGGCCGTCGAAGATCAGGCGATCGGTCATGTCACACTCCCCGGGGAGGGCGGGAGGAAAGGGGACTAGATCAGCTCCACGTCCACGTGATGGCGGGCCTTCACGAGGTCGTAGCGGGCGGGAACAAGCGGCGGTGGCAGGTCGATCATCCGCTGCACGGCCAGGGCCGCACGGTCGATGATGTCGGCGTCCACCGTCACCTCGAACTGCTCGTGAACCAGGGCGTCGTGGATGTTCTGAAGGGTGATGCGCTTCATGTGCGGGCACAGGTTGCAGGGACCGATGAACTGGGTCAGCGGGCTCTCGGCCTGGACGTTGGAGGCCATGGAGCATTCGGTGATCAGCACCACCTGCGCCGGCTTGCGGGCCGCCACATAGTCGTTCATCGCCGCGGTCGATCCGGCGAAGTCGGCGGCCTCCAGGATCTCGGTCGGACATTCGGGGTGGGCCAGCACCTCAGCACCGGGCCAGGCCGCGCGCATGTCGGCGATGTCGCTGGCGGTGAAGCGCTTGTGCACCTCGCAGTGACCGGCCCAGGCGATGATCTTCACCTCGGTCTGACGCGCCACGTTGCGGGCCAGATACTCGTCGGGGATCAGGATGACCTTGTCGGTCCCCCATTCGCGCGCGGCCCACTCCACCACCTGCACGGCATTGGCGCTGGTGCAGCAGATGTCGGTCTCGGCCTTCACCTCGGCGGTGGTGTTGACATAGGTGACCACCGGCACGCCCGGATAGCGCTGCTTGATCAGCCGGACATCGGCACCGGTGATCGAGGAGGCCAGGCTACAGCCGGCCTTGAGGTCCGGGATCAGGATCTTCTTCTGGGGCGACAGGACCTTGCTGGTCTCGGCCATGAAGTGCACGCCGGCCTGGACGATGATCTGGGCGTCGCTCTTGGCGGCTTCCTTGGCCAGGGCCAGGCTGTCGCCGACGAAGTCACCCACCCCGTGGAAGATGTCGGGGGTCATGTAGTTGTGGGCCAGGATCGCGGCATTCTTCTCGCGCTTGAGCCGGTTGATCTCGGCGATCAGCGGGGCCTGGCTGCGCCACTCCAGCGGTGTGACATGGTGCTTGACCTTGTCCCATACGTTGGCGGTCTCCGCTTCGATCTGCGGGGTGAACTCCAAGGCGGCAAACCCGTCGGCCATGTGATCCTCGCTTATGCTCAATCTGAGCATTTGTGGGGCCTCAAAAAACGCCGGAGCAGGGCTAACCGTTCCGGCGTCCGGCTTATGCTGAAATTGAGCATAAGTGACGAAACACATATAGCCCTTTGTGATGAGCTTGCAAAGAGGTGTCCCGCTTCGGACGCTTCAGGGCGTCCGAGCCGCGCTCAGTGCCCGTGCCAGGCTGTCGAGCGAGAAGGGCTTGCTCAGGAACGGCCAGGCCCCCGCCTGGGCGCGACCCTGGTCGCCACCCGTATATCCGGAGCAGAGCACCACCGGCAGGCCGGGGTGGCTCCGGGCCAGGGACTCGGCCAGGTCGACGCCGCTGCGGCCACCCGGCATGATCACGTCGCTGAGGACCAGTCCGATGGCGGGATCCCGTGCCAGGCAGTCGAGGGCTTCGTCGACGCCGGCCGCCCGGCTTACCGTGTGGCCCAGATCGCTAAGCATGGCGTCGACCATTTCGGCGACCTGGGGATCGTCTTCCACCAGCAGCACACGGGTCGGAACCTGATTGGCGATCGGATCAATGGCGGCCGAAGCCGTCGGCAGATCCGCGGCCTCGGCGATGGGCAGCAACATGGCGACGCAGGCCCCCTGACCCGGGCGGGTTTCGATGTCCACCGAGCCGCCGCTTTGCCGGGCGAAGCCATAGACCTGGGACAGGCCAAGGCCGGTGCCCTCGCCGGGCGGCTTGGTCGTGAAGAACGGCTCGACCGCCCGCGCCGCTGTCTCGACATCCATGCCGGACCCCGTGTCGCGGACCGCCACCCTCAGATACTGACCCGGGCCCAGATCGCCGAACCCGACCGGCAAGGTCACGGGGCGGGTCTCGATGGTGATCTCGCCGCCGGCCGGCGTCGCATCGCGGGCATTGACCACGAGGTTGAGCAGGGCGGCCTCGAACTGGCCGGAATCCACCAGGACATTGCGAATGCCGCCCCCCAGTCGCAGGCGGAAATCGTAGGCGTCGCCCAGGGCGCGACGCAACAGGCCTTCGCTTTCCGCGATCAGGTGATCGATACGGCAGATCTCTGGCCGAAGCGGCTGGCGGCGGGCGAAGGCCAGCAAATGCTGGGTGAGCTTTTCGCCGCGTTTGGCGGCGGCCAGGGCGGCGGCGATCATGCGCTGGCGACGCGCCTCGTCCTCCGGATGCCGCTCGACCACATCCAGCGCACCGATGATCACGGTCAGCAGGTTATTGAAGTCGTGGGCCACGCCGCCGGTCAACTGGCCGATGGCCTCCAGCTTCTGGGACTGGAACAGGGCGGCCTGGGCCGCATCCCGCTCGGCGACGGCGGCCTGAACACGCTCGGCCAGCAGTTCATTGACGCTGGCCAGGTCCGCCTCGGCCTGCTTGGCATCGGTATTGTCGAAGGCGATACCGATGAAACCGTCAAAGGCCCCGTCAGGGGCATGGCGAGGCTGGGAAAAGGATTTCAGCCAGCGCCATTCGCCATCAGCGCGGCGATAGCGGCCTTCCAGGCTGAAGGGCTTGCGGCTGCCCTCGCCGGCGATCTGGCCCTTGAGAATGACGGGCAGGTCGCGCGGATCCAGCCGCGTGCGCCAGTCCAGCACCAGGGCTTCCTCATAGTCGCAGCCGGCAAAGTCAGAATAGGCCTTGTTGACGAAGTCGCGCTGGCCGCCGACCCGTGACATCCACATAAGGGCCGGGGCGCTGTCGGCCAGGCTGCGGAAGCGGGCTTCGCTCTCGCGCACGCGCTCCTCGTCGCGGCGCCGCCGGGTGACGTCGAAGTTCAGGCCCAGGATCCGAACCGCCCGGCCGGTGTCGTCGCGACGGACCTCGCCGCGCCCATGGATCCAGCGTTCCCCCCGGCTCAGGTCAGCGAGGCGATACTCGACCTCATAGGCCTCGCCGGCCCGGACCGAGTTGCGGATGCGTTCGGCGACCATGGCGCGATCGTCGGGATGGACGTGATCGACCAGATTGGCCCAGGTAATGGGCTCGTCGGGTGAGAGGCCGAGATTCTGCCGGGCCCCTTGAGACAGATAGAGGGTATCGGTGGGGATGTCCCAGTCCCAGGGGCCGACACCCGCTGCCGACTGGGTCAGTTCCAGCCGGGTTTCCGCATCCATCTGTTGGCGACGGGCCTCTGAAAGGCCCCGCAGGGCCCCCCTAAGCCCCTCGGCGACGATCAGGGTGATCGTGGAGGAGAGCAGGAAGATCACCAGGGTGGCGATCTCGTCTTCTGACAGGGTTTCGCCATCGCGGCCGCCCCAGAGCCACCAGCCGAAGGCCGCGCCGGCGACAATGGGACCCAGTCCCCATTTCCAGCCGGCATAGAGGGTGACCAGGACAATGGCCGGGAAAAAGGTCTGGGTCGCCCCGACGCCGCCGCTCAGGCCCAGCAGGGTGACGCGCATCAGAATGGCGGCTGCGGTCGCGATCAGGGTTGCCAGCGCGCAATGCCAGGCCGGCGGTGGAACGGGAGGGATCAGCCACGCGCTTATCAGTCCGTGGAGGCGTGCACGGTCGGCAACGGATGGGGCTGAAATGTCCTCACTCACCTTTGTCGCTCTCCGCCGAAACAAGGCTTGCCAAGACCATGGACGAGCTTACCTAGAACACGCAACACGGGAGATGAGAATGGCCGCCGCCCCCAATACCGGTCTTTCGGCGAAACAGCGCGGCGAGATCGCCGCCGGCCTGAACAAGGTCCTGGCCGACAGCTATGCGCTCTATCTGAAGACGCATGGCTATCACTGGAACGTCAGAGGCCCCAACTTCCAGTCGCTGCACGTTTTGCTTGAAGGTCAGTACTCGGAAGAGTGGGCGGCGCTGGACACCATCGCTGAACGCATTCGCGCCCTGGGCGAGCTGGCCCCGCAGGGCTATGCCGCCTTCGGCAATCTCTCCAGCATCAAGGATGGCGATCCCGAACAAGACTGGGAGGCCATGCTGACCGAGTTGAAGCAGGACAACGAGACGGTGATCGCCACCCTGCGCGCCGCCTTTCCGGCCGCTGACGACGCGGGCGATGAAGCGACCGCCGACCTCCTGACCCAGCGCCTGCAGGCCCACGAGAAACACGCCTGGATGATCCGCGCGACCCTGGGCGGCAAATAGCCGCTTCGTGTTGACCGCCGTTTCCAAGTCTTGGATCAAGGCCGCCCTGGGGCTTTTGCTGCTGGGCGGCCTTTCCGCATGCGCCACCTATTATGTGCCGCGCGGCTATGGCCGTGAGGCCGGGGTGGCGCGGGTGACGCGGGGCTTCTCCGACGCCGCCCTGACCCGCTATGTGGCCAATATGGATCCGGCCATGCTCAGCCTGGCCCGTCGGCATGATCCCCGGCCCCATACCCGCTACTGGGGTCGCGTGCCCGGCTGGGAGCGGATCGACCTGGCCTCGATCCCGCGCTTTTCCGATGCCGCGCCCGATTTCGACACGGCTCGCCTGATCAACAGCCTGCGCCGGCCCGCGCCCCTGGCTATCGAGCCGGCGAAGCCGTTCGTGCTGAAGGCGTCGGTCGAGGACCGCACCAAGGCTCTGCGCTGCCTGGCCCAGGCGGTCTATTTCGAATCCGCCTTCGAGCCCCTGGCCGGCCAGGAGGCCGTGGCCCAGACCGTGCTCAACCGCATGCGGCATCCGGGCTATCCCAAGACCGTCTGCGGCGTGATCTATGAAGGTGCCGCCCGCGCCACCGGTTGCCAGTTCAGCTTCACCTGCGACGGCTCCCTGGCCCGCGAACCCAATCCGCAGCTCTGGGCCTCGGCTGAGTCGGTGGCCCGCCGCGCCCTCAATGGCTTCGTGATGAAGGATGTGGGTGTCGCCACCCACTATCACGCCAGCTATGTCGCGCCCTATTGGGCCCCGACCCTGGTCAAGCTGCGCCAGGTGGGGCAGCACATCTTCTATCGCTGGACCGGACCGTCGGGCACCCTGGCGGCGTTCAAGGGCAAGTATCGTGGCGGTGAGGACGTGACCGCCGACATCCTGCTGGCCGGTGACGCCCGTACCCTCGAAGCCGCCCCAGCCGAGGCCCTGGCCGCCGGGGCGGTGGTCAATACCCAGGTCCTGGCCCAGGCCCAGGCAGCAGGCCTGATCCCCTCGACCCTGGCCCCGGGGGCCCATCTGGTTGCGGTGCCCGACGCCACGGCCCCCGGCGGTGAACGCCTGAAGTTCGAAGGGACGGTCGCCGGTCGCCGGATCCCGACGCCCGAAGAGATCGCCGAGATCAACCGCGCCCTGGACAAGCTTCCGGAGGTTGCCGCTGAAAAGCCGCCCGTTGCCGAGACCCCCAAGGCCCCGCCGCCCAAGCCGAAACAGCGGCCGCCGAACCTGTTGTCGCCCTTGAACTAGGGTCAGGGCCGGCAGGGCGACCGGCCTATCCCATGGTCCGCGCCGTCTTCGGAGTGGGCGCAGAACTGGGCTAAGGCCTCTACCGGATCGGCGCAGTTGCCCGCCCATCGGCAAGCGAGGCGTTCCCTAGCAAGATCCCTGTCCGGGGGCGCAGGGCCAATCCATGCATAAATGCATATGAGCTAGGCGTTTTGGGGCCATGGGTCTTTGCGATCTGCCTGACTAGAAGGTCCGGACAGGCCTCAATTCAGGAACCCATGCGCATGACCGCCGCCGACAAGATCAAGCTCGCCCCCTTGCGCCGGTCTGTTGTGTTCGGAGTGACCATGCTTGCCCTGGCCGTGTCAGCAGAGGCCGGCGCCAAGCCGAGGGCGAGAAAGATCGGTTTTTCCGTTCAGGTGATGACCACAGGACTGACCAAGACCACCGTCGCCAAGATCGTGGTCCAGCAGGTCCAGGCGGACTCTCAGGCCATGGAGGCGGGAGTCGCGGTCGGGGACGAGCTGGTCAGGATTGACGGTACCGATGTGCCCGGCAACAGCGTCTTCGTGCTCAAGAAGCATATGGCCTTCGAGCCGGGGGTGCCCAAAACCGTGACCTTCAGGCGAAAGACCGGTGCTCAGTTCGAGGCCGTCTTCATTCGCGCCGCCGGGCTCTGATGGGCCTTTTAAGCTGGCGGCCTTATGGCCGCCAGCGCTTACCCACGCCGCAGCCCTACCAGACGCCGATCTTCTCGGCCTCGGCATGGCTGATCGGGTGACGGTCGCGGATGTGGTCCTGCTCGGCGAGGAAGCGCACGGCCTCGAGGGCGGCCATGCAGCCCATGCCCGCCGCCGTGACGGCCTGGCGATAGACATGGTCGGTGACGTCGCCGGCCGCATAGACGCCCTCGATCGCCGTCGAGGCGGTGCCGGGCGCGACGAGCAGATAGCCGCCGGCATGGGTTTCCAGCTGATCCTTGAACAGCTCGGACGACGGGGCATGGCCGATGGCGATGAACACGCCGTCGCACTTCAGCTCGCTCAGGTCGTCGGTGATCACGTTCTTGAGGCGGACGCCGGTTACGCCCATCGGGTTGCTGTCGCCCAGCACCTCGTCGATGGCACTGTTCCAGGCAATCTCGATCTTGGGATGGGCCAGCAGGCGCTCCTGCAGGATCTTCTCGGCCCGCAGTTCGTCCTTGCGGTGGACCAGGGTGACCTTGCGGGCAAAACTGGTCAGGAACAGGGCTTCTTCGACGGCCGTATTGCCGCCGCCGACCACGACCACGTCCTTGTTGCGATAGAAGAAGCCGTCGCAGGTGGCGCAGGCGCTGACGCCAAAGCCCTGGAACTTGCTCTCGCTTTCAAGCCCCAGCCACTTGGCCTGGGCCCCGGTGGCGATGATCAGGGTCTCGGCCAGCCATTCCTCGCCGCTGTCGCACTTGATGTGGAACGGGCGCTTGGAGAGGTCGGCCGACAGCACGATGTCGCTAACGAACTCGGTGCCGACATGCTCGGCCTGGGCCTTCATCTGGTCCATCAGCCACGGACCCTGGATGACGTCGGCAAAGCCCGGATAGTTCTCGACATCGGTGGTGATGGTCAGCTGGCCACCCGGCTGGATGCCGGCGATCAGCACGGGCTTCAGCAGGGCGCGCGCGGCATAGATGGCGGCGGTGTAGCCGGCGGGGCCTGAACCAATGATCAGGCAGCGGGTCTGGCGGGGGGCGGAGGAGGTCGACATGGGCGCAGATATAGTGTCGATTCCAGCTTAGCGCGATGGCTGCAACACGGGGGACATCATGAAAGCGGGTTTGCCGATCGGCATTGGCGTCGGGATCGCCATCGGGGTGGCTCTGGGCCTGGCGCTCGACAATCTGGCCCTGGGTCTCGCCTTGGGCGTCGCCATCGGTGCCGGCTCGGGCGTGGCCATGATGGGGGCGGGCGCAGCCGCCGAGAAGAACAAGAAGCGGGATCGCGCCACAGACGGCGGCGATGGCGGCATTGTCCCCATCGGTTCCTCCTCCAAGGGGTCCAAGTCAGAGGGCTCTGACGACTCCGACGGCTCCAGCGATGGCGATGGGGGCGGTGGAGACGGCGGCGGCGGCGGCGATTGACGCCTCGTCCACCTTTCCCGGGTTAAACTGCCGGAAACCATGTTGCTCCGGACCGCGCCATGACCGACTCCCCCTTCATCGAGATCGCCGGCCGCAAGATCGGCACCGACCAGTCGCCCTATGTGATCTGTGAACTGTCGGGCAATCACAATGGCAGCCTCGAGCGCTGCCTGACCATGGTCGACGCCGCCGCCGCGACCGGTTGCGACGCGATCAAGATCCAGACCTATACCGCCGACACCATCACCCTCGATGTCGACCGCCCCGAGTTCAAGATCCATGGCGGACTGTGGGACGGGCGCACCCTGTATGAGCTTTACGAAGAGGCCCATACGCCGTTCGAATGGCATGCGGCGATCTTCGAGCGGGCCCGCCAGCGCGGGGTGACGATCTTCTCCAGCCCGTTCGACGAGACGGCGGTGGACCTGCTCGACAGCCTGGGCGCGCCGGCCTTCAAGATCGCCTCGTTCGAGGCCGTCGACATCCCGCTGATCCAGTATGCCGCCAGCAAGGGCAAGCCGCTGATCATCTCGACTGGCATGGCCAATCTGCAGGAGATCGAGACCGCCCGCGAAACGGCCCTGTCGGCCGGCGCGGCGGGCGTCCTGCTGCTGCACTGTGTCTCGAGCTATCCGGCCACCTTTGCCGACGCCAATGTGCGGACAGTCGCCGACATGGCCCAGCGTTTCGGTTGTCCGGTGGGCCTGTCGGATCACACGCCGGGCACGGCCGCCTCGGTGGCGGCGGTCTCGGTCGGGGCCTGCGCGGTGGAAAAGCACTTCACCCTGGCCCGCGCCGACGGCGGTCCTGACGCGGCCTTCAGCCTGGAGCCCGCCGAGTTTAAGGCCCTGGTGGAGGACACCAAGAACGCCTGGGCTTCGCTGGGTCGCGCCCACTACGATACCCTGGGGTCGGAAGCGACCAGCCTGCTCTTCCGCCGCTCGCTCTATGTGACCGCCGATGTGAAAGCCGGCGAGCCCCTGACCAGGGCCAATGTCCGCTCGGTCCGCCCCGGCAACGGCCTGCCGCCCGCCGATCTCGCCAAGGTGCTGGCCGGCAAGGCCGCACGCGACCTGGCCCGCGGCGAGCCGCTGGACTGGTCGATGGTGGGTTAGGGCGTCCTCCGTTTCCCGGATCGCTTCAGATCAAAACAGACTGTCATCCCGGACTTGTCCGGGATGACAGCTTTCGTTTGCGACTCACCATTGCCGATGGTGGACTTGCCTAGGCCCCCACGAGCAGTCGCGGTGCGGGGGCGCTTGGTGCCTCATCCACGTTCGCCACGTCCTGGGTGCGCAGATGGGCCTCCAGGAGGTCGAGGATCTCGGAATCCTCGGTTGCATCGAACTTGCGGGCAAAGAGGTCCTGGCCGGTGGTCAGTTGCATGGCGTCCGAAGCCACGAATGTGCGGGGCCTCAGCTTGATGTCGCCGTCAGGGATCCAGTCGATCATCCGCTTGTCGTCATTGATCACCTCGCCATGGGTGGAGGTGTTCATCATCACGGTCTGGAAGAAGCCCTCATCGGCGATGAAGGTGTTGCGGTAGAAGGCCTTGTAGCGCTCCACCGACGGGTCGTGGCAGACGAAGTCGCAGAAGGTCCGGCTGACAATCTTCCACTGGGTGCCGATATAGGGGGTGGCCCCGTCAAGAAAGAGTCGCGTGGCCAGGGTGTCGACGATGCGGCCCTTCAGCTCGACCACATGTTTCAGCACCCGGCCCATGGTGTCTGGACGCATCCGGGCCTGGTCCAGCACCCGGATGAACTCGCGGCCCCGGTTTTGCGCGAGGAAGGCGCGAATGCGCTTCTGGGTCATCAGCGGGAAGTCCTGTCCCGACAAGTTGATGAAGAAGCTCCAGTCCTTGCCCATCTCCAGAAGCTTTTCCATGCCGCGCAGTTCGGCATCGACCAGGCTGTAGCCGCCCCACAGGGCCTTCTTGCTCTCCAGCACGGCCGCGTTGGGATAGGCGGACAGGAATTCGCGGATATCGGCTTCAAGGGCCGGACCCGAGTTCTTGTCGACATGGATCAGATAGTGGTTGTCGGGGTCATGGATCGCCCGGAACAGACGCTTGAACTGTTCGGGATAGCGGTGAACCAGCACCAAATAGGCGATCACGCTGCCCTCCCCGGATACGGTCGTCTGGCGTGCGGGAACCGGCGTCAGGCGGCTCACGTCTTGGTGCCCCGGAGGGCATCGGGATCGATCGGGCGCGGCCGGGTGGGCTGACCGCCGGTCGAGCGGGAATCGTTCAGGCCCTTTGGCCCGGAGGGGCGGGTGCCCGGATAGGTTTTCATCGGCGGGTCACTTCTTCTGGTGCGGGGCGACAGGCGCGCGATGGCGCTCGGACCGCGAGGGGTCCGACGCGGCGCTACGCGGCCAGCCAGGGGGCGTCTTGTCGATTGTCGGCTATCAGGGGCTCGCTCCCTTCTGTGGGGAGCCGTTGGCGGCGATCCGCGATCAGGGGGGAACGCGCCAGGGGGCGTTTGGTTACGCCTCTCCGTCACCCTACCATGCTTGCCGGCCTTAACGTGCGAAATCGCCCAAGCTTCCGAGACCTCAAGCCTTGGGCAGCAGGCCCAGTCGCTTGCCGATGATCCGGTCGAGCATGCGCTTGGGCAGGATCTGGCCCAGCAGGACCTGCACGGGATCGGGCGAGATCACATAGCGCGTCTTGGGGCTGGCCGTCGTCAGGGCCAGATGCACGGCCTCGCCGATCCGTTCGGGCGGCAGGCCGGACTTGCCGATCGTCAGCATGAAGGCCTTCATGCCGGCCAGGGCCGGGGCATAGACGGTATTGGCATAGCGGGCGACATCGACGCTGTCGGCCTTGTCCCAGATCGGCGTGGCCACAGCGCCCGGGGCCACGATCACCACGTCGACGCCGAAGGGCAGCAGCTCCCGGCGCAGCGACTCCGACAGGCCCTCCAGCCCGAACTTGGACGTGCAGTAGGGCCCCATGAACGGATTGGCGGTCTTGCCCCCGACCGAGGAAATGTTGACGATCCGGCCGGGATCGGTGCGTGCCGGACTTTGGGCCCCCAGCAGTGGGGCGAAGGCCTGGGTCGCGATGACCACCCCGGTCAGGTTGACCTCCAGCTGCTGGCGAAACTCGTCCACAGGCAGGTGCAGCAGGGGGCCGGCCACGGCGATGCCAGCATTGTTGACTAGTCCCGCCAGGGTCGCGCCGTTCAGGGCCGCCTCGACCTTGCGCGCCGCGGCGTTGACGGCGGCCTCGTCGGTGACATCAAAGACCAGTGGGGTGAAGCTGGACCCGAAGGTGGCCTGCAGGCGCTCGGCGTCGGCCTGTTTGCGGACACTGCCAAAGACGTGGAAGCCGCCCGCCACCAGAACCTGGGTGATCGCCCAGCCGATACCGGTGGAAACCCCTGTGACGACGACGGATCTGGACATGCTCGGCCTCCCAACTGCCAAGGAAGGATGCGGCAAGTGATCGGCGTTCGCTAGGGCTTTGGCGATACCAGGGCCGCCATCCCCGCCCAGCCCACATTCATCAGGGCGTCGACAAAGCCCATGAACGGCACAAACTCGCCCGGTCCTTGGGGGTAGCTCACCGGCCGGAACGCCTGGAACCGTGCCGGAAAGCCCGCCGCCGCAAACACGCCGTCCTCTTCCATGTAGTCCACAGAGCCGGTGGGCGAGACATAGTGGGTCGCGCCCACGGCCCGGCAGACGGCCAGAAGGTGCTCCGAACGGGCACCTTCGGCCCCCAGCTCGGAGGCCCGGACCAGACGGGGCGTCAGGCCGATCTTCGCCGCCGCTGCCCTGGCCATGTCGCAGGTCAGGTCGGCCAGCCGCCCGTCCCGATGCTGCGCCAGCTGTTCGAAGACAAAGGCCCAGCCTTCGGCAAAGGCCGGCCGCTTGCCATAGGCATGGCGCAGGGCGGCCAGATGCTTCTCGCGCCAGCCCTGGCTGTCGTCGATCTCGATCGCACTGATCGGCGTGTCGCGGTCATGTTTCCGGACCGGAATGGTCAGCATCAGCTCGCCCTGGGCCGTCAGGATGCGGTTGCGCGACTGCCACGAGCGCCGGGCGAACTGCACGTCGTCGAGAAAGACGAAGACGTCGCTGGCCGCCATCAGCTGGAAATAGCCCAGATAGGGCAGATAGGTCGGCTGCATGATCGCCGCCGTGGTCATCGCAGTCATCCGGCCAGCGCGGCCGTCGGAGCCAGTGCGGGGGCGTCCTCGCGCGCGGCCAGCAGGGCGGCATTGACCTCGGACAGCTTGGCCGCCTTGGCATAGGGCTCCCAGGCCCCCGGGATGAAGGCGGTACCGAAGCGGCCGGCCAACTCGCGGCGAAGGGCCTTGAGGCCCGAGATGGCGTCCAGCGTATGGTAGATCCAGCGCGGCTTGACGTCCGTGTGCAGCAGGGCACCGACCTTGAGGCCACCGAAGCCAGACATCAGGGTCCGCATCTCGCCGGGCAGCTTGGCCAGGTCGGCCTCGCGTACGCATTCGGCTACGGCCAGGGTCTGGCCGCCGCTCTCATAGAGATAGACGCGGAAGGCCGCGCCCTGGGCCGTGAAGTTCTGGACATAGACCGGGCAGGGGCCGTCGAACTCGACGGCGAAGACATAGGTGGCAAAGCTCTTCTTGAGCAGATCGGGCCTGGCCAGGCCGAGGGGCTTGAACAGCGGCGTCGGGTTGGCGGCCCAGACCACGGTCTCGTCGGCCTGGGGGGCGGCCAGCAGGGCACGGGGCGAGACCAGGGCATTGAGCTCGACCTTGACCCCCAACTGCACCAGGGCCCTGTGGCAGGTGTCGAACAGGGCAGAGAAGCCACCGACCGGCAGGGTGGCGCTCAGGTTTGCGGTGCGGCCCGACAGGCCCCGCGGAATGGCATAGAGCTCGTCAGCCCAGGGATCGGTCGCCTTCAGGGCCGCCAGGGCGGTCAGGTCGGCTGCGGCCGGGAAGACCCGGTTGATCGCCAGCGGTATGGCCGCCTCGCCCTGGACAAGGTCGAGATCGGTGTCCAGGTGCCAGCGACAGAAGGCGTCCAGCCGGGCGGCTATGGCCGGCGGATAGGCGGCGATGCGGTCGGCCAGGCTGTCGCCGGCCGGGCGAGAAATCCTGGTCGCGGCACAGTCGACTGCCGGGCCGCCGAAGTCCCAGGTAAAGACCCGGCGCTCGTCGGCACCCAGGCTGACAGAGCCAAACCGGTTGTCGAAGGCTTCAAAGGTTGCGCCGTGGGCCGACAGGGTCTCGACGATGGGGTCGCCAGCGCCGCCGAAATAGATGCAGCCGTCCCGCATCTCCTGGCCATGCACGACCCGGGGGCGGGCCACGCCGCCGAGCGCCTCGAAGCGCTCCTGGATCGTGATGTCGCGCCAGCCCAGACGATGGGCTTCGAAGGCCGCCAGAATGCCGGTCAGCCCGCCGCCGACAATGCGAATGCGCTCGCTCATGCCACCGCTCCCCACACTACCAGATCACTGTTGGGGGCGACGCGTTTGCCGTTCTGCAGATTGTCGAACGACACCTTCAGGGCGGTCGGCTCGATCAGGCCCAGTTCGTCAACCAGCCGGCTGACCAGACCCTCTTCGGTGTAGAACAGGTTGAACAGTCCGGCCTCGCCGGTCTCGGGCGTCGCCAGCCGCCAGCCCTGCGGCTCTTCCTCCACGCCCCGGCCGCAGCGATAGTCATCGACCAGCCGCGTGCGCACGAAAACCTCGGCACCGGGGGCGAGGGTCCGGCGCGCCGCCGTGAGGACGGCCCGGGCCTGTGCGTCGGTCAGATAGCAGAGCAGGTTGGGGATCAGCAGCACGTCGATGGGCGTATCGCCCAGGTCGGGCAGGCCTTGCGACAGGTCGGCGCGGATCGTTTCAACCCGGCCGTCGAGGTTGAAGGCCGCGTCGTCCAGAGCCGACTGCGAATAGTCGACATCGGTCAGGGACCAGCCATAGGCCGCATAGAGCGAGAGGTTGTTGCCCGTTCCCCCGCCCAGTTCCACGACCCGCCCGCTGCGCTGATGCAGGCCGCGCTTGAAGAAATGCCGGGCGACGAACTCGTCCGGGTATTTCAGGCCGCGAATATCGGGCAGGGCGGGCATGGCGGGAGAATCCGGCGGCGACGATGTCGCTGCAGAATCCAGCCCAAGCGCCCAACGTTTGGTTAACGAGCGTTAGGTGATCCAGCGCGGTTTGTCGCAGTCGACCGGGTTTTTTCCCTTAAGGGGAGCGGGCTTGGGCCTGTCCCTAGCCGGTGGGCCACTGCGACATGATCGTGGCCGCGTCGAAATAGTCGCGCCAGTAGGTGATCTTGCCGTCATGGACCTCGAACACGCCCGTCACCGGCAGCTCGACCCATTTGTCGGCGAGACGATGGCGGTCAAGTCGCTCCAGAAAGACCAGCGACCCGCTGGCGGACTCGCGCAGGACCCGGAACTCGTTTTCCAGGGTCGGTGCGAAGAACGGCTCTAGCAAACTGCGAACGCCGGCCGGACCATGGACCACCGGCAGGGGCGGCGGATTCACATATTCGCAGGTGTCGGCGACGAGCCTCAGGGCCGTGTCATAGTCCAGCGGCTCCATGGCCTTCATGAACTGGCGGACGATCTCGAGGGGACTTTCGGCAGGGCTGACCATGATGACGCTCCAGGGTTTGGGTAGCGCGATGGTCACAGGGGACCTGAACCGCAGCAATAACCTGGCAGGTAATTGAGCCACAGCAGCCCCGGGCTCAGCCTGCCCGGGCAAGGGATCAGGAGGAGGTGCAGATGTCCCAAAAGTTCCACAAGGCCTGGCTGAAGGTCACGGCCCTGATCGTCGGGTCCTTCGGGCCCGTGTTCTTTCTCGGCACCCTGGCGAACACGCGGGAGCCTGCCCGGCTGACACTCGATCTCCTGAGCTGGCCGATCGATGGCGCAACAACCTATGCCTCGCCGGACACCGTGTTTCTGTCGGCCCTGACCGGGGGCTTTCTGACCGGCTGGGGCGTCCTGATCTGGTGCCTGTCGGAATGGGTCCATGATGCCGCACCGGAAGGCGTGCGCCGGGCGGTTCTGGCCAGTCTTCTGGCCTGGTTCGTCGTGGACAGCGCCGGGTCGCTGGCCTCCGGCAATGCCTCCAATGCCGGGTTCAACATTCTGGTCCTGTTGCTGGCCGTCGGACCGCTGTGGCGGGCGGCCAAGGACTAGAGCCTAGGTGCCGGCAATCCGCGCCAGAAAGGCCGCGGCCACGCGATCGGCGCCACCGCCGTCGCAGACCTTGGCGCTGGCCGTCGACAGGGCGGCGCGCAGGCCTTGGTCCGCCATCAACCTGTCGATCTCGTCTTTGAAAGCAGTGTCGAAATCTGGTGTTCCCACGGTCAGGCAGGGGCTGGCCCCTGCCGCCTGCAGGGCCGTGGCGGCGGCGACCTGATTGTCGGCCAGGACCAGGGTGAGGGTGGGCAGGGCCAGGATGCAGCGCTCCCAGCTGGTCGAGCCGCCGGCCCCGACCGCGAGGTCCGCCTCCAGGGTCAGGCGGGGCATGTCCTGGGTATCAATGTGCAGGTTGAGGCGCGGATCGGTCACTGCCCGCAAGCGGGGCAGGCTGGGGGCACCGCTCCCCAGCACCACATCCAGGGCAACCTCGCCGGGGCGGGACAACAGCAGATCGACGACCCGTCCGGTAATGCCGCCCACATCGGTCAGGCCCAGGGACACCAGGATCCGCTTCACGGAGCCTGCAGCCGCGCGGCGGGCCAGGGCCGCTTCGCGCAGGGCCGGAAAGGCCGGGCGCACGGGCGCATGGTTCGGTCCAAGGAGCAGGATCGCTCCGGGGGGCGTCAGGCCGGCATAGTCCTGGGCCAGACGGGCAGGTCCGGCGTCCAGCACCAGATCGGCCTCCAGCGGACGGTTGGCCAGGTCATCGATCACCAGGGTCGGACGCCCCCGGGCCAGGGCGCGGTGGTCGGGGGCCGACAGGTCGTAGTGATCGAAGACGACGGCATCGAACGGCTCGGAAGCCATGCTGCGGGGTGTGCCGGGCGCGAAGACCTCGAGCACGGCCTCGACCGCCGGCCGGGCCAGAAAGGCGCAGTCCGCCCCCGCCGACGTCAGGGCTTCGGCCAGGGTCAGGGACCGCATCACATGGCCGCCGCCCACATCGGGACCGGCGTTGCAGACGAACAGGATGGCGGGACGGCTCATCCGCGCCGGTCGCCGCCGTACATCATCAGGTCCGGCCGACTGGCGACAAAGGCCTTGATGTCATCGGAGGTGAAGTGGCGATTGGCCGGATAGAGCTGGTCATAGACCGTAGCGACGAAGGCGTAGTCGTCGGGCCGGTCGACGGTCCAGCGGATGGCGTCCTGACCCGGCTCGGCGGGGAGCCAGGCGATCTTCCACTGGTCGGGATGGTTCCAGACATCCCAGGTCACGTGCTCGCGGGCTTCCTGGCTGTCGGCCTGCCGGGCCGCGCGGCGCAGGCCCTGCGCGGTGATCACCTCGACATCTAGGCCCTTGGGAAAGGCCGCGCCTTCGGGGCTGTTGCTGGCATAGTCCGCACCGGTCGCCAGATGAAGGTCGATGGTGGCGTCGATCAGGTCGGGGTCGGCCAGCGGGCAGTCGGCGGTCAGGCGGACCACATGGTCGGCGGGATGAGCGTCCAGCGCGCCGATGAAGCGTTCCAGCACATTGTCCAGCGGCCCGCGATGTACGGCTATGCCTTCCTTGCGCACGGCCTCGACCAGCACATCATCGTCGGGCTGGTCACTCGTCGCCACCACCAGCCGGTCGATGCGCCTGGACCGGGCCAACCGCTCGATCTGCCGCACGATCATGGGCTGGCGCAGGATCGGCATCAGCACCTTGCCCGGCAGGCGGGTGGAGCTCATGCGGGCCTGGAGGACAGCGAGGATCATGGGACCTGTTTAGGGCCGAATCCCTCCTCGCCCAAATCGCTTGCCTGGGAAGAGGGCGCGGTCAGGCGGGCTATTCCGGCTTGGGTCGCGGTTTTCTGGCCGCCTTCACTGTCGTTGCGGTCTTGGTCCCGGCCTTCTTTGCCGTGGATGCCGCTTTCGGTTTCGGGGGTGCCTTGTCAGCAGCAGCCTGCGGCCTCGCGCGAGGCTTCCGCGGCGGCTTGGGGGTGGGGACGGGTTCGGGAGCGGCCGCAGTCGCAACCTCCGCCTCTACCGCAACCTCAGCCTCAGGCTCAGCCGAAGCTTCAACTGCCTCAGCAGCCTCAACCGGCTCCGCTTCGATGACGTCCTCACCCCGCATCCGCGCCAGTACTTCGCGTGCGGCGCGGCCGGTCTCGTCGACGGGCTCATAGGTCCAGCCGTGGAAAGCCCCGCCATAGGGACGTGCGGCACCCTGACGTTCCAGTTCTTCGTGGAAGAGGCGGAACTTCAGGCTGGAGCCGTCCATCTTCAGGATGAACACCGGCTTGCCGGTCGAGGCGGCCTCGGTGGCCATGTTGGTCGAGTCCTCGGTGACGAGGATGTAGTCGGCGGCCGCCAGGAAGGCGAAATAGGGATTGGAGCCCTCGCCATCCCAGATCAGGCCGGGCAGATGCCGCAGCCTGGCGGTCAGCAGGGCGCGGGCCGGCTCGGGCGTGCGGCGCGAGAAGGTCATCAGCAGCGAGCCGCCGTCCTGCTCCAGCGGAATCTGGATCTGGTGGGCGATCTGGGCGGCGCGTTCGCTGGACAGGTCGAAGGCCTTGGACTTGCCGCCCAGCAGCACCGCGACCCGCGGGCGGGGCAGGTCGTCGATCTGGTCGGAGAACTTCTCGTACTCGCTGGCCAGGCGCGCGGTGGTCACCCGGTGCGGCGAGCCGGTGATCGACAGGATGTTGTCGCCGCTGAGGCGATCATGCTTGGGCGGAATGACCAGGTCGAACATGTGTGGCGGGACCCGGGGGTCCTGGATCTGCACCACATAGGTCTTGCCGCCCGACCAGCGCTTGGCGCGGATCGACAGGGGCAGGGTGGCGCGGCCGGCGGCGATCCACAGATCCGGGAAAGGGCCTCCGATGTCGCTGTCCGGCGTCAGCCATCGGCGCGGGAACCAGTTCAGCCACCAGGGCAGGCGACCGACGCGGCCGGTCCAGCCGACGCGCTTGACCTCGATCAGGGCTTCGATGCCCTGGAGGCGCGCCTCGCGCACCACGGCCTCGGCCAGGCCGACAGCCTGGGCCTCGATGCCGGCGCGGCCGTCGGAGATCGCCCAGATGATCAGAGGTGGCTTCGAAGGTGTCTTCAACACGGCATCCGGAAGAGTACGGTCATGCAAACAAGGCCGCCCCGGGAGAAGCAGCCTTGTTCATGGTCTCGCTTTATGGCGCGGGTTGGGCGCTAGAGCCAGAGGCCTCTAGAGCCACTCCACTTTCAGGATCTCATAGGCCTTGACGCCGCCGGGCGTATTGACCTCGACGACCTCGCCCACTTCCTTGCCGATCATGGCGCGCGAGAGCGGCGATGACAGCGAGATTCGGCCCGACTTCACATCGGCTTCGTGATCGCCGACGATCTGGTACCGGGCCTCTTCCTCGGTGTCCTCGTCGACGACGCTGACCGTCGCCCCGAACTTCACCTGCTTGCCCGAGAGCTTGGACACGTCGATCACCTGTGCACGGGCGATCTTGTCCTCGATCTCGGCGATGCGGCCTTCGATCCAGCCCTGGCGCTCCTTGGCGGCGTGATACTCAGCATTCTCCGAGAGGTCGCCATGCTGGCGCGCCTCGGAGATTGCGGCGATCACTGCCGGACGCTCGATCGTCTTCAAACGCTTCAGTTCGTCGTCGAGGGTTTGATAACCCCCGGCGGTCATCGGCACTTTTTCCATTGCGGATTTTAGCTCGGTTCGCCTTGGGAGGAGTATTCGTCCCGTCGCGGGCGCGCACGACTGGGGGCTGAGAGGATAAGAGGCGCGTTCACGATAAGCAAGGGGCGAGGCGATCCCCTTTGCTCTCATGGTGGCCGTGCAGGCCAGGGGCCCCGGTTTGGACCGGGGCCCCTGGGCCTAGAACTCCTGCCACTCTTCCTTGACGGCCGCCGCCGCCGAGCTGCGGCCTGGACGCGCCATGACGGCAGGACGCTGGCGGGGCTGTGGCGAAGCCTCAGTATGGGCGGCCATCGTCCCGTCAGACACCTTGAAGCGAGAGACCTGGGCGGCCAACTGGCCGGCCTCGCCCTTCAGGGCATGGGTGGCGGCGGTGGCCTCCTCGACCATGGCGGCGTTCTGCTGCACCACCTGGTCCATCTTGTTCATGGCGGTATTGACCTCCTGCAGGCCTGCCGACTGGGCATTGGCCGAGGCGGCGATCTGGTTGACCAGGGTGTCGATCGAGGCGACCTGACCGACGATGCGCTGCAGGGCTTCGCCGGTCTGGCCCACCAGGGCCACGCCGGCACCGACCTGCTGGGTCGAGGTCGAGATCAGGGTCTTGATTTCCCGGGCGGCATCGGCCGAGCGCTGGGCGAGAGCCCGCACTTCCTGGGCGACCACGGCAAAGCCGCGGCCCGCCTCGCCGGCGCGGGCGGCCTCGACCCCGGCATTGAGGGCCAGAAGATTGGTCTGGAAGGCGATCTCGTCGATCACCCCGATGATCTGACCCACCTGGGTGGAAGAGCCTTCGATCTGGGTCATGGCGGCAACCGCCTGGTCGACGATTTCGCCCGAGCGCTGGGCGTCGGTTCGGGCCTTGGCCACCACGTCAGAGGCCTCCTTGGCTCCGGCGGCGGTCTTGCGCACCGTGGCCGTGATGTCCTCGAGCGCCGAGGTGGTCTGCTGCAGGCTGGCGGCCTGCTGCTCGGTCCGCATGGACAGGTCGTCGGAAGCGTGGGCGATCTCGTCAGCCCCAGCACTGACCGCGCGGGTCGTTACCGAGATATCCATCAGGGCGGCCTGCACCCGTTCGGCAGCCGCATTGAAGTCGGCCCGCAGCGCTTCGTAAGCCTCCGAGAAGCGCGTCGATAGTCGGACCGTCAGATCGCCCTTGGCCAGGTGTTCCAGACCCTTGGCGATCGCCTCGACCGCTTCAGTGTGCTGCATCTCATTGAACGCCTCGGTCTGGGCCGTCTCGGCCCGGACGGATTCTTCGGAGCGTCGGGCGTTTTCAGCGGCGCTATGGGCGGCATGGGCGTCCTCAACAGCCTTCTCGGCCTCGGCGCGGGCCTTGTTGGCGCTGTCGAACATGGCGTTGATGCTGAAGGTCGTGGCGATCAGGGCTCCGGCCTCGACGATCAGGATCGCGGCGTGGACGATGACCCGGCCAAGGCTCGCCGAACCGGGAAAGACGGCCTGGGGCAGCATGAAGCTCAGGACCAGGTGGTGCACGGCGACGGCGGCGGCGGCGGCGGCGATGACGCGCCAGTCGCAGAAGACCACCAGCAGGGCCAGGGCCGCGAAATAGGCCATATGCATGTCGATCTGCCAGCCATGGCCATTCAGGGCCGCGACGAGCAGGGAGACCTGGGCCATCAGGGCGACGCCCATCAGAGACCGGCCGGTCGAGTTGGTTCCGGCGGTCCGGTGCGCCAGGGTGGTGGCTGCGGCCGCGACCAGGGCGGCGAGAGCCAGGCCCAGAACCGGGCCCTGCAACAGCAACCGGGCGGCCACAACAATGACCACCATCAGCCAACTGGCCCCTTCGACGACCTTGCCGCCAAACTGGCGCTGGCTGTCGAGGCTGGTAACAGCGATGCTCATGACAAGGCTCCCTTGGGGGCGCAGACGCCCGCGAGATCAGGATCGAGGATCAGCAGGGCTCCGGATGCCCGGGCGCGGCGCGCCAGGTCGACCGGGTCGCCCCGCAGAATGACAATGAAGGGTGCGCCGCCGACGGCGGCGATCTGGCCGGCAGTGCCGCCGGCACCCAGGCTTCGGCCCGCGTCCCACCAGGGCGGGAAGACCGCCGCGACCCGCGAGGGATCGCGCGGCGCGGCATTGACCGACACCGCTGCAATCAGCCCCACGGCGATTGCTCCGGCAATCGCGGCAAGGCTTCCGAGGCTGGAGGAAGGCCCGCCTGGAGGCCCCTGAGAATTCGGCATGGCTAAAGCTCGAGGTCTCCCACCAGCGAAGGCCGATGGGAGACTCAAGTTCATGCACCTACAGGGTTACCTGCAGCTTAACCAAAGGCGGTCGCGACGATCTGAACCAGGCCAGCTGGCCGGCCTATTGGGCGTAGTCGTAAGGGCCGCCGCGCTTCAGGGCTTCGCGATAGGCGGGGCGGGCGTGGATGCGCTCAAGGAACGCCTTGACGTGCGGGCGCGAGGCTGCCCCGGCCCGGGCGGCTCCGGCCTCAAGCGGGAAGCTCATCATGATGTCAGCGGCGGTGAAGTCCTTGCCCGCGAACCAGGCGGACTTGGCTAACTCGTCGTCCCAGTAGTCGACATGGGTCTTCAGCTGCGGGTCGATGAAACCGGTCTGGGCGCCGTTGGCGACGGCCTTGACCAGACCGCGCAGCAGGCCCGGCGCGCGGGTCGGCAGGGCGGTGAAGACCAGCTTCAGCAGCAGCGGCGTCGTGGCCGAGCCTTCGGCATAGTGCAGCCAGTAGGTGTAGCGCAGCCGATCGGCCGTGCCG
Organism: Caulobacter henricii; assembly: GCF_001414055.1. GTDB lineage: Bacteria > Pseudomonadota > Alphaproteobacteria > Caulobacterales > Caulobacteraceae > Caulobacter > Caulobacter henricii. Next base: position 2,980,565 of record NZ_CP013002.1, on the reverse strand, counting down.
GCGGCCGGGATCAGCCGGCCCTGGCCATAGGTCTCGATGATGTACTCGATGATCGCCCCGGTCTCGGCGATGACCTTGCCGCTGTCGGTGATTACCGGCGACTTGCCCAGGGGGTGGATGGCGCGCAGCTCGACCGGTGCCAGCATGGTCTGGGCGTCGCGCTCATAGCGCTTGACCTCATAGGGCACGCCCAGCTCCTCAAGCAGCCAGAGGATCCGCTGGCTGCGGGAATTGTTCAGGTGATGGACGATGACCATGGCAGGCGTCTCCGCAAAAGGCCCGGGACGCTGCCACGGCGCCGCGTGGGTCAGTCAAGCCAGATCAGGTCAGGTCAGGTCAGGTCAGGTCAGGGGCCTAAGATCCGGCTCCAGCCAGCCCCGACGTGCCGCGACACTGAACAGCCGCTCGCGCGACCAGAAGGTCAGGGGCCAGGCCCTGTCGCCCAGGGGCGAGGCCAGCAGGCGGGCGCAGGCCTCGCCGTCACCGATCCCGTCCGGCAGGCCGGCGACAAAGACGCGGATCGCGGTCAGGTAGGCCTGGGTGATGGTCTCGTGATACCCGCTGACATCATCGTTCACCCCGCCCACGGCCACATTGTAGGTCTGGATAATCCCCGGCAGGTCGCGCTCCAGCCCGGCGTCGCGGGTGCGCACCAACCGCAGGGTGGCGGCCAGATGCGCCGCATGGGTCCACTCGGCCTTGGGCAGGCTGTGATCCAGAAGCCGCTTGGCCAGGTCGCCGATCTCGGCGTCGGTATAGGGGGAGCGAGAGGGTGTGACAGGCATGGGCCAGCCATATCCCCTGAAGGCCCGGGCCTCAATCTGCCCAGAATGTTCAAGGTCAGAAAGGGTTAACTCTGAACTTTTTCAGTTCCTTAGTTTGCCGCTGTCATAAGGGTCATCAACGGCCAATCGCCACAGGGAACCCCTTATGAAGTATCCGATCGCCATCGTCGCCGGCATGGCTTGCAGCCTGCTTGTCGCACAAACCGCTTCCGCTGCGGGTGGCTTCGAAGACCAGATGAGCCGCTGCCTGCAGCAGCATGCCAACACACGCGACGCCGCCCAGGTCATGCTGGAATGCACGGCCGACGCCGGCAAGCTGTCCGAGTGCAAGGTCGTCGACAACAGCGCCGCCGGCAAGGGCTTCGACAAGGCTGCCATGTGCATCGCTGAAAAGCTGCCCATGGGTGCCAAGACCGGTACCGTGAAAGTCCCGTTCCGCTTCCCGGGCGGCGCGTAAGCTTCGCTTCGGCGGCAGAGCTGGGAGCGCGGTCGAACCGAGTTTGACCGTGACGCTCCAGGGCCTGCCCCGCGGCAACCGGGCGCGAGGCAGGTCGCAGGGCGGTCGATCCTTCGGGGTCGGCCGCCCTTGTGCGTTCTGGACCAGGGCTACGTGGGGCCATGAAAAACGCCGCGCCGGTTTTCACCGACGCGGCGTTTGTCTGCCGGCTCGTCCCTGCAGGCGTCAGCTGTAGCTTTGCAGCGGCCGCACTTCCAGCGCTTCGGCGGGGGCCGAGGAGATGGCCTGGGCAGCGGCAAGAGCGCCGGCCGAGGTGGTGTAATAGGGCACCTTCATCATCAGGGCAGTGCGGCGGATCTCGAAGCTGTCTTCCAGGGCCTGCTTGCCTTCAGTGGTGTTGAACACCAGCTGCACGCCGCCGTTCTTCATCACGTCGACGATGTGAGGGCGGCCTTCGAGCACCTTCTTGACGTGCTCGACCGCGATGCCCTGGGTGGCCAGATAGTTGCGGGTACCCTCGGTGCACAGGACGGTAAAGCCGGAGGCTTGCAGCAGGCGGACGGGCTCGACGATCCAGGGCTTGTCGCTTTCCTTGACCGAGACGAAGGCCGTGCCCGAGCGGGGCAGGGTGACGCCGCCGCCCAGCTGGCTCTTGGCAAAGGCGCGGGCGAAGGCGGGGGCCATGTCGGCCTCGCCGTCGCGCTTCCAGTCGAGGCCCATTACCTCGCCGGTCGAGCGCATTTCCGGACCCAGCACCGTGTCGACGCCGGCGAAGCGGGCGAACGGGAAGACGGCTTCCTTGACCGCGATATGGTCATAGGGCTTGTCGACCAGACCGAAGCTTTTCAGGGTCTCGCCGGCCATGATCTTGGCGGCGATGGCGGCCACGGGCTGACCGATGGTCTTGGCCACGAACGGCACCGTACGGCTCGCGCGCGGGTTCACTTCCAGCACATAGATCCGCGGATTCTCGCTGTGCGGCTCCTCGATGGCGAACTGCACGTTCATCAGGCCGCGCACATTGAGGGCCAGGGCCATCTTCACGGTCTGGCGCTTCAGTTCTTCCACCGTCTCGGCGCTGAGCGAGAAGGGCGGCATCGAACAGGCGCTGTCGCCCGAGTGGACGCCGGCTTCCTCGATATGCTCCAGAACGCCGGCCACGAATACGTCGGTGCCGTCGCACAGGGCGTCGACATCGACCTCGGTGGCGCGGCTCAGATAGTGGTCGAGCAGGATCGGATGCTCGAACGAGATCTCGCCGGTATTGGTGATGTAGCGTTCCAGATGCTCGTGATCGCGGATGATCTCCATGCCGCGGCCGCCCAGCACGTAGGACGGGCGCATCACGAACGGGAAGCCGATCTTGTCGCCTTCGGCCCGGGCCTCGTCCCAGGTGCGGGCAATGGCGTTTTCGGGCTGGGCGATGTCGAGGCCGTTCAGCAGCTGCTGGAAGCGCTCGCGGTCTTCGGCCAGGTCGATGGCGTCAGGGCTGGTGCCCAGGATCGGCACGCCGGCCTCTTCCAGGGCGTGGGCCAGCTTCAGCGGGGTCTGGCCGCCGAACTGCACGATGACGCCGGCCAGGGTCCCGTTGCTCATCTCGACATGCAGCAGCTCCAGCACGTCCTCGGCCGTCAGGGGCTCGAAGTACAGGCGGTCTGAGGTGTCGTAGTCGGTCGAGACGGTCTCGGGGTTGCAGTTGACCATGATCGACTCGATGCCGATGGCGTCGAGCGCAAAGGCTGCATGGCAGCAGCAATAGTCGAACTCGATGCCCTGGCCGATCCGGTTGGGACCGCCGCCGAGGATCACCGCCTTTTTGCGGTTGCTGGGCGCGCTTTCGCACTCCGGGACCTGGCCCAGGGCACCGGTCTCGTAGGTCGAATACATGTAGGGGGTGGTGGCGGCGAACTCGCCGGCGCAGCTGTCGATGCGCTTGAACACCGGCCGCACGTCCAGGGCCTGACGGGCCTTGCGGACGGCGGTTTCTGTAGAGCCGGTCAGCTTGGCCAGGCGGGCGTCGGAGAAACCCTGGGCCTTGAGGGCGCGGAAGCCCTGGGCGTCGGTCGGCAGGCCGCCGGCCCGGACCCAGCCTTCCTGGCGGATCAGCTCGGCGATCTGGCGCAGGAACCAGGGCTCGTAGGAACAGGCGGCATTGACCTCTTCCACGGTCAGGCCGTGGCGGAAGGCCTGGGCGATGACGCGCAGGCGATCGGGGGTGGGCATGCCCAGGGCGCGGATCACGGCGGCCTTGCCGTTGTCCGGATCATCAGCGCCGTGGATGTCCACCTCGTCGAAGCCCGACAGGCCGGTTTCCAGGCCGCGCAGGGCCTTCTGGACGCTTTCCTTGAAGGTGCGGCCGATGGCCATCACTTCGCCGACCGACTTCATGGCGGTGGTCAGATGCGGCTCGCTGCCCGGATACTTCTCGAAGGCAAAGCGCGGGATCTTGGTGACGACATAGTCGATCGAGGGCTCGAACGAGGCCGGGGTCGCGCCGCCCGTGATGTCGTTCTTCAGCTCATCGAGCGTGTAGCCGACGGCCAGGCGGGCGGCGACCTTGGCGATCGGGAAGCCGGTCGCCTTGGACGCCAGGGCCGACGAGCGCGAGACGCGCGGGTTCATCTCGATCACGACCATGCGGCCGTCGGCCGGATTGACCGCGAACTGGACGTTGGAGCCGCCGGTCTCGACGCCGATCTCGCGCAGCACGGCGATCGACGCCGCGCGCATCCACTGGTATTCCTTGTCCGTCAGGGTCAGGGCCGGGGCGACGGTGATGCTGTCACCGGTATGGACGCCCATTGGGTCGATGTTCTCGATCGAGCAGACGATGATGCAGTTGTCGGCCGTGTCGCGCACGACCTCCATCTCGTACTCTTTCCAGCCCAGGACGCTTTCTTCGATCAGCACCTCGGTAGTCGGCGACAGGTCCAGACCCCGCAGCACGATCTCCTCGAATTCCTCGAGGTTGTAGGCGATGCCGCCGCCGGTGCCGGCCAGGGTGAAGCTGGGGCGGATGATGGCAGGCAGGCCGACGAAGGCCAGGCCCTCGCGGGCTTCGTCCATGTTGTGGGCGGCCTTGGACTTGGGGCTCTCGAGACCCAGCTTGTCCATGGCGTCGCGGAACTTCTGGCGGTCCTCGGCCTTGTCGATGACCTCGGCCTTGGCCCCGATCATCTCGACGCCGAACTTGGCCAGGGTGCCGTTGGCTTCGAGAGCCAGGGCAGTGTTCAGGGCTGTCTGGCCGCCCATGGTCGGCAGGAGGGCGTCGGGGCGCTCCTTCTCGATGATCTTGGCGACCATGTCCGGGGTGATCGGCTCGATATAGGTCGCGTCGGCCACGTCCGGATCGGTCATGATCGTGGCAGGGTTGGAATTGACCAGGATGATCCGGTAGCCCTCGGCGCGCAGGGCCTTGCAGGCCTGGACGCCCGAATAGTCGAACTCGCAAGCCTGGCCGATCACGATGGGGCCGGCGCCAATGATCAGGATCGAGGACAGGTCTGTTCTTTTGGGCATCGGAAAACTCGCGCGCAGAGACACGGTCGCGCACATCCGCGCGCCCGCTGCCGACCATCTTGCAGGTTAAGTCGCCCGTTTAGAGACGGACTCGGACGCGCGCAACCCTTGATCCAGAGAGCAGGGTTACCTCAGGAACCCGAGTCGCGGCGTGATTCTGGCGTGCGGCCCGTCTTCCCGCTAAACCCTCGCCATGTTGCGCATTTCCGAACTGAAGCTGCCGCTCGGCCATCCGCCGGAGGCCATGGCACCCGCGATCCTCCAGCGTTTGGGTTTGCAGGCCGATGACCTGCTGTCCTGGACCGTCGCGCGCCGGGCCCATGACGCCCGCCGCAAGGCTGCGATCCTGATGGTCTATTCCGTCGATGTGACCGTGCGTGACGAGGCCGACGTGCTGACCCGCTTCGCCGGCGACACCCATGTCCGCCCGACCCCCGACATCGAATATCGCCTCAAGGCCCGCGCGCCGGAGCCCCTGAACGCCCTGCGTCCCGTGGTCATCGGTGCAGGCCCCTGCGGCCTGTTTGCCGGGCTGATCCTGGCCCAGATGGGCTTCAAGCCGATCATTCTGGACCGCGGCAAGGTGGTGCGCGAGCGGACCAAGGACACCTGGGGCCTTTGGCGGCGGTCCGAACTGAATCCGGAATCCAATGTCCAGTTCGGCGAGGGCGGGGCTGGCACCTTTTCGGACGGCAAGCTCTACAGCCAGATCAAGGATCCCCGCCATCTGGGCCGCAAGGTGCTGGAGGAGTTCGTTAAGGCCGGCGCCCCACCCGAGATCCTGACCGAGGCCCACCCCCACATCGGCACCTTCCGGCTGGTGACCATGGTGGAATCGATGCGCGAGACCATCGAGGCCCTGGGCGGCGAATATCGCTGGCAGCATCGGGTCGACGAACTCGACATCGCGGTCGGTCCTGACGGTGCCCGCAAGGTGAAGGGCCTGAAGTTGTCGACCGGCGACTATCTGGAGGCTGACCGCGTGGTGCTGGCCGTCGGCCACAGCGCCCGCGACACCTTCCAGAGGCTGTACGACCAGGGCGTCCATATCGAAGCCAAGCCGTTTTCGGTCGGGGTGCGGATCGAGCATCCTCAGTCGTGGATGGACCGGGCGCGCTTCGGAAGTCATGCGGGCCATCCCGATCTGGGGGCTGCCGACTACAGCCTGTCGCATCACTGCAGCAACGGCCGCACGGTCTACAGCTTCTGCATGTGCCCCGGCGGTACGGTGGTGGCGGCGACCTCGGAGCCCGGCCGGGTCGTGACAAACGGCATGAGCCAGTATTCGCGCAACGAGCGGAACGCCAATTCCGGCTTCGTGGTCGGCATCGACCCCGAGCGCGACTATCCGGGCCACCCGCTGGCCGGCATCGAATTCCAGCGCAAATGGGAGAGCCTGGCCTATGTGGCCGGCGGCTCGACCTATGCCGCCCCGGCCCAGAAGGTCGGCGACTTCCTGGCCGGCCGCCCCTCGACCGATCTGGGCGAGGTGGCCCCGTCCTACAAGCCGGGCATCACCATGACCGACCTGTCGGCCTGCCTGCCGGCCTTTGCGGTCGAGGCCATGCGTGAAGCCCTGCCGGTCTTTGGTCGCCAGATCGCCGGCTATGACCACCCCGATGTGCTGCTGACCGGGGTCGAGACCCGCACCTCCTCACCGATCCGGATCACACGCGGCAAGGACTTCCAGAGCCTCAACACGGCGGGACTGTTCCCCGCCGGTGAAGGGGCGGGCTATGCCGGTGGGATCCTCTCGGCGGCCGTCGACGGCATCAAGGTGGCCGAGGCGGTTGCGGCGGACTATCTCGCCTAGAGGTCATCGAGCGGCGGTCGAGGCACCGGCACCCGGCGGCGCCACCGGCGTTTCCGGCGCGGGCCAGGCCCTGCCCGCCACCGAACTGTCAAATTGGCCCTGAACAGCGCCTCGCCCCGGTCTGGGAGAGGCGTGATGTCAGCATGGGGTCACCCATCCCCAAGCTCCAAACCCCATGCCGGTGTGCCGCGGTAATCAGCGGGGGGCAGGGACCGGCCACTACGTTCGCTTGGCTTGACTCAATGTTCGTTTTATTTAACATTGAGTTTGCATTTGTGAACATGAAGGGTTTCGGCCATGCCGCACAGAGAGAAGCTCGCCTGGATGACGCTGCTGCTGATCGCAGTGACCTACGGGCCTTATTTCGCCCATGTGGTGATATCGCCGCCGGCACCCGGCGTTCTGCCGAACCTGCCGCAGTTGTGGTTGCTGGCTCTGGCGGCGGGCGGCAACGGCGTGCTGCACATTCTTGGCCGGATCGCCTTGCGGGTCGGGGCACCGGAAGACGCCCGTGCGCCAGCCGACGAGCGCGACCGCGACATCCAGCGGCGCTCCAGCATGGTGGCCTACTATGTGATGATGGTCGGCATGATGCTCGTCGGGATGGTCATGCCGTTCACGACGAGCGGCTGGGAGCTCGTCAATGCCGGCCTGCTGGCGATCGTGCTCGCCGAGATCACCCAGAACGGCCTAGCGGCCTGGAGCTATCGCCGGAGCGCGGCATGAGCGGCGGGGTGATCGTCAACCAGATCCGCACCCTGCGGTTTCTGGCGGGTGAAATGTCTCAGGCCGAACTCGGAAAGCGGATCGGGCTGACCCGTCAGACCGTCGCGGCCATTGAAGCCGGCAAGTACTCGCCGACACTCGAGGCGGCCTTCAGGATCGCCGAGGTTTTCGGCAAGCCGCTTGAAGAGGTGTTTCAGTGGTCCAGTCAGGGCTAAGGCGTCGCGTGGAAACGTGGACGCCGGCTGTCCGCCAAGGCGACGTGAAAGGCCGAATGCTGGAGTAGGGGGCTGCCCCACTCTGGGTCGCCTTTGCCAGGCTATGCGGGCCCCACCAAGACTGACTGAGTGCCCCCGGACTTGAGAGCCGTCCGCGAGGACAAAGGCCCCTCAAACGCAAATAGGCCGGCGCAAGCGCCGGCCTATAGGAAGCTTTCGAGAGGTGCCGGCGTACCGGCACCTTTCTGACTGGATTAAGCTTGCAGCTGGCCAGCGGACATCTTGCCGCTGCGCTTGTCTTGTTCCAGTTCGTAGGTGATCTTCTGGCCCTCATTGAGGGTGCGAAGGCCGGCGCGTTCAACGGCCGAGATGTGCACAAAAACGTCCGAGCCGCCGTCATCCGGTTGGATGAAGCCGAAGCCCTTGGTGCCGTTGAACCACTTAACGGTGCCGGTAGCCATGGTGTGTTAGTCCTTTGGATAGTAGTCGCCGCCGGAAGCGTTCCGTTCGGCGATCAAATTTCGTTGGGGATCGGTAGGCGCGTCCGGCGCTTCCTCGAAGGAAGCATGGAATAGCAGGCCGAACGCAGCGAATTCGATAATCCTATGATGGGGGCATAAGTGCGCGCCAGCAAGGAGAATCTGGGATTGTGCTTTTCGCCGCTCGGATGAGTGCTCGGCAAGCCCGTGACCAAACCGGTGAAACTGTCCTGCTCTGGTGAGCCTTACCCGCCTTGCCAATCTCGCAAATGATAGTCATTCTCAACTTAGATCCCAAGCCGTGGAGTCGAGAATGGTCCTTCAATCCGCAGGCCCCAATGTCCTGGTCTTGATGATGCGCGTCGACAGAGCGCTGCGCTGCGAGACGATCGCCAATTGCGATTGGCTGCTCTACGGGCCGACAGATCCCGACATCATCGCCGATGTCGGGGATAGGCCTGATCTTCTCGCAGCGGAATAGTGTTCTAGGTCAGCGCCTTGCGGGCCGCTTCCCAGTATTGGGCACCGGTGATCAGGGTGATGACCGCCGCCAGCCAAAGCAGACCATGGATGGCCACAGTGGCAGGGCCGACGACGTCCGGGGTGTCAGGCAGGCCGAAGGCCGCCCAGGACGCCAGGACCATTTCGGCCCCGATGGCCACCAGTTGCAGGGTGGTCTTCCATTTTGCCAGCACGGTGACGGGCAGCTTGATCCCCTTGCCGGCCCCGACCTCGCGCAGGGCGCTGACAGCGAACTCGCGGAACAGGATCAGACCGGCCGGCAGGACGATCATCGGGTTGGGGCCCAGGGCCATCAGCCCCAGCAGAGCGCCGCAGACCAGAATCTTGTCGCCGATGGGATCGAGGATCGCGCCCCATACAGTCACGGCGTCGAACTTGCGGGCCAGCCAGCCATCGAAGAAGTCCGTGACGGCGGCAACCACGAAGGCCCAGAAGGCCCAGCGCTCCAGGCGGAACTGGTCCTCGCCGGTCAGGCGCTCGCTCAGCCAGGGCACGGCACCGGCGGCGGTGGCCAGGGCCACGAACATGAACAGCGCCAGGACGAGGCGCGAAGCGGTCAGGATGTTCGGCAGATTCTTCATGATGCGTTTCTAACGCGGGAAACCGTCAGAGGGCTACGGCTTCGCTCGATGGACTTGACCGGTGAAGACGATTTTCGCGCCACCGATCGGCCGAGATTGGCTATAGTGGTTCCAGGATCGCAATCAGTTCCTGACAGTAGCGGCGCCGCAATCGCATGAGACGGCTGGGCCGGTATGGCGAGAGGGTAAAGGCGGGCGTGGACTCGGTTCGCGGACGCCTTGTCTTGCTTACCGTCAGTCTTTTGATCCCGGCCCTGCTCAGCATGGGTTTCCTGCTCTCCAGCGTCGATCGTCAGGGCCGCGCCCAACTGAACGAGCAGATGCTCACCACGGCGCGGGCCCTGTCCGGGGCCATAGACCGTCAGGCCGCCGTCGGCGTTGCGGTCGTCGAGACCCTGGCCACGGATCAGGCGCTGCTGGCGGGTGACTGGGCGCGATTCCACGCCCGGGCGCTCCGCGTCACGGACCGGCGAGCGGGCTGGGTCGTTGTGGCCGACCTGACTGGACAGCAGATCCTCAACACCCGGATAGACTATGGCGTGGCCCTGCCGCGCTCGCCCCGGATTCCGGAGCTGGACCGGGCCCTTCAGGCTGGTCGCAGCCAGGTCTCCGACCTGCGGATGGGCGTGGTCTCCCGGCGCTATGCGATCACGGCGGGGACGCCGGTCACGGTCAAGGGCAAGGCCTATGTTGTGGCCTATGTCGTCGAGGCCGCGTCTTTCCTCTCGGTCTTCCGGGAGGAGCGGGTGCCTGACGGCTGGGTGGCTGCGGTTCTTGACAACAACAACAAGATCATTGCCCGCTCCAGGCTGCATGAGAAGTGGGTTGGCCACAGCGCGACACCGGACATGGCCGACCGGATCACCCGCGCCCCTGAGGGCGTCAGCCACAGCACGTCCCTGGAGGGCGTTCCGACCGTGGTCGCCTACAGCCGCTCACCCCAGACGGGCTGGACGCTTCTCGTCGCCATTCCGCGTGCCGATCTGGCGAGGACTGTGACCCGTTCGGTCGCCCTGACCACCGGCGTCTTTATCCTGCTGCTGGTCCTGGGGGTGGGGCTGGCCCTGTTCTTTTCGCGCCGCATCAATCGTGAGGTCGGGGGCCTCGTGGAGGCGGCGCACGCGATCGGTCATGGGCAGCCGATCAGGGGCCCCTCGGCGTTCAGCCTGGAAGAGATCGGAGCCATCCATGCGGCCCTGAGCGAAGCCTCGCGCGAACTGCAGATCCGCGAAGAGCGCCAGAAGGTCATGATCAACGAACTGAACCACCGGGTGAAGAACACCCTGGCCACGGTTCAGGCCCTGGCCCGTCAGACCTTCGGCAAGATGGAGGGCGCGCCGGTCGAGCTGTTCACCGAGCGGCTGATCGCCCTGTCGGCGGCCCACGATCTTCTGACCCGGGGTGGGTGGAGCAAGGCCGAACTGGACGAGCTCCTGCGCGCCTGCACCCGCGCCCATGGCGACCGTGTCGTGCTGACGGGGCCGCCCGTGTCTCTGGATCCGAATTGCGCCGTGTCGCTGTCGATGGTGTTCCACGAACTGGCCACCAACAGCGCGAAATATGGCGCGCTGTCCGTACCGACGGCTCAGGTGGGCATCGACTGGAAGATTGATCCGATGACGCGGGCCCTCACCCTGCGCTGGACGGAAACGGGCGGCCCGCCGGTAACGCCGCCGAGCAAGCCGGGCTTCGGCACGCGTCTGATCGACATCTCGATCCGGAGAGAGCTGAAAGGCTCGGCGGCGTTCGACTTTCAGCCCGAGGGCCTCGTGTTCGAGGCGACCCTACCGCCGCCGCCCGAGGACGCCCCGAGATGGTCCAACCGGTTCTGAGCGCGATGAGCGATCCCAGTGAGGTCGCCGCCTTCATGGCGCAGGCAGGATTGCCGCCGCGCTTTGCCGGTCTGGCCGCCCGGCTCCACGTCCCGCTTGCGGCGCGGATCGCCCAGGCCGCTGCCGGGCGTGATGTACCGCTGCTGGTCGGCCTCTGTGCCCCGCAGGGGGCGGGCAAGTCGACCCTGACGGCATTGGTCACCCGGCTGTTGCGGCACCGGGGCCTGAAGACCGCCAATCTGTCGCTGGACGACCTCTATCTGACCCATGTCGAGCGTCTGGGTCTGGGCCGGACAGTCCATCCCCTGCTGCGGACGCGCGGGGTACCCGGGACCCATGACATCGCGCTGGGTCTGGAGGTGCTGGAGGCACTTGCCCGTCCCGGCCGCGTGCTGCTGCCCCGTTTCGACAAGGCTGCCGATGACCGGGCACCGGTCGCGGACTTCGAGCCCTTCGAGGGTCCGGCCCAGGTGATCTTGCTGGAAGGCTGGTGCGTGGGGGGACAGGCCCAGCCCGAGGCGGCCCTCGACGAACCGGTCAATGCGCTCGAGCATGACGAGGACGCGGCGGGCGTCTGGCGAGGCTTTGCCAATGCCGCCCTGGCGGGGCCCTATCGCGTCCTGTTTGACCGCATCGATCTTCTGGTGGTGATGACCGCCCCCGATTTTGCCACCGTGCGCGCCTGGCGGGGCCAGCAGGAGCAGCGCCTGCGCCAGGACCTGGCCGCCCGGGGGCGCGACACTGCCCTTGCGATGGATGAAAAGGCGCTGGATCGCTTCGTCGCCCACTACCAGCGTCTGACCGAGTGGATCGCCCGCGATCTGCCGCCCCGCGCCGACATCGCCATTCGCCTGGACGCGGATCGAGAACCGGTCGAAATGCGCGGGCTCTAGTTTTCCGAGGCCGGCGGCGGGCTTCAGCTCTTGCGGAAGAAGGCGTGGATGCGCTCGGCCAGGGCCTGGCTGACGCCCTCGACTTTCAGCAGGTCCTCGACCCCGGCTCGGCCGACCCCTTTGGCCGAGCCGAAGGCGTGCAGCAGGGCCTTCTTGCGACCTGGACCCACGCCTTCGATCTCGTCGAGCGGGTTCTTCTTCAGGTCCATGCTGCGCCGCGTGCGGTGAGCCCCGATGGCGAACCGGTGAGCCTCGTCGCGCAGGCGCTGCAGGTAGTAGAGCACCGGCGACTTGGGCTCGAGCATGAACGGCGTTTTGTCGGGCATGAAGAACCGTTCCAGGCCGGCATCCCGGTCGGGACCCTTGGCGACGCCGACCACGGCGATGTCGTCGACGCCCAGTTCGGCCATGATTTCCAGAGCCGCATCCAGCTGGCCCTTGCCGCCGTCGACCAGGACGAGGTCAGGGCGATTGTCGCTTTGACCCTCTTCCTCCTCCTTGACCAAGCGGGCGAAGCGGCGCTTCAGCACCTCCTTCATCATGCCGTAGTCGTCGCCGGGGGTGAGCTCGGTACTCTTGATGTTGAACTTGCGGTACTGGCCCTTCATGAAGCCGTCCGGCCCGGCCACGATCATGCCGCCGACGGCGTTGGTGCCCTGGATGTGGCTGTTGTCATAGACCTCGATCCGCTCGGGCGGGGCGTCCAGACCAAAGGCCTCGCCGACCCCCGCCAGCAGCTTGGTCTGGGCCGAGCCCTCGGCCATTTTCCGGCCCAGGGCTTCGCGGGCATTGGTCAGGGCGTGCTGAACCAGATCGGCCTTTTCGCCCCGCCTGGGGATGCTGATCTCGACCTTGCGGCCGCTCTTCAGGGCAAAGGCCTCGGCCAGAAGGGCACTGTCCGCCGGCTCGATATTGGCCAGGATCAGGCGCGGGATCGGCTTGTCGTCATAGAACTGGCCCAGGAAGGCGGTCATCGCCTGGGCTTCCTCGCTGACCCCTTCCTCTTCCGCCGCGCCGGTGATGCGGGGGAAGTAGGCGCGGTTGCCCCAGTTCTGGCCGGCCCGGAAGAAGAACACCTGCACGCAGGCCTGGCCGCCCTCGACGTGCAGGGCCACGACGTCGGCCTCTTCCACGGTCTCGGGGTTGATCTGGCTGGCCTGGGCCACGGCCGACAGGGCGCGGATGCGGTCCCGCAGGCGGGCGGCGCGTTCGAACTCTAGGTCCTCGGCGGCAGCTTCCATCTCGGCGGCCATGGTGGCCATCACCGCGCGGGACTTGCCGCGCAGGAAGGCCTCGGCCTGGTCGACCAGGGCCTGATAATCGGGGATGCTGACCAGCCCGGTGCACGGCGCGGCGCAGCGTTTGATCTGGTACAGCATGCAGGGCCGGTCGCGGCTCTCATAGACGCTGTCACTGCACGAGCGCAGCAGGAAGGCCTTCTGCAGGGTGTTGAGCGTGCTGTTCACGGCCCCCGCGCTGGCGAACGGGCCGAAATAGTCGCCCTTGATCGCATGGGCCCCGCGATGCTTGCGCAGCTGCGGCGCATCGTGATCGCGGCGGATCATGATCTCGGGAAAGCTCTTGTCGTCGCGCAGCAGCACATTGAAGCGGGGCTTCAGCGACTTGATCAGATTGATCTCGAGCAGCAGGGCATCGGCTTCGGTGCGGGTGGTGACGAACACCATGGCCCGCGTCGCGTCGACCATGTGGGCGATGCGATTGGTGTGGAAACGGCCCTGGGCGTACTGGATCACCCGCTTCTTGAGGCTCTTGGCCTTGCCGACATAGAGGACCTCCTCATTGTCGCCGATCATCCGGTAGACGCCCGGCGCATCGGGCAGGCGCGCGGCCTCGTCCTTGATCAGGGCGGCACCGGTCAGGGCGTTGGTGTCTTCGGCGCTGGGAGAGGGGGTGTCGTCGTTCACGACGGACATATAGGCGAGTCTGGCACGATCAGCGATCCTCGCGACTGTGGAACACGCGCGCGATCACGACCGTAAGATCCCTGACACGATACTGGATGACATACTGGTTCGAATGAAACGCGATGTAGAGCTCGCGATAGCGACCGCTCCGACTCAAGGGTGCGCGTTCGGGATAGTCGATGAGCGTGGCTGCGGCGTCGGCGAGTTTCGCACCGAGATCGAGACCGTAAGGTGCGCCGTGTTCGAAAAGCCAGTCTTCCAAGCGGTCGACATCGGCCATGGCGGCCGGCGAGACGATCACGCGATACATGGATCAGCGGCGCTGCCCAAGGTTGCGGAGGCGTTCCTGAAAGACCTCGAACGGAACTCCGCCAGTCCGCTCGGCCTCATCACAGATGCGGTCGATCTGGTCATCATAGGCTTCTGAGCCTTCGTTGAAGGCACCAAAGCGCTCGATGAGACCTGGCGCTCCGTTCCAGCGAGTCTCGTTGTCCTCGAGGCCTGGCTCTTCGACGGCGTGGCTGAGGATTGTGAGCACATGGTCCTCAACGGTCTGTCCTGCCGCCTCGGCACGGGCACGGATCCGCTCGGCCAGCGCCGCGTCGATCTTCAGGGTCAATCCGTCGTCGGCCATGTTCCCATGATGTTCCATTGATGGTTTGTCGTCAACGCGCCGCGCCTGTATGACCCGCCCCATGACCACACGCCCGCTCTTCGTCACCCCGCTCTATCAAGCCAGCCTCGCCGGGGAGAAGGACTTCGAGACCTTCATCGACGACCTGCACGATGCCTGCATCGCGGTGGCGGAGGAGGACGAGGCGGGTCAGGCCTGGGCCGAGAAGAAGGCCTATCTGGGCTATACCTCCTACGCCTCCCTGGACGACCTGCCGCAGCGCGACAGCCTGTTTGCCGATCTGAAGAAGAAGCTCGACAAGCATGTCGCAGTCTTCGCCAAGGAGCTTTGCTTCGACCTGGCCGGCGGCAAGCTGGTGATGGACAGTTTCTGGATCAACATCCTGGATCCCGGCGGCCAGCATACCGGCCACATCCACCCGCACAGCGTCATCTCGGGTACGGTCTATGTCACCATCCCGCAGGGGGCCTCGGCCCTCAAGTTCGAGGATCCGCGTCTACCGATGATGATGGCCGCCCCGACGCGTCAGTCCGATGCCCCGGAAACCCTGCAGCCCTTCGTCTATGTCCAGCCAGAGCCGGGCACGATCCTGCTGTGGGAGAGCTGGCTGCGCCATGAGGTCACGCCCAACCAGGCCGACGAGCAGCGCATCAGCATCAGCTTCAACTACGCCTGGCGGTAGGCTTCCCGACCGGATCCCTGAGCCTTCAGCTGGCCGCGGGGTCTTTGCGGATCTTCCGGAAGTTGGCGATTTCGCCCTTGCCCATGCTGTCCCAGAGGGCCGGCAGGAAGCGATGGATGAAGGCCAGAACGCCGACATAGCCGGGGAAGGCGATGACCATCTTGCGCTTGGCGACGCCGGTCAGGATGATAGTCGCCGCACGGTCCACCGGCACCATGGCGACTGGAATATTGGCGAGGACATCGGCCGGAGCCGCGTTGACGCAGTGGATGTTGTCGACCAGCGGGGTCTTGATGAAGCCCGGGCAGGCGACGGTGACATGGATGCCAAAGGCCCGGGCCTCGGTAGCCAGCGCGTGGGATAGACCGAAAACCGCGAACTTCGAGGCCACATAGGGGCTGTTCACCGGCCCGGGGGCCATGCCGAAGCCCGAGGCCACATTCACGATATGCCCGAAGCCCTGCTTGATCATCAGGGGATAGGCGTAGTGAATCCCGTAGATCTCGCCCATCAGATTGATGTCGATGACCCGCCGCCAGTGATCCAGGCTCAGGTCGCGGATCTCGCCGAATACGGCAATTCCGGCATTGTTGAACAGGTAGTCGATGCGGCCGAACTCTTCCGCCGTGCCTTCGATCAGCTGGCGGACAGATTCACTTTGGGTCACGTCGGTGCGGACCGGCCTGGCCGTGACGCCCAGCTGGCTCATGCGGTGAGCCAGTTCCTCGGCGGCCGGGAAATTGATGTCCGCAATGATCAGGGTGGCCCCGGCTTCGGCCAGTTGCGCGCTCAGCGCCCGGCCCAGGCCCGAAGCGGCGCCCGTGACGATGCAGACCTTGTCTTTGAAGGGGTTTTTGGCCATGGCCCTGTCGTTCCGCTGGAGGCTTGTACGACCATGCGGTGGTCGCAGGTTCACGATCTGGAACAACCTAGAGACGTTTTACCCTAGGGTAAAGTACCGTTCCTGCCGATCCGGGACGGGCTTGCGCCTAGGCCGAAGCCGCCTCGATCTGGCCGGCCAGTCGTCCGCGCCAGCCGCGCTCCAGGGTCCAGGCCGCGATGCCCAGCCACAGCAGGCCCAGGAAGGCATGGCCGCGCTGCCAGTAGCCGACGTCATAGCCTGTCCGCACATTCCACACGCCGGTCAGCAGGGCGAAGACCAGCAACAGACCGAAGAACCAGCCCAGCGAGAACTGGGCCAGGCGTTTGTGCTCGGGGACGCCCCAAAGGGCCCAGGCGGTGAACAGCGGCGCGAACTGGATGGCTAGGCCCACACCGCAGGCGCGGTGCATTTCATCGGGCCAGTGGAACAGGCCGGCGAAGATCGCGCCCAGGCCGGTCAGGGCCACCCAAAGGCCGGTGAAGGCCGACACCACCCGGCGGCCGCCGGCGTGCTCGAGGGCATGGGTGAAGCCGGCCCCTGCCAGCAGGCCGGCGCTTCCGGCCAGCACCATGCCCAGATTGAACACCAGGGGGGCCGGGGCGGCGGGGCCGCCCAGTTCGCTGATGAACTGGGCACCGGGATCGAAGCCTGGAAACAGCTTCTGGGCCAGCCAGACGTCGGCGACCATCATTATCGGCGTGAAAACACCGATCTTCAGGAAAACGCCAGTACGGGCAGACACAGGACGGCGAACCTCGAAAAGGATGGGGCGGCAGAATCTCTTCCGCCGCCCCCGGGGTCAATGGCGCTTTTCGCCGTTGGCTATTTCGCCGCCGAGGGGTGGCCGGCCGGCGCGAACTGCGAGCCGAAGAAATCACCCTTCTTCCACACCGGACGATCCTTGGCGTCGGCCAGCTCGCGGGCGATCTCGTAATTGACCAGGGCGAACTTGGCGGCGGCCTGATAGTCGATCGGCAGGTTCAGGTCGTCGCTGGGCTTGTGGTAGTGGGTGGCCAGAAAGTCCCTGAAGCCTTTCTCGCCGCCGTTCTGGAAACCGGTCATCAGGAACACCGATGGGATACCCTGCTCGACGAAGCGATAGTGGTCGCTGCGGGTGAACAGGCCTTCTTCCGGCATTGGGTCGCCGGACAGGGCAATACCGACGCGGCCAGCGGCCTTTGCCACGGCAGGACCCAGGGTCGAACGGTCGGCACCGAACGCGATCACGTCAGTGAACGGATAAAGCAGGACCGGCATGTCCAGGTTCACATTGGCCACGATGTCGGCCTTGGCCACGGTCGGGTTGTTGGCGAAGTATTCGGAGCCGATCAGACCCTTTTCTTCGGCCGTCACCGCGACCAGCAGGATGGTGCGCTTGGGTTTGGTCTTGGCATTCTTGAAGCCGCGAGCGACCTCCAGCAGGGTGGCGATGCCCGAGGCATTGTCCAGGGCACCGTTATTGATCTTGTCGGCCCCCGGCTTGCCGTGGTCGTTCACCCCGGTGTGATCCAGGTGGGCGCTGAGGACGATGGTCTGGGCCTTGAGCGTGGGGTCGGCCCCCTCGATCACCCCGACAACATTGCTGCTCTCGCGCTTCTCGATTTCGCTCTTCAGCGACACCGACGCCTTGGACGGCAGGTCAAAACCCTTGATCACGCCGTCCGGCGTTTCGGCGGCGGCAAGCACGGCGTCCAGGGCGGTCGGCGCACCGGCGA
Source organism: Caulobacter henricii (assembly GCF_001414055.1). Classification (GTDB taxonomy): domain Bacteria; phylum Pseudomonadota; class Alphaproteobacteria; order Caulobacterales; family Caulobacteraceae; genus Caulobacter; species Caulobacter henricii. The sequence goes on along the minus strand of NZ_CP013002.1, from coordinate 2,962,904 downwards.
ACAGCTTGGCGGCTCCCTTCAGCCCGATCGAAGCCAGGGACGGCGCAGAGACGCCGCGCACATAACCCACGTCCTGGGCGTTGCGCCAGGTCATCCGCCATTCACGATAGCCGGCCACGCCGCGTTCGAACGGGCGGCGCTTTTCCGAGCTGGTGGTGGCCATGGTGATCACGCCCACGGCCCCATGCTTGGCGGCCTCGATGCGCTTGACGGTTCCATTGCCGTAGTGGGCCCGTTCCTCGGTCTGGAAGCTGGTCGGCGCGCCGGTCAGCAGGACGACGATCTTGCCCTTCACATCGAGGCCGGCATAGTCATCGCGGCCCTTCTCCGGGGCCACCACGCCATAGCCGACAAAGACGAGTGGCGCGCTGACCGAGACCTCGGTCGCCTGGGCCTGGGGGCTGGGCAGATAGTCCTCGCCGAACTTCAGGGCGCTATCCTGGCCGTCGGCACCCTTCAGGCTGAAGCTGCCTTCCGAGGCGTTCTTGAAGGCCAGCAGCGGCACGCGCTGGTGATAGGAGCCATTGGCGGCACCGGGCTTGACGCCGAGCAGGGCATATTGCGCCGCGACATAGTTGGCCGCGATATCATAGCCACGGGTACCGGCCTCACGGCCCTCCATCGCGTCATCGGCGAGGAAGGTCATGTGGGCGCGGATCGCCTCGGGCGACGGCGTAAAGCTGGACGCGGGCGTCTTGGCCTTGGGCGCGGCCAGGACGGGTTGGGCGACCATAAGCAGGGCGGCGCTGACGAGGGCTGCGCGGCGCGAAAGGGACATCAGTCAGGCTCCAGGACGGGCCAAGCCCGCGAAAGGCGGGAACCTTGGCCAGACTGTGGCGGCTTGTCGAGATTGAGCGACCTGAAGGTTTTGTAATCTTTGCCCGTCCCGGGTCCTGTGCCGTCGAGCATGGCTGATGCGGCGTTCACCTTTCTTTTGCGCGAGGGCTTAACCCCGGCATGGGAAAACCGGCGGGACGCAGAGGAAGCCCCGCCATGCAGGCCACCGCCATCGCCGCCGCCGGCATGACCGCCGCCGCCCACCGCCTGACTGCCAGCGCCGAACGCACGGCGACCTGGAGCGCGCGTGACAGCGACACGGATCTGGTCAAGGAGGCCGTTGAGCAGATCTCCGCAAAGGCTGATTTCAAGGCCAATGTCGCGGTGTTCAAGACCGCCGACGCCATGACAGGTGCCCTGCTGGACCTCAAGATCTAGCGCGCCGTCTACTGGGCGCTGCCGCTTCGCCCCCAAGCGGCCGCGCCCGGATTACCGCTCCCCGGGTTTCCCCCAAACTTACCCGGGGAGCGGGTTGATCCCAGATCATCGCCTTGCGAGACCACTGCAACTCAAGTCGGCAACTGCCTTTGCAGCCCAAAGAAAAACGCCCCGGTCTTTCGACCGGGGCGTTTCGCTTTTGTGCGGGTTGTCGCGGCGTTTAGCTGTCCAGGAAGCTGCGCAGCTTGCGGCTCCGCGAGGGGTGCTTGAGCTTGCGCAGGGCCTTGGCCTCGATCTGGCGGATGCGTTCGCGGGTGACCGAGAACTGCTGGCCGACTTCTTCCAGGGTGTGGTCGGTGTTCATGCCGATGCCGAAGCGCATGCGCAGCACGCGCTCTTCACGCGGGGTCAGCGAGGCCAGAACACGGGTGGTGGTTTCCCGTAGGTTGGACTGGATGGCCGCGTCGATCGGCAGGATGGCGTTCTTGTCTTCGATGAAGTCGCCCAGGTGGCTGTCTTCCTCGTCACCGATCGGGGTTTCGAGCGAGATCGGCTCCTTGGCGATCTTCAGGACCTTGCGGACCTTTTCCAGCGGCATGGCCAGCTTTTCGGCCAGTTCTTCCGGGGTCGGTTCGCGGCCGATCTCGTGCAGCATCTGACGGCTGGTGCGGACGATCTTGTTGATCGTCTCGATCATGTGGACCGGGATGCGGATGGTCCGCGCCTGGTCGGCGATCGAGCGGGTGATGGCCTGACGGATCCACCAGGTGGCATAGGTCGAGAACTTGTAGCCGCGGCGATATTCGAACTTATCCACAGCCTTCATCAGGCCGATATTGCCCTCCTGGATCAGGTCCAGGAACTGCAGGCCGCGATTGGTGTATTTCTTGGCGATGGAGATCACGAGGCGGAGATTGGCCTCGACCATTTCCTTCTTGGCCTGACGGGCCTCGCGCTCGCCCTTCTGCACGGTCTGGACGATGCGGCGATAGTCGTCGATCGGCACGCCGGTCTCGGTGGCCAGGGCCGCGATTTCGCTGCGGATGTCGGTGACCGAGGTGGCGTCGTTCTCGACGAACTTGGTCCAGCGCACGCCCATGGCCTTGACCTGGTCGCTCCAGGTCGGGTTCAGCTCCGAGCCGAAATAGGCCTTCAGGAACTCCGAGCGGCTGATGCCATAGCTGTCGGCCAGGCGCAGGAGGCGGCCTTCCAGACCGATCAGGCGCTTGTTGATCGCATAGAGCTGCTCGACCAGGGCCTCGATGCGGTTGTTGTTCAGCTTCAGGGTCTTGAGGTGCAGGATGATGGTCTGGGACAGGGCCTCATAGGCCTTGCGGTCATTGTCGCTGAGGTCCTCGCCGCGCAGGCGGCTGCCGACCAGCTTGTCCTGCAGCTTGCGGAAGGTTTCGAACTCGCTGGCGATCGCGTCCAGGATGGTCATCACGCCTTCGCGCAGTTCGCCTTCCATGGCGCTGACCGTGGGACCGGCACCGTCGTCGAAATCGTCCTCGTCGTCGCCGTCGCCTTCCGGCTTGGGCGCGCCGCCCTCGTCGTCGACCGGCTCGGCGGGTTCGGCATCGCCATCATCGGTCGCCGGCTGGGCGGCGACACCATTGATGGCAGCATAGGTGCCTTCCAGGTCGATCACTTCGCGCAGCAGGATGCGGCCCGTGCCCAGTTCCTCGCGCCAGACCATGATGGCTTCGAAGGTCAGGGCGCTCTCGCACAGACCGCGGATCATGGTGTCGCGACCGGCCTCGATTCGCTTGGCGATGGCGATTTCGCCTTCGCGCGACAGCAGTTCGACCGAACCCATTTCGCGCAGATACATCCGCACTGGGTCGTCGGTGCGGTCATAGGCCGACGGCTTGTCGGAGGTGATGACCTGCTGGTTGTCCTCGCGGGCGACGACTTCGCCGCCCTCATTGGTCTCGGCGTCTTCTTCGGCCTCGACGACATTGACGCCCATCTCGCTGAGCATGGCGAGGGTGTCTTCGATGGCGTCCGGGCTGACCTCTTCAGAGGGCAGAACCTTGTTCAGCTCTTCCATCGTCACGAAGCCGCGGGCTTTCGCCTGCTTGATGAACTTCTTTACGCCGGCATCGGTCAGGTCGAGGAGGGGGCCGTCACCACCGGTGGATTCAGGCGCTTCCGTCTCGGCCGAGGAATTGTTGCTCATCAAGCTCTCCGCAGTCAGCGCGACCTCCCCCGCGAGAGGCGCGCCGAAAAAATTCTAGATCCGAAAGGGTCCTGCCCGCCTGGGCCGCGCCGTCCGTTTCGTCTTTTCCCAAAAAAATCTCGGCCACAAAGTGTCGCATGCCGCCAGCACTGAACGTCCGCCACGAACTATCGCTCCGCGAGAAAGCTCTCGGCAGAGACGGCGGTATCTTCAGCGCGGCCTTGTGCGTTACGACCTTGTGAGTCCGCGACCACTGGGATCCAACGTCGGCGGCGAGGGTGACATCCTGTTTCGGTAAGGGCGCGCGCGATGTGACGGCGGCCCGCTCGATGTCAATCAGCTGCTTGGCAAATCCTTGAGTCGGCAAATGGCGGGGCGAGGGGGCGGTGTCAAGGGGTAGTGGTTATCTCTGGTTCGCTACTTCCGCTTTCCCCGGCGAAGGCCGGGGCCCAGATCGAACCCGAGGAGGTTGTCGATTTCGCTAGGGCGGAAGGCGGATCATCCCCAGACGCTCAGGTTGAATCTGGGCCCCGGCCTTCGCCGGGGAAAACGGATTTATAATGCTCCATAGGTTGAATTCGAAGAAAAGCTCTCGTTAAACTTTGCCCATGGCCTTCCATGTCTACATCATGGCCAGCCGGCGCAACGGCACGCTCTATATCGGCCATACCGACGACCTCGCGCGGCGGGTGTTCGAGCATCAGTCGAGAGAGCGTGGCTTCACCGCAAAGTACGGCTGCACGATGCTGGTCTGGTGCGAACTCCATGAGACGCGGGAGAGCGCCCAGATCCGCGAACGGCAAATGAAGGAATGGCGGCGGGTGTGGAAGCTGCGGCTGATCGAGGAGAGTAATCCCGACTGGCGGGATCTGGCGCAAGACTTTCTGGGCTAACCCAACCTCCGATTTTCTCGGCGAAGGCCGGGACCTAGATTCAGCCTGAGCGGCTGGGGATGACGCGCCTACTGCCTTAGCCTGATCGACAACCACCCTGGGTTCGATCTGGGCCCCGGCCTTCGCCGGGGAGAGCGGATTTAACTCTCCCCGCGCCAGAACTCCAGATTGCTGATCCGGCGCTGGAGCACCGTGATGCGGGTGCGCAGGTCGCGGGTGGCGGTCAGGGTGCCGGCGGTGACCGGTTCGTGCCGCAGGGCTTCGAGGGCCTGTTCGGCATTGGCGACCTCGATCACCGCTTCATAACAGGCCGACCACAGGGCCCTGGCCTGGTGTGGCTCCATGCCGGACTTGAGGAAGGGGGCGTCGGCCTGGGCCACGCGTTCGACCTCGGCGATCTGCGGACCCAGGCCCTTGCGCGCCAGGATGTCGCGGAACGGGGCGTCGTCGTGCATGTCGTCGACCAGAGCCTCGAACAGTTCGCGGGCCAGGGGGCGCAGGCGCGGATCGCCAAAGCCTACCCGCTCGATGGCCTCGTCATAGGGCCGGGCCCAGCCTGGATGGTCGATGGCCGCCAAGGCGATGGCGGCGTGGAAGGGATTGATCCGCTCGCCGATCTGGGCCCGGGCCACGCCGCGGATGCCGGGATCGGGCGGCAGGCGCTTGCCGTCCCTCCACTGGCCGCGGGGCACAAAGGGACGCCCTCCGCCATAGCCGCCATCATTGGGCGTGAAGGCCGCGCGCGGGAACAGGGCATCCAGTCGGCCCAGCAGATCGTCCCTATAGGCCTGGGCCAGATCCTTGTCGGCGATGGTTGCAGCCGCGGCCCGCAGGCGCTGCTTCAGGCCCGCCTTGCGCTCGGGCGTGTCGAGCGGCTCCAGATCGCGTTCGCGGCTGAACAGCTGCTCGACAAAGGGCGTGGTTGCGGCCAGCTGAGACCTGAGCGCCGCAGGGCCCTGCTCGCGCAGGACATCGTCGGGATCCTTGCCGCCGGTCACCAGCGAGAAGCGGAACGAGCGGCCGGGTTTCAGCAGGGGCAGGGCGCGGTCCATGGCCCGGCTGGCGGCCCGCTGGCCGGCCTTGTCGCCGTCAAAACACAGGGTGGGCTCGGGGTGCAGGCGCCACAGCACCTCCATCTGCTCCTCGGTCATGGCCGTGCCCATGGCTGCCACCGCCGCCACGCCGGCCCTCTGGCAGGCGATGACGTCCATATAGCCCTCGACCACCACCAGCGGATTGTTGTCGGTTGGGACGGCGGCCTGGGCGGCGTGCAGGATCTTGCGGGCTTCATAGAGCCCGTACAGCAGCCGGCCCTTGTGGAAGAGGCTGGTCTCGGGACCGTTCAGATACTTGGCCCGGGCCGCGGGATCCATGGCCCGGCCGCCGAACGAGACGACCTTGCCGCACGTGTCGGTGATCGGAAAGATGATCCGGTCGCGAAAGCGGTCATAGGGCGCGCCGCCGTCTTCCGGCGCGATCAGCACCCCGGCCTCGATCAGGTCGCCCGGCTGCGCCCCCTTGGCGATCAGATAGTCCTTCAGGCCAGTGCGATTGTTGGGCGCAAAGCCGATGTGGAAGCGGCTCCACTCGCCTTCAGGCAGGCCCCGGCGTTCCAGATAGGCGCGGGCGGCCTGGCCGACGGGGCGGCGCAGCTCGGCCTCGAACCAGGTAGCGGCCAGCGCCATCCAGTCGCCCAGGCCCTGGCGCTTGCGGTCGTCCTGGGCAGCGCGGGCATCGGGCTCGGGCAGGGCCATGCCGGCTTCCGAGGCCAGACGCTCGATGGCCTCGCTGAAGGTCAGGCGTTCGGTTTCCTGCAGGAAACTGATGATGTCGCCGTGCTTGCCGCTGGAGAAGCAGTGATAAAAACCCTTGTCGTCATTGACGAAGAACGAGGGGCTCTTCTCCTTGGTGAAGGGCGACAGACCCGCATATTCGCGCCCCTGCCGCCGCAGCTTCACCGACTTTCCGATCACGTCGGAGGGGCGAAGGCGGGACTTCAGTTCTTCAAGGAAGCGGTCGTCGAAGCGCATGGCGAGTGGGCTGTACCATAGGCCATGGCCGCACGTGGCGCATCATGCGATCGCGCTCAGCTGGGGTCGATGCTGAGCACCACGCTGCCGCGCTTGTGGCCCTGCTCCACACAGGCATGGGCTTCAGCGGCGTGCTCCAGCGGATAGACCCTGTCGATGACGGGTTTCAACTCGCCCGCCTGGGCCAGGTGGGCCAGCAGCTCCAGGTCCTGCAGCGTGACCTTGGGAACCCCGCCGATCTGGCTCAAACCGCTGGACCGCGACGGGCCGTCCAGGCCCAGGGCCTGACCGAGGCTGCCCTGAACGACCAGAAGCCGGCCGCCGGGCCGCAGCAGGTGGCCGCAGCGGGCGAAGGGGGCGGTGCCCGTCGTGTCCAGGATGATGTCATAGGTGCGGCCCGAGGCGGCGAAATCCCGCGTCTGGTAGTCGATTACCGTCTCGGCTCCGAGGCTGCGGACCAAGCCCTCATTGGCGGCGCTGCAGACCGCCGTGACCCCGGCTCCGAAGTGGCGGGCCAGCTGGACGGCCGCTGAGCCGACACAGCCTGAAGCCCCGACGACCAGCACCTGCTCGCCTCGCTTCAGCTTTCCCATGTCGCTCAGGAAGCCCAGGGCGGTGGTCCCGCCGAAACAGAGGGCGGCGGCGGTCTCAAAGTCGAGATTGGCGGGCTTGTGACTGATCAGGTCATGTTCCCGCAGCACCCGGAACTCCGCATGACAGCCGAAGCGGGCCCCGGTGAAGGCAAAGACCAGATCCCCAGCCCGGAACCGCGTCACCGCCTTGCCCTTGGCGACGACCTCGCCGGCCAATTCGGTGCCCAGGATCGGGTTGCGCGGGGCGATCAGACCAAACACTGGACGGGCCAGGGCCTTGAACCCAGGCGGCATGGCCAGGCTGCGGGCCCGCCAGTCGGCCGAGCTGACGGTTGTCGCCCGGATGCGGACCAGGACCTCGTGGTCACGCGGTGTCGGCATCGGCACCTCGCCGAGACGGACCACGGCGGGCGGTCCATAGGTGCGGCAAAGAGCGGCTTTCATGGGGTGAGGTCCTGTCGGTCGGGGTACCGGCAGGTTTTAAGCCCTAAGTTTCTGCATGGGTATTGCGGTTCTCGATGGAGTTGTTATGCGTTTTTGCATGGATTGGCGGGCTGTAAAATTCGACTGGAACCGGGCGCGGGCCTTTCTGATCACCGCCGAGGAAGGCTCGCTGTCCGCGGCGGCCCGGGCCCTGGGCATGGCCCAGCCGACCCTGGGGCGACAGGTTGAGGCCCTGCAGGAAGAACTCGGCGTCGTCCTGTTCGAGCGGGTCGGGCGCGGCCTGGCCCTGACGCCGAGCGGCCTGGAACTGCTGGATCATGTCCGGGCCATGGGCGAGGCGGCCGGCCGGGTGTCGCTGACGGCGGCGGGGCAGTCGCAGTCCGTGCAGGGCAAGGTCGTGCTGGCGGCCAGCGAGATCCATGCAGCCTTCATCCTGCCGGGCTTTCTAGCCAAACTCCGGCAGAGCCATCCGGGGATCGAGGTCGAGATCGTCGTTTCCAGCCGGGCCAGCGACCTGCGGCGGCGCGAAGCCGACATAGCCATCCGCAATTTCCGCCCCGTCGAGCCGGACCTGGTGGCCACCAAGATCCGCGACGTACCGGCCCGTCTTTATGCCACCCCAGCCTATCTCGAACGCCTGGGCTCGCCACGTCTGCCCTATGACCTGCGCAACGCCGACTTCATCAGCATCGACGGCTCGGGAATGTTCCTGAAGGGGCTGGTCGCGATGGGCCTGCCCCTGACCGAGCGCAACTTCCCTGTCCTGACCGAGAGCTATCTGGTCATGTGGGAACTGGTGAAACAGGGCGTGGGCATCGGCATCCTCGATGGATCCATCGGCGACGCCGAGCCCAGGGTGGTCCGGGCCCTGCCAGACCTCGAACCTCTGATGTTTCCCATCTGGCTGGTGGCGCACCGCGAGCTCAATACGAGCCGCCGGTTTCGGATCGTCTTCGACCTGCTGGCTGCAGAACTCAGGGCGCGCGGGGGACCGGACGCGGGCTGAGCGCGAGCCGCAAGGACAGGCCGAACAGGACGGTCAGGACCGGCAGCCACAACATACGCTCGGCCGCCGAGGGGGTGACGATATGGACGGCGATCCCCAGCGCCATGTAGGCGCAGACCGGCCAGATGAGCCATCGGGGACCCCATTGGGGCCGCAGGCCGCTGTCCCCGAGCGCGATGCGGGTCATGGCCAGGAGCAGGATGATCGAGACGGCCGGGATCAGGCGGATCTTCAGCGGAAGAGCGCCTGACCACTGGCCGCCGAGGGTCAGGTGACCCCAGGGGGCTCCCAGAATGAGCGCGACCTGGAACAAGACCACAAGGCCCATAATGGCGGCGAAGGCCCGTCCGGTGGTCTTCATGTTGGCGAACTCGCGTTTCGGCCCTGTTGTTTGATCACGGGCTTGGAGGGTGGGCCTTTGCTTGCTGGTTCAGAGCATTTTTCTGATCCGATAGCCACCTTATGCCTCTCGCACTGTGGGCCCCGGACTTGTCAGGCGAGCTAGTGCTCCTGCCGGAACGTCACCACCAGGACATCGCGAAGGGCAGGGCGGTCCGGGTCTTCGGGGCGGATCGGGGTCACGCCGTGCAGCACCCGCAAATCGTCCAGCAGCACCATGTCGGCCGGGGCGGTCAGGGTGAAGCTGCCCAGGGACTTGCCGCCGGGGGCGTAGATGTCGGTGACGCCGCTCAGCACATTGATCCGGTCGACCAGCATGACGATCACCCAGTCCACCCCGTCGCGATGCGCGCCCTCGGGCGTGGGCTGGCCCAGTTCGCCGGCGCGGGCCTCGATGCGAAACTGGTGCAGTTCCAAATGCCAGGCGGCCGGCGGCTGCGGCGTGATCGGATGGAAGATGGCCAGGCCCTGTTCGATGACAGCGCGGGTGACCGGATGCTCGGCTATGGCGTCGGTCACCGGCTCGAACCAGCGCTGTACCCCGCCGTTCAGGGCATTGTAGTCGCGGCTCTGATAGTGCGGCTGGGGCGGCTTGCGCCGAACGCCTTCAGGGGTTGCGGCGAAGGCGGCAAACCGGCGCTTCCGGTACCGGCCGCCATCGGCCATGAAGCCGTCCAGACCCAGATCGTTCCAGCTGTCGGCGAATCCGGCCCAATCGGCCAGGGCGGCCGGTCCCAAGAGGTCCCGGGACTCGTCGGCCGGGACGCGCGCAAAACCCCGATCCGTCAGGGCCTCGCGAAGGGCATCGGCGCTCACGCCGCCGCTCCCGGCCGGAACGACAGGCCCCGCTTGAGGGTCTGGGCGATGCGTTCGGCCTTGGCGCTGACCAGGGCCGCGCGCGGGGCGTCGAACAGCTCGGCGCAGGTCAGGTGGAACAGGCCCAGCCACGGGGTGAACAGACCTTCGGTCAGGCCCTCGACCCGCTGGTGAACGGCCATGGGCGAGCCCTTGTAGCCGCCCGAGCCCTGCAGAACCCCGGCCCAGAACCGCTTCAGGGTCGCCAGATGCTCGGGCCAGCCGTCGTCGCCCACGGCCTTCTGAAAGACCGGCCCCAGGCGGTGGTGCTGCTGGACCTTGGCGTAAAAGGTCTCAACCAGGGCGTCGATCTCGGCGTCAGTGAAGGGCGCGGGTTGCAGGGTCATGAGCGTTAGATGGTGCGGCGCGGCTGCAAGCCAAACCATGCGATGAATCAAATTGGGTATGCTCGCCAACTTGACCGTTTCGACGCTCCGGCGCACCTCTCGCCCATGATCAAGCTGCCGCCCCTGAAGCCCGATTCCGACCAGATGCTGCATCTGGATGCCCTGCGTATTGTCGGGGCCCTGATGATCGTGGTCTTCCACTTCAACCGCTTCATCAATCTGGACGGCCGCTGGCAGCTGGCCGATGACACGATCAAGACCTTCAGTCTGATCGTCGACCTGTTCTTCGTGATCAGCGGCTATGTGATGGCGGCGATCTATACCGGCCGTCTGACCACGCTCGCGAAATATGGCGACTTCCTCAAGAAGCGGGTGGCGCGGCTGGGGCCGCTGCACTGGGCGACGATGCTGGTCTTCATCGCTGTGGCCGCCGCCGGGGCGGCCGGCTGGATCCAGGACAGGGATGCCAAGCGCTATGACGTCGCCTGCATCGTCCCCAACATCCTGTTCATCCACGCCTGGGGCGTGTGCAAGTCCCAGACTTGGAACTTCGTCAGCTGGGCGATCAGTGCCGAGATGGGGGTCTATATCGCCCTGCCGCTGCTGTTCTGGATCACCGCCAGGGGGCGCTGGGTCACCGGAGGTCTGGCAATCCTGAGCCTGGTGATCTTGCTACAGACCCCGCACGGCGACCGGCCGTTCCACCAGTGGACCTGGGATTACGGCGTGCTGCGGGCCGTGCCGGGCTTCCTGATCGGCATGCTCGGCTTCCAGATCCGGCCGCTGCTGGCCAAACTGCCCTATCCGAACCTGGTGATGTGGGGCCTGCTGGCCGCCTTCCTGATCGCCTCGCCGCTGAAGGTTCCGCGCGATGTGCTGCTGCTGGTGATCTATGCCGTCGGCCTGGCGGGCATCGCCGCTGACGCCGCCGGACCGGTCGGACCCGTGACCCGACGCCTGGCCCCCTGGGCCCAGCTCAGCTTTACCCTCTACATGCTGCACCCCATCGCCCTGAAGATGGGCCTGGCCTGGGTGGGGCTGGGGATGTGGAACCTGAACGGCGACCTGATGCGGCTGTGGGTGCTGTTCTGGGTCGTGGCCCTGGTGCCGCTGGCCTATCTGTCGCTGATCCTGTTCGAGCGCCCGGCGCGCGACTGGATCACGCGGCTCAGCTGGCGGAAATCTGATCGATCCAGTCCGGAAGCGCACTGATCGCGTCCAGCTCGACATAGCGCGGATGATCGGCCGGTGCCTGGGCGGCCTCATGGGCCCAGACCAGCGGATAGGGGATCAGCGCGCCCCAGGACCCGGCCTCCAGGGCCGGCAGGATGTCTGACCGCATCGAATTGCCGGCCATCACTGCCTGGTCGGCGCCTGTGCCATGGCGGTCAAACACCCGGCGATAGGTACCGGCATCCTTCTCCGAGACGATCTCGACCGCGGCGAACAGGTCACCCAGCCCCGACGAGGCCAGCTTCTGCTCCTGGTGCAGCAGGTCGCCCTTGGTGATCAGGATCAGGCGATAGCGCTCGGACAGCCGGGCCAGGGCGTGTTCCACGCCGGGCAGGGGCTCGACCGGCTCGGTCAGCATCTCGCGGCCGGCGGCCAGGATTTCGCGGATCACCCGGGTCGAGACCTCGCCATGGGTCAGCTCCATGGCCGTCTCGATCATCGACAGGGTGAAGCCCTTGGCCCCATAGCCATAGAGCCGCAGGTTGCGCTTCTCGGTGGCCGCCAGCTGGGACTCGATGTGGGCGGCGTCGCCATGCTCGGCGAGCAGGTCGACGAACCTCTGGTGGGTCAGGCGAAACAGGCTCTCGCAGTGCCACAGGGTGTCATCAGCATCGACGCCGACGGTCGTAACGGTATGGGCGGGCACTTGCATGTCCTTCCCGTCGCCGCATCGCCGGCGGGCGTCAAGACGCCTTGCGTGGCGACCCAACCCTTCACCGCCCTTGCAAGCCGTCTGATCACTGTTCAGGTTGGTCGCAAAGATCATAAGCCGGGGAGGCGACCATGGCGTTCGGCGACTATCAGAACGAGATCTATTTCGGCGGGCTGATGCGCGGCGTGAAGCCGACTCTGCCGGTCGACTTCAAAACCCTGGAAGCGCGCGCCCAGGCCGCCCTGCCGCCCGCAACCCTGTCCTATGTGCAGGGCGGGTGCGGCGATGAGTTTACCCAGGACCACAATGCCGAGGCCTTCAAGTCGTGGGGTCTGGTCCCGCGGATGATGGTCGACTGCACGACCCGCGATCTGTCGATCGACCTGTTCGGGATCAAGCTGCCCAGCCCGGTCTTCATGGCCCCCATCGGGGTGATCGGCCTCTGCGCCCAGGACGGTCATGGCGATATCGCCACCGCCAGGGCCGCCGCCGCCACCGGTGTGCCGATGGTGGCCTCGACCCTGATGAATGATCCGATGGAGCAGGTCGCCGCCGCGATGGGCGACACCCCCGGCTTCTTCCAGCTCTACACGCCCAAGAACAGGGACGTTGCCGAAAGCCTAGTGGCCCGGGCCGAGGCCTCGGGCTTTAAGGCCATTGTTGTGACCCTCGATACCTGGGTGACCGGCTGGCGACCGCGCGACCTGAATGAGGCCAATTTCCCGCAGCTGCGCGGGCACGCCCTCGCCAACTACATGTCCGACCCCGCCTTCCGCGCCCTGTTGGCCAAGCCGCCGGAGGAAGACCCGCAGGCGGCCGTTGCCCAGTGGGGGGCGACCTTCGGCAAGACCCTGACCTGGGCCGATCTGCCCTGGCTGCGGTCGATGACCAAGTTGCCGCTGATCCTCAAGGGCATCTGTCATCCCGACGACGCCCGCCGGGCCATCGATGGCGGGGTGGACGGGATCTACTGCTCCAACCATGGCGGCCGGCAGGCCAATGGCGGGGTAGCGGCCATAGACATGCTTCCAGGCGTGGTCGAGGCCTCGGGCAAGACACCGGTGATGTTCGATTCCGGGGTGCGGTCAGGCAGTGACGTGGTCAAGGCCCTGGCCCTCGGCGCAGCCGCCGTGGGCATTGGTCGACCCTATGCCTATGGTCTGGCACTGGGAGGCGTGGCCGGGGTCGTGCACGTGCTGCGCAGCATTCTGGCCGAGGCCGATCTGCTGATGGCCGTCGACGGCTATCCCACCCTGACCGACCTGCGGGCGGCGGGGCTGGTCAGGCGTCCCTGAGGCCTAGAAGGTCTGGACGAAAAAGATCGTCGCGCTGATCGGCAGGGCCGCCACAAGCATCAGACGCAGCGCCGTTTCACCGAGACCGACAAGGCTGGTCGTCGAGCCTTCGGTGGTGATGAGACGGGTCACGCTGAGGGTGGTCATCGGTCTGCTCCTTCGAGGCTCTCAGCATGAGCTCTAAGGTGTTAACGCGGCATAATTTTGAAGGTCCGCGCCCCGCGACAAGTTGTCCTCAGAAAAAGGGCGAGCGACCCTGGGTCAGGGTGTCGCCCAGCCCGACCCCGGTTCGGGCGAGCGCAGGCTCGCACAGGCCGAGTGAGCCTTGACGACCCGGCGCAGGGAGGCCGGGAAACGGTGCAGCTTGTCCTCCGGACGGATGGGGCGAGCGACCAGATCGCCGCCGCAATTAGGGCAGGTTCCGGAGAATCGCGTGTCAGCGCAGTCGGCGCAGAAGGTGCATTCGAAGGTGCAGATCCGGGCCTGGTTGCTGGAGGGCGGCAGGTCGCAGTCGCAGCACTCGCAATTGGGGCGCAGTTCCAGCACGGCCAATCTCCATCGCCCGGATGTCGCAAGGCTGGCAGCATAAGGGATTGAGCCCTCATCCGGCGAGGGCGGGCTTTCACAGATCACGGGAATGTGGCGGTGCGGCAGGACTCCCGCGATCCAAGGGGTTGACCCCCCACTTCACACCTCCTAGACACGCCGCCGTTTGCGCGGCGGGTGGGGGTTAACCCCGGCCCGGCTTTTTGCGACAATGACCGGTCCTGTTCAGGGGCCCTGCGTTCTGGAGGCGCTTTCCGAGATGTCCAAAGACCTTCTCCCCCCTCCGGTCCTGCTTAAGGGCGTCACTGGTATTCTGGCCCTGGCCGATGGCACGATCCTGCAAGGCGTAGGCTGTGGCGCGGTCGGCGATGCGGTCGGTGAGGTGTGCTTCAACACCGCCATGACCGGCTATCAGGAGATCCTGACCGACCCGTCCTACATGGCCCAGATCGTGGCCTTCACCTTTCCCCATGTCGGCAATGTCGGGACCAATGCCGAAGACCTCGAGCAGATGTCCGGGGCGTCTGAAACCGCTGCCCGGGGCGCGATCTTCCGTGAAGTGCCGACCGATTCTGCCAACTGGCGCGCCGACAGCGATTTCGACGGCTGGATGAAGCGTCGCGGCATGGTCGGACTGGCCGGGGTCGATACCCGCGCCCTGACCCGCAAGATCCGCGAGACCGGCATGCCGCACGGCGTCATCGCCCATTCGCCTGACGGCGTGTTCGACCTTGAGGCCCTGGTCGCCAAGGCCCGGGCCTGGTCCGGCCTGGAAGGCCTGGACCTGGCCAAGGACGCTTCGACCACCCAGACCTTCACTTGGGACGAGGGCCTGTGGTCCTGGCCGGAAGGCTACGCCAAGCTCGACAAGCCCCGGTACGAAGTCGTGGTCCTCGACTACGGCGTCAAGCGCAACATCCTGCGGTCGCTCGCCCATGTCGGGGCCCGCGCCACGGTGGTGCCGGCCAATACCTCGGCCGAGGACATCCTGGCCCGCAATCCCGATGGCGTGCTGCTGTCGAACGGCCCGGGCGACCCGGCTGCGACCGGCCAGTATGCGGTGCCGGAGATCCAGAAGCTGGTCGCCAGCGGCAAGCCGGTGTTCGGCATCTGCCTGGGTCACCAGATGCTGGCCCTGGCCCTGGGGGCCAGGACCGTGAAGATGGAGCAGGGCCATCACGGGGCCAACCACCCGGTCAAGGACCTGACCACTAACAAGGTCGAGATCGTCTCGATGAACCACGGCTTCACAGTCGACAGCGACAGCCTGCCGGCCGGTGTGGCCGAAACCCACGTGTCACTGTTCGACGGCACCAATGCCGGCATCGCCCTGGAGGGCAAGCCGGTGTTCTCGGTGCAGCATCACCCGGAAGCCTCGCCGGGCCCGACCGACAGCCTCTATCTGTTTGAGCGCTTTGCCGGCCTGATGGACGCCGCGAAATAGTCCCGATGCACCCCCGCCCGATGCGGCGGGGGTAGCGTCACAAAACCAGTTTCACACTGTCATGGCTCCATCACGCTCCCCGCCGGGGTGCGTGTTAGCGTCCTCGAATTCCGTTCCGAGTTCACTCAAAGCTTCGGCGAGGATTCCCATGACCTTCCCCCTGCCTCCCTATGAGCGCGTCGGCGGCGAGACCGTCGCCCGGACGGCGCTCGACGACTTTTTCCAGCGGGCCCAGGCCGATGATCGCCTGGCCGACGTCTTTGGTCCGGTGATCACGGCGGGCGGCCGCGCCTTTGTGGCGGTGTCGATGGATGCCGGTCGGGCTGACGGCCATGATGAGGTCGGTGCCGCCCTGGCCTGGCTGACGGAAATCGGCCTGGGTGACGATGAACTCGATCTGATTATTGGCCATCTGGCTGCCGCCCTCGAGCTTGTCGGGGTCAGCGACGAGATCATCGCCGAGATCGCGGACCAGGCCGAATCCCTGCGCGATGCGGCGCTGGCGATCGACCCTGACGAGGATTTTGACGACGAGGACGAAGACGAGGACGTCGCCGCCTAAGCCTCGAGGGGCTTGAGTATGGGCGACTGAACCTTCCGAATGTGGCTCAGGATTAAAAGCCGGAGTCTGTCAGGATTCGAGGTTAGTCCTTAATTTCGGACAGGCCCTAGGTTCCGAACTGGGTGAACGGCACCTTGTTGAACAGCTCCCGTTCCGCGCCGCGCGGGTCGTCGGCCAGGGCCGAGGGCGTGTTGAACACCATCGTCTGGCGGCGGGGCAGGGTGTAGGGCTCCCAGGTCGGGACTGTCGGTCCATTGGGATTGCCTGTGCGCGCGAAGGCGATGAAGGCATCGCTCATCTGGTTGGACATGGCGACGGACTCCGGACTGGCGTCCGCCAGAGAGCCTTTCGCCGTCAGGGTCCCAAACACCAGGGCGATGTCGATGGTGTGGGGCGCGCCCCAGACCCCGCCGTCGCGCGGCGAGCGCCAGTCCACCTGATAGACATAGGCCGGGGCCCCGGCCCGGGCGCGTTCCTCGGCCTGGATAATGGCGGCCTTCCAGGAGCGGCCGGCGGTCGAGGCGGCGAAATAGACGTCTGAGGGTGAATAGTGCGGATAGAGCCTGCGATAGGCCGCCACCACGGTGGCCGGATCGATGTCGATCCGGGCATTGAACTGGCCGGGCAGGCGGCTGATCACCTCGTCCCAGGTCAGGTCCAGCATCTTGCGGTCAAAGCCGACGAAGCCGCGGGTTTCGTCATGGGTGTTGCCGCACATCATCGGCACGTTCAGGCTTTGCGGCGCAGCGTCAGGGAAGAACGGGTGACGGCTCAGGGACCGCTCGTCCAGCACCGGGCCCATATAGACCCCGCCTGATCCGGCGACGGGATCGATAGCCTTCAGCCCGGCCAGAAAGGCTTCAGCGGGCAGGGCGCGCAGGGCTGCCAGGTCCTTGATCCCCAGCTTGTCGAGGAAGGCCTGGGCCCGGTGGGTGGCATTGAACGGCCCGGCGGCGGTCACCTGCTGGCCGCTCATGGTGGCGGCGCGATGGAACAGGCCGCCGGCGGCCGGCATGGCCATCAGGGTGGCGACCTTGGCCCCGCCGCCGGACTGGCCAAACAGCATGACCCGACCCGGATCGCCGCCGAAGGCCGCGATATTGTCACGCACCCACTGCAGGGCCAGGACGAGGTCCAGCTGACCCACATTGCCGCTGTCAGCGACGCCGGGATCGTCGAACAGACGCGCCAGATAGAGATAGCCGAAGGCATTCAGGCGGTGGTTGACGGTGACCACCACCACGTCGCCACGCCTGGCCAGGGCGGTTCCGTCATAGAGCGGGCTGCCGCCGGAGCCGGTATTGTAGGCCCCGCCGTGGATATAGACCATGACGGGTCGCTGGCCGCCATCGGCCAGGCCGTGCTTCCGGTCTGCGGTTGCCGGCGTCCAGACATTGAGAAACAGGCAGTCTTCCGACAGCGTCTCACCGTCTTCGCCACGGCCGGACTGGGGGCTCGCCGCGCCATAGGCCAGGGCCTCCTGCACGTCCGTCCAGGGTTGCGGCTTGACCGGCGGCATGAACCGTCGCGCGCCACCGGTGTCTGCGCCATAGCGCAGGCCCTTGAAGACGTGAACGCCGTCAGCCCGCGCGCCGCGTACCCGGCCGTTGGTGGTCGTCACCACGGGTGAGCGCTGAGCGCCTGCGGCCAGGCCCGCGCCGGGCGTCAGGGCCAGCGCGCCGCCCGCGAGCAGCAGGCCACGACGGTCAAGACGGGTTTGGCGGTCCATGGTCCCCTCCGGCGCTTCTGGCTACGCCTGATCCAAGGGGTAGCACAGGCCATGACACCGGTGGACAGTAAATCAGCCGCGCTCACCCTGGTAGAACGGTGTCGGCAGGTGCGCGGGCGGCGGACCGGCCCTGGCGGGCGACAGGGCGTTCACGGCCTCGGCATGCCGCCGGATCACCGCCAGGGTCGAGACATCGGCGTCAAACACTCCGTACAGGCCCTGCTCCTCCTGCGGCGGATCGCCCACGAAACTCTTGTCGCCGTGCTTGAACCAGGCATCGGCCTGCTGGGCGCGACCTTCACCGTTCCAGGCCCAGAAGTTGGTCCCGCAGACCGGCCCGCCAGCCTTCATGTCGGCCAGGGCCAGATCATAGATCGTTGTATAGAAGCGGTCCTTGTACCTGGCCGGCGCGTCGGGCGCGAAGGCCCGCTGGTCGCGGATCAGACCGAACTCCTCGATGACCAGGGGCTTGTTGAGTGACCGCGCCAGGGCGATGTGGCGCTTTACATAGTCGCGACAACGCGCCTCACCCGCCTCATAGGTGGCAGGCTGGTTCTTCGGGTCGATCCAGCCCCAGTTGTTGGGCCAGATATGCAGGGTCACATAGTCGATCTCGGCCGGCTTGTGGGCTTCGACCACACAGGATTCACGCTCCAGGCAGCCCATGCTCCCCTCGCTGCCGGTCGAGACCAGATGGTGCGGATCCAGACCCTTGATGAAGGCGGCCGTCTCGCGAATCCAGCAGTAGTAGATCGGCAGATTGGCGACCCCGAAGCCTTCGCTGCCGCCGGGGCGCGGCTCGTTGGCCAGTTGCCAGGCCATGATCGTCGGATCGTTGCGATAGGGCTGGCCGGTGACACTGTTAACCCGTCCGACCAGGCTCTTCACGAAGTGGCGGAACAGGGCATTGGCCTGGGTGTCACCATAGAAGCGGGCCGCGTAGTCGGCATATTCGGGCCAGGGATGGGCCGGATCACCTTGCTGGAACCAGGTGCCGTTCTCGGTCCATCTCAGATAGGCCGGCATGCCCCCCGACCAGTCCCAGAAATTGTTCAGATAGATTACCGCCTTCATGTCGCGCAGGGCCATTTCGGCCAGCAGGAAATCCAGCCCCTTCAGCAGGTTGGCGTCATAGTCTGCGCCAGGGCCGCGGAAGGTCGGGTCCAGGGCCACCTTGGCGGGCGAGCGCTCGCCCGAACCCAGCACGCGCAGATTGGTCACGCCCAGGGCCTTGAGCTTGTCGAGCTCGCGCCGCAGCCGCGCGCGATCGCCATAGGCGGCCGGGGCACCCAGCCAGGCACCGTACCAGAGATTGCCGCCCACGAAGCGATAGGGTTGGCCGTCGAGGGTCAGGCGGCCGTCGGTGACGGCGACGAAGCCGTTCGGCTTGGCGGTTGCCGCGCCCAAGGCCGGGGCAACCGCAAGCGCGGTCAGCAGGGTCCGGCGGGAAAGGGTCATGGCAAGTCCTCCGTCACACGCTGTCCAGCGCGCCGGAGGACCATGCCGTGTCTTAACGACGCGAACAACCGTCCGGGGACGGGCCGGCGCGCCTAAAGGTTCAGCAGCGCCGGGTCGCCGCCCTGGGCTGTGATGTTGATGCTGACCGCTCGCTCGACCGCAAAGCGCAGCAGGGCGTGGGGTCCGCCGGCCTTGGGACCGGTGCCCGACAGGCCTTCGCCGCCGAACGGCTGGACCCCGACCACTGCGCCGGTCATCGAACGGTTCACATAGGTGTTGCCGGCCGGGACCAGGCGCTGGACATCCGCTGCAAAGCTCTCGATCCGCGAATGGATGCCCAGGGTCAGGCCATAGCGACGGGCCGCCAGGGCCCCCGCCACCTGTTCCAGGTCTTCCGGAGCGTAGCGCACGACGTGCAGGACGGGGCCGAAAACTTCGCGCTCGAGGAAGTCGGCGGCGGGGATCTCGGCCATGACCGGGGCGAAGAAGGTGCCGGACGCCGGAGCGTTCAGGGCGTGCAGGACCTTGGCCTCGCGCTTCAGGCGCACCAGGTGCTTGTCGAGCGCGTCCCTGGCCTCGGCATCGATGACCGGGCCCACATCGGTGGTCGCCAGGGCGGGATCGCCCAGGGTCAGGGCGTCCATGGCCCCCTTGAGGCCGTCGATGATGTGGTCGGCGGTGTCGTGCGGCAGGAACAGCAGACGCAGGGCCGAGCAGCGCTGGCCGGCGCTGCCGAAGGCCGAGACGATGACGTCGTCGATGACCTGTTCGCGCTGGGCGGTGGTGTCGACGAACATGCCGTTGAGGCCGCCGGTCTCGGCGATGAACGGTACGATCGGGCCCTGGCGCTGGGCGAGGGTCTGGTTGATCCGCCAGGCGGTGTCGGTGCCGCCGGTGAAGGCCACGCCGTCCAGTTCGTCATGGGCGGTCAGCACCGCGCCGACGGTTTCGCCGCGACCGGGCAACAGGGCCAGAAGGCGCGGGTCGAGGCCCGCAGCGTGATAGAGCTTCACCGCTTCCATGGCGATCAGCGGGGTCTGCTCGGCAGGCTTGGCCAGCACGGCATTGCCCGCGGCCAGGGCAGCCGCGATCTGACCGGTGAAGATGGCCAGGGGGAAGTTCCAGGGGCTGATACAGACAAAGACGCCACGGCCGGCCAGGCGCAGGACGTTGGTCTCGCCCACCGGGCCCTTCAGGACCTCGCCGTCGCCGAACTGATCCTCGGCCAGCACCGCATAGTAGCGGCAGAAGTCCACGGCCTCGCGGACCTCGGCAATGCCGTCACTCAGGGTCTTGCCGGCTTCGCGCGACAGGATGGCGATCAGGGGGTCGATATTGGCTTCCAGGGCGTCGGCCATGGCCCGCAGCACCTTGGCACGAGCGGCCCCGCCCGCCTTGTCCCAGGCCGGTTGCGCGGCGCGGGCCAGCTTGAAGGCCTGGTCGATCTGGGGAATCTGGGCTTCCGAGACCACGCCGACGACACGACCGGCGTCCGAGGGGCTGATCACGGGCTGCGGTGCTGCGCCGGCCGACATCTTGCCGCCGACCAGAGGGCCGGCCGAGAGCGGCGCGGCGTCCAGGGTCGTCACCGCGGCGCTCAGGCGCGCGCGCTCGGCCAGGACGGACAGGTCGATCCCGGCAGAGTTCTGACGGCGGTCGCCATAGACCTTGGGCGGGGTCGGAATCTTGGCGTGGCGGTCGGGATGGGCCTCAACGGCGTCGATCGGGTCGACCACGACCTTCTCGACCGGAACCCGCTCGTCGAGCAGGGCATGCACGAAGCTGGTATTGGCCCCGTTCTCCAGCAAGCGGCGGACCAGATAGGGCAAGAGGTCTTCGTGACCGCCCACCGGGGCATAGGCCCGCAGGGTGATGCCGTCATAGAGGTCGTCGGCGGCCTTGTAGAGTGCCTCGCCCATGCCATGCAGGCGCTGATGCTCGATCTTGACGCCGGCGGTCTTGGCCATGCGCACCACGGCCGCCAGGGTATGGGCGTTGTGGGTTGCGAACTGGGCATAGAGGTGCGGCGCGGCGGCGATCAGGGCCTTGGCGCAGACCAGATAGGACAGGTCGGTTGCCGGCTTGGTCGAATAGACCGGATAGTCCGGGCGGCCGGCGACCTGGGCGCGCTTGATCTCGCTGTCCCAGTAGGCGCCCTTCACGAGGCGGACCATCAGGCGGCGGCCGGTGTCCTGCGAGAGGGCCGACAGACGGGCGATCACCTCGGGGCACCGCTTCTGATAGGCCTGAACGGCGAGGCCCAGACCGGTCCATGGGCCCAGGTCCGGCTCGCGGCACAGGCGGTCCAGGAGCTTCAGCGACAGGGCCAGCCTGTCGGCTTCTTCGGCGTCGATGGTGAAGTTGATGTTGTAGCGGGCGGCGATCAGGGCCAGGCGCAGAACGCGCGGATAGAGCTCGTCCCAGACCCGGGCCTCTTGGGTGGCCTCATAGCGCGGGCAGAGCGCCGACAGCTTGACCGACACGCCGTGACCGGCCTCAGGACCGGCATTGTTGGACAGCCTGCCGACCGTCTCGATGGCGTCGGCATAGGACTGCTCATAGCGGGCGGCGTCGGCGGCGGTGCGGGCGCCTTCGCCCAGCATGTCGAAGCTGCAGATGTCGCCGTCGCCGGCGGCGCGCTTGATGGCCGCCTCGATGGTGCGTCCGAGCACGAACTGCTCGCCCATGATGCGGATGGCCTGGCCGACGGCGGCACGGATGACGGGCTCGCCCAGGCGGCCGGCGATCTTCTTGATGAAACCGGGCAGGTCCTTCTGGGCCTGGTCGTCGGGCTCGACAATCTTGCCGGTCAGCATCAGGCCCCAGGTCGAGGCATTGACGAACAGGCTGTCGCTGCCACCGAGATGCGAGGCCCAGTCGGCCGAGCCGATCTTTTCAGCGATCAGCTTGTCGCGGGTATCGTCGTCAGGCGTGCGCAGCAGGGCTTCGGCCAGACACATCAGGGCCAGGCCTTCGCGGGTGCCGAGGCTGAACTCCTGCAGGAAGCTTTCGACCACACCCTGCTTGCGAACGCTGCGGCGCGCACCCCTGACCAGAGCCTCGGCCTCGGCCCGGACGACGGCGCGATCCTCGCTGGTCATTGGCGCGGCGGCCAGAAGATCGCTGATCACGGCGGCTTCGCCGCGGTACTTGCCGTTGTCGAGGCTGTCCCAGTCGGTCATGCGCTTACCCTTCGGGTGGAATGATGATCAACGGTATATGTAGGCCTGAAGCGAATGTGCTTCGTTTGTGGGGAATTGAAGCCGTAGAAGCTTCACTTCAACAGCACCTAATGACAGTTTTACTCCAGACTTGATGCCTGGCGGCGTGGCGGCGTGACGGTGCAGGGCCTGTCGGCAGACTGACCCTGGCAGGGGGCGTTGGGAAGGGGAGAGGTGGGAAGGGACGCGACTGGGGGGGGAGACGCGCGTCCCTTCCGCTCTCGGCGGCACCCTGGGGGAAAGGTGCCACTGGTGTCCCCAATCAGGCGGAGACAGGGTCTTCGGGGGCTCCGGGCGCCTTCTGGAGAAACGGCGGTGCGGAACCGGCTAGGACGGTGTGTGGTATAGCCGCATGTTTTCTGAATGTGCTTTGCTTTATGTGACAATTCTACGAACAATCTTCGAGAAAAGGTGCAAATGGCCAGTTCCGCTCTTGATGACACCGATCGCCGCCTGTTGAAGGTTCTGCAGGCCGATGGCCGCATCACCAATGCCGAGCTGGCCAAGCAGTGCCATCTTTCGCCAGCGGCCACCTTCGACCGCGTGCGCCGCCTGCGCGAGCGCGGTTTCATCACCGGCTATGCTGCCCTTCTCGATCCGGCCAAGGTCGACCGTGCCCTGCTGATCTTCGTCGAGGTGATGCTGGAGCGTACGACCGGCGAGGTCTTTGACGATTTCGCCGCCGCCGTTCGCCGCGCGCCCGAGATCCTGGAATGCCACATGGTGGCCGGCGGCTTTGACTATCTGATCAAGGCCCGGGTGCGCGACATGGAGGCCTATCGCGGCTTCCTGGGCGACATCCTGGTCAAGATGCCCGGCGTGCGCGAGACGCGGACCTATGCCGTGCTGGAAGAGGTCAAGAGCACGGTGCAGTTGCCGCTCTAAGCGGCCAGCTCGACCCGCACTGTGCTGGCGATGAACCCGCCGCCCAGCACCCGCTCCGGATCGGCGGGGTCATAGAGCACGCAGGCCTGACCCGGGGCGACGCCCTCTTCGTGGGTGTCGAACACAACACGCAGGTCGCCGTCCACCATGGCCAGACGGCCCGGTACCGGTTCACGGGTCGAGCGGACCCGGGCCAGCACGGGCTGGCCGGCTTCGGCGGCGGCTTCGAGGCTATCCTGGACGCCCAGCCAGTTGCCGTCCTTGAGCACCAGCGAGGCTGTCAGCAGGGCCTCGCGCGGGCCGACGATCACCTGGCGCTTGTCGGCGTCGATGCGGACCACGAACAGGGGATCACCGACGGCGATGTTCAGGCCGCGGCGCTGGCCGATGGTGTAGCGGGTGACGCCCTCGTGCCGGCCGAGAACGCGGCCGTCCATGTGCACGATGTCGCCCGGGATCGCGCCGTGCGGGCGGATGCGGTCGATCACCGTGGTGTATTTGCCTTCGGGCACAAAGCAGATGTCCTGGCTGTCCGGCTTGTCGGCAATGGCCAGGCCCAGTTCGGCGGCGACGCGACGCACCTCGCTCTTGGGCATGTCGCCCAGCGGGAAGCGCAGGAAATCCAGCTGCTCGCGGGTGGTGGCGAACAGGAAATAGCTCTGGTCCTTGGCCGGATCGCCGGCCCGGCGCAGTTGCGGTCGGTTCGAGCCCTCCCGGTGGCCGCGCTGGACATAATGGCCGGTCGCCATGGCTTCGGCGCCCAGGTCGCGGGCCACGTCCAGCAGATCGCGGAACTTGACCGTCTGGTTGCAGCGCACGCAGGGGATCGGCGTCTCGCCACGCAGATAGGCGTCGGCGAACTCTTCGATGACCTGTTCCTTGAAGCGGCTCTCATAGTCGAGGACATAGTGCGGGATACCGATGCGCTCGGCGGCCATGCGGGCGTCCATGATGTCCTGGCCCGCGCAGCAGGCGCCCTTCTTGGCGATGGCTGCGCCATGGTCATAGAGCTGCAAGGTAACGCCGACCACGTCATAGCCGGCGCGGGCGAGCAGGGCGGCGGTTACCGTGGAGTCGACTCCGCCCGACATGGCCACAACCACGCGCGCGCCGGCGGGAAGGCCTACCGCGTCGCGGGCCGTCGCGACGGCGCGATCGGAGAGGTCATGAGCTGAAAGGTTGGCGTCCATCGCGGCCATATAGCGCCTCGACGGCCGTTTTGCGAGGTTGGCCCTATTTCAGCACATTGAGCAGGGAAGAAGCCTGCAGGCTGGAGAACACCTGGGCGGCGGCCTGGACAGCCATCTGGGCGGCCTCGAGGCGGGTGACGGCCTCGGCCATGTCGACATCGACGATGCCACCGACCATGCCGGTCAGGGTGTCGGCCTGATCCTTCAGCTCGACACCGGCGTTCTCGAAGCGTTTCTGCACCAGACCGTTCTTGCCCTGGATGCCCAGCGCGTCGGAATGGGCGTCCTTGAAGGTGGCCACCATGCCCTGCAGGAAGGTGTGCTGCGCGCTGGTGAGTGGGCTGCTGAACGCCCCATTGGCTTCGACATAGGCCTGAACCTGTTTGAAGGCGTCGAAGGCCTTGGTCCCCAGGTCGTCGCCCAGCACACCCGTCTTGACGGTGGTTTGCTGGTCGATGCGGTTGGTGGCGATATAGTCGTCGTTCTTGAAGAGATCGGCCGTCGACGCTGCGGCGGTCAGATCAGACAGCGATCCGGCCGTGGTCGGAGGCGTATCGGTCAGGGCACCGGCGAAGACATAGCGGCCATTGGACTTGGTGTTCACGCCCTGGGTGACACTGCTGAACGCCGCTTCCAGTTGCTGCATCAAGGTCGCGCCGCCGGCGGCCATGGCATTCTCGATCGCGGCACGCCCCTTCTGAATCCCGTCGGCCACCTGGCCGATGCCGGTGTCCTGCATGTCCAGGCGGTTGGCGACCAGCTTGGTCTGATCGATCAGGCCGTCGATCTTGGCCTGGGCACTGCGCATGGCGGTCAGGACCTCGGCGTTCTTGGCATAGCCCTTCAGGTCATTGGCGACCTTCTGGCTGGCGACCTGTTCGCCCAGCACGTTCTGGCGCAACTGGGCGCGCATCAGGTTGCTGGTCATGACGCTGTAGTTGGAGCCGGTTGAGACGCGGGTCATCGGTCAGCCTCAGATCATATTGGTCAGGACATCGTACATGTCCTTGGTTGCCTGGATCAGGCGGGCGGAGGCGTTGAACGCCTGCTGATAGGTGGTGAGGTTGATCAGCTCCTCGTCGAGATTGACCCCCTCTTCCGACTTGCGCTGGGTGCCGACCTCGATGGCCACCGCTTCGGCGGCGTCCTTGCGGCTTTCGGCGGCGGCAGCTTTGCGGGCAATCGAACCACTGAAGTCTGCGGCATAGCGCAAAAGGCTGGTCTTGATCGCCGAGGCCCCGCCCACGGCGGCGAAGTCGGCGGTCGTGTCGCCGGCCTTGGCCAGGGCCATGGCACCGCGTCCATCGCCGACGGCCAGGGCAATCACGCCAGCGGCAGCCGAAAGGTTGAGCTTGGCGAAGGGAATGCGAGCAGGATCCTGGTCCATGGTGGGATTGACAATGAAGCGCTCGCCCCGTGTGCCGCGTTCGGTGGGGCCGACGCCAAACAGCTGGGTGATCGAGGGGCCGCCCATGCCCCGCTCAGTGTCATCCGACGCGACGGACAGGGTAACGGTCGAGCCCGGATAGGATGTGAAATTCATCGCGCCCTTGGCATCGAGGGCGAAGGTTCCATAAAGGCCGACGCCGCCATTGCGGACGTTCAGGGTGTCCATCAGGTCCTGCATCGTGGTGCCAGCCGGAACCGTGATGTTGACGTCGCGAATGCGACCGCCCTCGGTGTCCGTCAGACGCAGGGTAATGACATCGCCGGCCGTGTAGCCGTGCGGATCGCTGGCGGTCAGACCGGTCTCATAGGGCGAGAAGCCCTTGGTCTGGACGATGTCATTGAGGCCGAAATAGTGGCTGAAGCCCTTGCCGATCTTGCTGGAGGGCGTGGTCGGGTCATCGGCGACCACCACGCCATTACTGCCCGTCGCACTGAGGCTGAGGGCCCCGTTGCCGAACGAGGCCGTACCCTGGCCGCCCAGGGCGGTATTCAGCTGGGTGATGAAGTTCGTATTGGTGAAGCTGGGGCCCGCTGCGCCATTGACGGTCATCGTGCCCAGATCGAAGTCGATCTCGATCTCGCGCTGGATCACGCCGCTGGAACTGGTCAGGGCGATGGTGGTCTTGCCGGTGAAGTGATCAAGGGCCGTAGCCTCGTCCAGGCCGGTATTGCGACCTGTCAGGGATGACGGTGCCGGCACCGACGAGGAGGCGTTTGAGGCGCGGTTCAGTTCCTCGGAGGCGCGGGTGACGAACTCTCCGAGCTGGTCGGACAGGCCGGGCAGTTCGGTGTTGCGCAGGTCCAGCAAGCCCTTCAATTCGCCGCTGGAAATGTTGAGCGCCACCGGAATGTCGCCGCCATTGGCCTGGATGCACTGCAGGAAGCCCGTCGCCGTGCTGGACTTCTGATAGGAGATCACCGCCACGCCGTCGCCGGCCAGGCTGAGGCCTTCGGTCGAACGCACCATGACGCCGCCATTGGGGCGCTGGCTGACCTGGATGTTGATCATGCGGGCCAGCTCGTCGATCAGGCCGCTCTGCACGTTCTCGGAGCCCGTCCCGTCAGCCCCGGCCACCTTGGCGCGGGTGATGTCGGTATTGAGGGTATTGATCTGCTTGAGCAGGTCGTTGACGCGCTCGATGTCGGAGACGATCCGGTTATCAGCGTCCTTGCCCAGGTTGGACAGGGCGGCCGTGATCCGGCTCGACTCGCCGAGGAAATCATCGACCCGCGTCAGGGCCTGGGTCCGCAGCAGGCTCGAGGACGGGTCGTCCGAAGCCTTTGAGAAGGACGCGAAAACTGCGTCCAGCGTGCCGAAGTAACTATTGTCGCCGCTGGGATCGCCAAACAGGTTCTGGGCTGTGTTCAGGGAGCTGGCCAGGGCCGAGGCGCGGCCGGAGTCCGAAACAGCGTTCAGGCTTGCCGATTGCAGGAAGCGGTCTGAAGCGCGCTTGATGGCATCGATGCTGACGCCGACGCCCATGCCGTTCGAAATCTGGTTCGACTGGCTGATCGTCTTGCGGACATAGCCTGCGGTGTTGACGTTGGCGATATTGTCCGAGACGACGCGCAGACCCGTCTGGGCTGCCATCATCCCGGAACTCGCCGTGTTCATGACCGAGTTCAAAGACATGCGAAGACTCCGGACAGCCCGGCAATCCGCGAACCTCGCGACGCGCCCTTGCCCGGCGAAAACTGCCGGGCGGGGGAGGGGTCATAGCCCTCGATATATGCCAAGCCACTGAAATTCATGGCGTTTTGTTCCAAGCGCCGGATGTTCGGCAGGAGGTGTTGCGCAAGGAGGATGCCAAGTGGGGGCGCGACCGGGCGACGCGGCAAGCCACGCCCCTCACAACCGCATTCGACTCGGCAAAAAGCGCCGCAGGCCGACAAATTGAAGTCGTAAACAAGGAATTAAAGACAATAAATTCAATAAGATAGTGGTTATATGACCACTTGGCCCGACGGTTGCTGAAGGGGTTTCGGATACAGGCGTGTTCGTCATGAACCGCCGATCGCATCGGACCGAGGCCACGAATGACCGTGATCGCCGCCAACGCCGCTCTACCAACACCCAGTCCCGGGCCGGGCGCTGGTGCTCTGGTTATGGACCAGGGCTTCGACGCGCTGCTGGCCGTGGTGACGGCAACCAACGATCCGATCTCGGCCAAGCCGGCCCCGCATCGTGCTGCGAGCAAGCCGGAAGACCGATCCGCGGACCGGGCTGAACGCAGGGATACAGTTGACCGGCCCGAAGGTGTGGCGGCCAGTGTTGAAGAGGTCAGGACCGCCGCCCCAGACGAGGACGGAGACGAGGCCGGGAGCAAGAGCTCGGATGAAGCCGCCCTGGCTGATGCCGCAGCCCAGGCTGCGGCCATGCTGGTCGCGGCAATGGTCCCGCCCGCCGAGCAAACCTTTGCTGCTGAAACCCCGCCCGACCTCGGAGTGGTCGCGCCGCTTCAGGTGTCCCTGGTGTTGGCCCTGGCCGAAGGCGCTGAACCTCAAGTCGGTATTGAGACTGTCGCAGCCCTCACCCAGACTCCAGTCCTGGCCTCCGATACCGCCCCGGATGCCGCAGCCCAGGTCGGGCCGGTTTCGGTTGGCGCGCCGACCCTGAATCTGGCCGCTACGGCCTTGCCTGTCGCAGAGGTCGAAGCTCCCGCGCCAGACTCCACTGCGACGGCCGCGATCGAGATTCCCGAAGAGGCTTTGCTGGACGCGCCGATAGCGGCGAGTGATGCCGGGGTCGATGTCGCAGCACTTGCGGCACCGACGACGCCTAAGCCGAACCCCGCTACACCGTCCGCCCAGGGCGCAGTGGCGGTTCCGGCGGCTCAGATTGATGTGACGCTTGAGGCCGAGCCCGTCGTCATCGCCGCCGTGGCCGACATCGACTCCGCGCCCCTCGAGGCCACATCAGCCGTCGAGCTCGCCACCGCAACAGCTGCAGACTCCGCGCCTGTCGTCGCCCAATCCGCAGCCGAACCCGCGATCAAGGTCGCGACGGCAGCGTTGGGCCCGAATGACGCCATGCCAGGGGGGCATGAACAGCTAGAACCCGTCATGATCGCCGGCGTAGAGGCCGGTGCCCCTACGGATCAAGACGGTTCCGATCAGGGCGGGACAGGTCAGAATAGCAGCCAGGGCGATCTTGCTGCCGAGGTCGTCGGCACAGCTGCCAATGACGCCGCTGCGACGCCTGAGGCGCCGATCCTGGCCCCGACCTCGACGACGTCGACGGGCAGTGCTGCTGCCGCGGCACCGGCCCAGCGTGCCGAGACCCGTGGTTCGCCCGAGACAGTGGCTCAGCTGTCCGCTGAAATTCTCAAGAAGCTCGACGCCCGGACCACCCGGTTCGACGTGGCTCTTACCCCCGAGGGCCTGGGCAAGGTCGATGTCCGCATCGAGATCGGCCGCCACGGTGCCCTGACCGCCTCCATGGCCTTCGACACCGTTCAGGCCGCCGCCGAACTTCGCGGCAAGGCCCATGAGCTGCGTCAGGCGCTCTCGCAGGCGGGCTTCACCATCGCCGACAACGCCTTGCGCTTCGATGTCTCGAGCCAGGGCGGTCAGTCGGGCCAGAACGCCTTCTTCAGCTTCAACGGCGGTGAAGACGGCCGCCGGGCCTGGTCCGGCAAGGCCTTCCAGGCCGCCCAGAACGACGACGCTCCCCTTGCATCCGTTTCAGATCTGCTCCCCGGGCTCCGTGTGACGCCTGACAGCGGTCTGGACATCAGAATTTAGAGAGAGACCCCGCCATGGCGACTGCCGCAGTTACGGGCTCCAACGCGACGCTCGATAAGATCAACAATTCGCGCAACACCCTGGCCAGCAGCAAGGAGACCTTCCTCAAGCTGCTGACCACCCAGATGAAGAACCAGGATCCGTTGTCGCCGATGGATTCCAATGCCTTTACCGGCCAGATCGTCCAGATGACCGGCGTCGAGCAGCAGCTCGTCACCAATGACCTGCTGGCCGCTCTGGTGGGCATGAACGAAGGCGGCATGTCCCAGGCCGTCACGATGATGGACAAGCAGGTGACGGTTGAGACCGACAAGGCCGTCCTGAAGGATGGCGCGGCGACCTGGTCCTACAATCAGAGCCGCAGCGCCACCGGCGTAAAGATCGAGATCGTCGACAAGTTCGGCAAGACCGTCCGCACCCTGCTGCCCGAGGATATGTCCAAGGGCAGTCACACGCTTGAATGGGACGGCCGAAGCACAGACGGCACGGCCCAGCCCGCCGGCGGAACCTATAGCCTGAAGATCACCGCCCTCGATGGCGACGGCAGCAAGATTCCCACCACGTCCAAGGGGCGCATCGACGGCATCGTTACCGCCATCACCAATGAGAGCGGCGTCAACATGGTGACCATCGGCGGGTCGAAATATCCGGTCGATTCCGTGATTGGCGTCACCAACCCCCCGGCCAAGGCGGCCTAACCCCCATCCCATGCACCGGGCGTCAGAATGACGCCGACGCGGCTCACCCCGGAAATGCCTTCCGCTGGGCCCAAACGCAAACCGCGCTGAACCCTTCAGTCATTTGACAGTCAAC
Organism: Caulobacter henricii; assembly: GCF_001414055.1. GTDB lineage: Bacteria > Pseudomonadota > Alphaproteobacteria > Caulobacterales > Caulobacteraceae > Caulobacter > Caulobacter henricii. The sequence continues at coordinate 2,932,722 of NZ_CP013002.1, read as the reverse complement.
GCAGGAACTTCGTCATGAGCATCAACAGCGCCATGCTTTCGGGCGTCTCGGGCCTCATCGCCAACTCGTCCGCTCTGGCCGCGATCTCGGACAACATCGCCAACGTCAACACGGTTGGCTACAAGCGCAGCACTGCCAATTTCTCGACCCTGGTCACGGCCCAGAGCAAGAACTCGACCTATAGCGCCGGCGGCGTGAAGGCCCTGACCCACCAGTTCATCAGCCAGCAGGGTCTGACCCAGTCTTCGACTTCAAACCTCGATCTGTCGATCTCAGGTTCCGGCTTTTTCGTCGCGACCGAAAAGCCGGAAGACCTGACCGCAACGGATACCCGTTCCTTTACCCGCGCAGGATCGTTCCAGCTCGATAACCTGGGTTATCTCAAGAACGATGCGGGTCTCTATCTGCAGGGCTGGCTGGCCGACCCGGTGACGGGCGACATCACTCCCGATCCGTCGGACCTCACCCAACTGTCGTCGATCAATGTGGGCTCGGTCGGCGGTACGGCGGAGAAGACCACGCGCGCGGCCATCAACGCCAATCTGCGCTCGGAACAGCCCCTGTCGGCTCAGTCCAAGTTCAGCATTACCAAGCCCACCGTCACGGACTCCGCCGCCGCCACCAACAGCTATGCCGTCGCCTATTCACCGACAGCCACGGCCGGTGTCTATGATGTCGAGATCAAGAAGGCGGGCGTTGTAGTCGGTACCGGCACGGCGACCTATGCCGCCGGCGCGATGACGGCCGGCACCGGCATCTTGGCCACCCTACCGATCGACGTCAGCGGCACCGGTGCAGGCACGCCCACCGTGACGGCCGCCTCCCTGGGCCTGGCCACCGATGCGGACCTTGTTTCGGGCAATCTCTACAACGCCGCAACCAACTCAATGTCTGCCTACGCCCTGGACGCCACGACGGGCGTGAAGCCGGACTTCGAAATTCAGGTCCCGGTTTCCGATTCCAAGGGCGGTCAGCGGACCCTCATTCTCTCCCTGCTCAAGAGCAATACCCCCAACGAATGGTATGCTGAACTGCGCACCAAGCCGGGTGACCTGGATAATGTCCCCAATGGTCAGATCAGCTCGGGTCGCATCACCTTCACGACGGACGGCAAGCTGGCCACGGTCGGCACGCTGTTCAACGGCACCAACCCGACCTCGATCACCATCGGTGCATCTGACACCGCAGTCGTCACCGCTGCGCCGCGCTGGTCGGACGCCCTGGGCATCGACAGCCAAACCCTGCAGATCGATCTGGCCAACGCCGCCGGCGGCCTGACCCAGTTCAACAGCCAGTCGGTGGTGCAGTCGGTCAACACCAACGGTACGGCCTTCGGCAACCTGACCAATATAGAGGTCGACGAGGACGGTTATGTTTCGGCGATCTTCGACAACGGCGTCACGCGCCGGATCGCCCAGGTCGCCATCGCCACCTTCTCCAATCCCAACGGTCTGAAGGGCGTCAACGGCAATGCTTATCGGGTGACCAACGAAAGCGGCACCTACAGCCTGAAGACCCCGAACCAGGGCGGTGCTGGTCAAATCGCCCCTTCGACACTGGAAGCCTCGACCGTCGATCTGTCCACTGAGTTCACCGGACTGATTACGACCCAGCGAGCCTACTCCGCTTCGTCGAAGATCATCACTACAGCTGACCAGATGCTCGAGGAGCTCTTGAGCATTAAGCGATAATTATAGGTATTAACTTGCTTTAATGGCCGTGTTCCACATCGGCACACTAAAGACTTTACGGAGAAGCCTGGTGTTTAGGCATTTCTTTACTATTGGAATTAAGCCGCTGTTATTGGCTGGCGCCTATAGTGACCTTCAACAGTGATGGTTGTGGGAAAGGCGTAAAGCCATGTTGCAGCAGCAGCGCACGAACAGCCGGGGTGAGAAGTACGTGATCGGTCCGACCGGCGCGCCTCTGACTCTCTCCGACTTGCCGCCTCCGGAAACCCAGCGTTGGGTGATCCGGCGGAAAGCCGAGGTAGTCGCCGCCGTTCGCGGTGGCCTGCTCTCGCTTGATGAAGCGTGCGATCGGTACAAGTTGACCAATGAGGAATTTCTCAATTGGCAGCAATCGATCGACAAACACGGCCTGGCGGGTCTGCGGACCACCCGGCTTCAGCAGTACCGCTAGCCGGCGGGCCTGAATGATATGGCTTTTCCGACCCTTAACGGTTGGAGGGCCAGCTTGATACGTTCAGCGGCCGCGCCCCTCCCGGGGCGCGGCCGCGACGTTTTGGCACCCGGGCATCCCGGAAGAGCGCTCAGATGTAAACGCCTCGTTTACCTTGGACTGGGTAAATCCTGCCTAGCGACGGCGGCTTCAGGGCCACCAACGCCATTGTCCCCCGTCGGGGTGGCTTTCTGGGGGATTGGCCTGAGTGGATAGCTTTCTGAGCGCGATACAGAGGTTCGGCGTCGGCCGTCTCGCCGCTCTGATCGGCGTGGGCGCCGGTGTCGTGGCCATTCTCGTCGCCCTGGTCATGTTCATGGGCAAGGAGCCGACCGAGCTCCTCTATTCCAACCTCGACCTCAAGGAAGCGTCGGAAGTCACCCAGGCCCTGGACCAAGCCGGCGTGAAGTATGAAACCAAGGGCGACGGATCGACCATTATGGTGGCCCGCGACAAGGTGGCCTCGGCCCGCCTGCTGGTCGCCGGCAAGGGCCTCGTGACCTCCGGCTCGATTGGCTATGAAATCTTCGACAGCAACAATGCCCTGGGCCAGACCGATTTCGTCCAGCAGCTGAACCGTCAGCGCGCTCTTCAGGGCGAGCTGGAGCGCACCATCAAGGAATGGCAGGGCGTCAATTCGGTGCGCGTGCACCTGGTCCTGCCCAAGCGCCAGCTCTTCGAGGAGGATGCCGAGCAGCCCTCAGCCGCCGTGACCATTGGGACGGGTGGCCGTGAGCCTTCGGCCGACATGGTGCGGGCTGTGCAGAATCTGGTCGCCGGCTCTGTCGCGGGCATGAAGCCTGAGAAGGTCAATGTCATCGACCAGCACGGCAAGACCCTGACAGCGGCCAGCGATGAGAGCCTGGCGGGTCAGATGGCGCAGGATCGGAAGTCCGAGGTCGAGGCCCGCATCGCCAAGACCGTCAAGGACATGATCGAAGGCGTTCTCGGTCCGGGCAAGGCCCGCGTCAATGTCACCGCCGAACTCGACCTGAACAGGGTGACCGTCCAGGAAGAAAAGTTCGATCCCGAGGGCCAGGTGATCCGTTCGGAGAGCACCAACGAGGCCAACAGCCAGGAAACGAAGGGCGACGAGAACGGTGGCACCACTGCGGCCCAGAACATTCCGGGCGGCGGCGGAGCCAATGGTTTCCAGCAGCTTGGGTCGCGTTCGGGCAATAACGAGAGCGTCACCAACTACGAGATCTCCAAGTCGGTCCGCACTGAGGTTACCGAGCCTGGCACTATCAAGAAGCTGGCCGTGGCTGTGGCGATTGACGGCGTCACCGCGCCCGCAGGCAAGGACGGCAAGCCCGGTGCCTATACGCCGCGGACCGAGGAGGAGCGCGCCCAGCTGGAGGATCTGGTCAAGACGGCGATCGGCTTCGACGCCGCCCGCGGCGACCAGGTCAAGGTCACCAATATCCGCTTCCCGCAACCCGAGGATCAGGCCCTGGACAAGGCCGGCCTGCTGGCGAGCTTCGGCAAGAACGACATCATGCGCATCGCCGAGCTGGCGGTCCTGGGCATCGTCGCCATCATGATCCTGCTGTTTGCGGTCCGACCCTTCCTGAACAGCATGGCCTCCCCGGGTGCCAACACTCAGGTCGTCATGAGCGCGCCCCAGGTCACCCGAATGGTCACCCTTTCCGACGGCTCGACCCAGGAAGTGATCATCGACCAGGCCGGCGAGCCGATCGCCATCGCCGGTCCCATGGGTGCCGACATCGATCAGCGCATCGACATCGCCAAGATCGAGGGCCAGGTGAAGGCGTCCTCGATCAAGCGGGTCTCCGAATTCGTCGACAAGCATCCTGACGAGTCGGTGGCCATCCTGCGCACCTGGCTGCACGAGTCGAACTGATGGCGATGAAGGCGTCCATCAATGACGTGAGCAAGCTCGCCGGCCCGGAAAAGGCCGCGATCGTGCTGCTGTCGCTGGGTGAAGATCACACCCGCATCTGGGAGGCCCTTGACGACGAGGAGATCAAGGAAGTCTCCCAGGCCATGGCCGGCCTCGGCACGGTTTCGGCCACCGTGGTGGAAGAACTGCTGGTCGAGTTCGTGTCGGGCATGAGCTCGACCGGCGCGATCATGGGCTCCTACGAACAGACCCAGCGCCTGCTGCAATCCTTCATGCCACCTGAAAAGGTGGATGCCCTGATGGAGGAAATCCGCGGTCCGGCGGGTCGCACCATGTGGGACAAGCTGGGCAATGTGAACGAGGCGGTGCTCGCCAACTATTTGAAGAACGAATACCCCCAGACCGTGGCCGTGGTGCTGTCCAAGGTAAAGTCCGACCACGCCGCTCGCGTGCTGGCGTCGCTGCCTGAAGATTTCGCCCTCGAATGCGTCACCCGCATGCTGCGCATGGAGCCTGTGCAGCGCGAGATCCTCGACAAGATCGAACAGACCCTGCGCAACGAATTCATGTCGAACCTGGCGCGCACGTCCAAGCGCGACAGCCACGAGATGATGGCGGAGATCTTCAACAACTTCGACCGTCAGACCGAGGCGCGTTTCATCGCCGCCCTAGAAGAGCGCAACCGCGAAGCGGCCGAGCGCATCCGGGCCCTGATGTTCGTGTTCGAGGACCTGTCCAAGCTCGATCCGGGTGGCGTCCAGACCCTGCTGCGCGCCACCAGCAAGGAGCAACTGGCCCTGGCCCTGAAGGGGGCCTCGGACAAGCTGCGCGAGATGTTCTTCTCCAACATGTCGGAACGCGCCGCCAAGATCATGCGCGAGGACATGGAGAGCATGGGTCCGGTGCGTCTAAAGGACGTCGACCAGGCCCAGGTCGCCATGGTCCAGGTCGCCAAGGACCTGGCTGCCAAGGGCGAAATCATGCTGGCCGGTTCGGGCAGCGACGACGAGCTGATTTACTGAGGCGGATGGCGACATGACCGACATCCCCCACAAGCGCTTCGCCTTCGACACCGTCTTCGACGACGGCGGCGGTGTGGCCTATCAGGCGCCGAAGGTGAAGCGCAGCTTCACGCCGGAGGAGGTCGAGACCGCCAAGGCCCTGGCCTATGCCGAGGGCGAGCGCTCGGCGGTGGCCCGGGCCGAGCAGCACGCCGCCAATGCCCTGGCAGACATCTCCCGTGCCGTTCAGGAGGCGTTCTCGACCCTCGCCGCCGTGGCCCACGAACATCGCTCGGGATCGGCCATGCTGGCTCTTGCTGCAGGCCGCAAGATCGCTGACGCCGCCCTCGAACGTTTCCCCGAGGCACCGGCCAGCGCCGCCCTGGTGGCTCTGGCCCGTGAAGTCGAGGCCCAGCCCAGGATCACCGTCCGGGTGTCCCAGGACCTGGTCGAACGGACCCAGGCTGCGCTCGAAGAAACGGCCCATGCCATTGGTTTCCCGGGCCAGATCGTGGCGCGGGCCGACAGCGGCATGCCGCCCGCTGCCTTCACCTTCGACTGGGGCGACGGCCGCGCCGCCTTTGATCCAGACGAGGCGACCCGTCGGGTCGCCGAAGCCCTTGAGGCCGCTATCGCCGCTGAGGGACTCCACGCCGAACCCCTGCTTCCCGCTAGCGAAAGCTGACTGCCATGTCCGAAGATAATCTCACGCTCGACGAGTTCGGAGGCCAGATGCTGGCCTCGGAAATGCCCGTCGAGATCGCCGACAAGATCGCTTCCGACCTGGCACCGGTGTTCGATGTTCCGGTCAATATCTCGGCGGTGCTCGGCCGCGCCCACATGTCCGTCGCCCAGCTGCTGCAGCTGGGCCAGGGCAGCATCCTCGAACTGGACCGCAAGGTCGGCGAGGCCATCGATATCTATGTGAACAACCGGCTGGTGGCCCGGGGCGAGGTGGTCGTCGTCGACGAACGCCTGGGCGTGACCATGACGGAAATCATCAAGGACGGCGACGCGGCGGGCTGAGCCTGACGCGTCAAGGAGGACAGGATCATGCGGCTTCTCGTCGTTGGTAAACTGAACGGACAGCTCTCGGTCGCCGTGAAAATGGCGATGAACACGGGGGCCAAGGTCTCGCACGTCGAGACGATCGAGCAGGCGACCCATGCCCTGCGGGCGGGCCAGGGGGCCGACCTGCTGATGGTCGACTACTCGCTGGATATCGCGGGCCTGATCGCGGCCAACGAGTCCGAGCGCATCCGCGTTCCGGTCGTTGCCTGCGGGGTCGACGCCGATCCGATGCGCGCCGCTGCCGCCATCAAGGCCGGGGCCAAGGAATTCATTCCCCTGCCGCCGGATGCGGAGCTGATCGCGGCGGTCCTGTCTGCAGTCACCGATGACGAACGCCCGATGATCGTCCGCGATCCGTCGATGGAGAGCGTCATCCGCCTGGCCGACCAGGTGGCCCCGTCCGACGCCTCGATCCTGATCACCGGCGAAAGCGGCTCGGGCAAGGAGGTGATGGCCCGCTATCTCCACGGAAAGTCGCGGCGTGCCAAGGCCCCCTTCATCTCGGTCAACTGCGCTGCCATCCCCGAGAACCTGCTGGAAAGCGAACTGTTCGGCCACGAGAAGGGTGCCTTTACCGGGGCCATGGCTCGTCGCATCGGCAAGTTCGAGGAAGCCAATGGCGGCACGCTGCTGCTGGACGAAATCAGCGAAATGGACACCCGCCTGCAGGCCAAGTTGCTGCGCGCCATCCAGGAGCGCGAGATCGACCGCGTTGGCGGTCAGAAGCCGGTCAAGGTCGACATCCGCATCCTCGCCACCTCCAACCGCGACCTGACCCAGGCCGTGAAGGACGGCACATTCCGCGAAGACCTGCTCTATCGCCTCAATGTCGTGAACCTGCGCCTGCCGCCGCTGCGCGAACGTCCGGCCGATGTGCTGAGCCTCTGCGAGTTCTTCATCAAGAAGTACTCGGCGGCCAATGGCGTGGCGGAAAAGCCGATCTCGGCCGAGGCCAAGCGTCGCCTGATCGGCCATCGCTGGCCGGGCAATGTCCGCGAACTGGAGAACGCCATGCACCGTGCGGTGCTGCTGTCGTCCGGCGCGGAGATCGAGGAGTTCGCCATCCGCCTGCCGGACGGTCAGCCCATGGCTCCCAGCCCGGACGCCGCCGTGGCCCGTGGCGCCCAGATGGCCGCCGATGCCGTGTCGCGCGCCTTTGTCGGTTCGACCGTGGCCGAGGTTGAGCAGCACCTGATCATCGACACCCTCGAGCACTGCCTGGGCAACCGCACCCATGCGGCCAACATCCTGGGCATCTCGATCCGGACCCTGCGAAACAAGCTCAAGGAGTACGGCGACGCCGGGATTTCGGTGCCGCCGCCGCAGGGCGGCATGGGCTCCGCCGCCGCCTGATGCCCCTGCCGGTGACGACCCTCAGTCGGACGTCACCGCAGGCAGAGTTGAATTGAGGACCTGGCGACCCCGCCCAAATCGCTTCATGCGCGGGGACGTCGGAACAGGAACCAGGCACTGAATGGCAGACGCGGCCCTCCCCAAGACCAGCAGTGCAATGCCCAGCGCCAGTTCGCTGTGGGCGGGGATTCTGCGCGGCGAAATGGGCCTGGCGGTCGGCGTCGTCGGCATCATTGTCCTGCTGATCCTGCCGGTCCCGCCAATGCTGCTGGACCTGCTGCTGGCGATTTCGCTGACCGGATCGGTCCTGATCCTGATGACTGCGGTGCTGATCAAGAAGCCGCTGGAATTCACGTCGTTCCCGACCGTCCTGCTCGTGGCCACCCTCTATCGGCTTGGCCTGAACATCGCCTCGACACGGCTGATCCTGGGCCATGGCCACGAAGGTGCGCACGGGGCCGGCGCGGTGATCGAAGCTTTCGGCAACCTGATGATGCAGGGCAACTTCATCATCGGGGTGATCATTTTCATCATCCTGGTGGTGGTGAACTTCATGGTCGTCACCAAGGGCTCGGGCCGGATCGCCGAAGTCGCCGCCCGCTTCACCCTGGACGCCATGCCCGGCAAGCAGATGGCCATCGACGCCGATCTGTCGACCGGCCTGATCGACCAGGAAACCGCCAAGCAGCGCCGCAAGGATCTGGAGCAGGAAAGCACCTTCTTCGGGGCCATGGACGGCGCCAGCAAGTTCGTGAAGGGCGACGCCGTCGCCGGCCTGATCATCACCGCGATCAACATCATCGGCGGCATCCTGATCGGTGTCCTTCAGCACAAGATTCCGATCGGCCAGGCGTCAGCCACCTATACCCTGATGACTATCGGCGATGGCCTGGTCAGCCAGATTCCGGCCCTGATCATCTCGATCGCGGCGGGCCTGGTGGTGTCAAAGGCCGGGGTTGAGGGCTCGGCCAATGCCGCCCTGACCACGCAGCTGTCGATGAACCCGGTGGCCCTGGGCATGGTTTCGGCCTCTTCGGGCGTCATGGCACTGATCCCCGGCATGCCGATCATCCCGTTTGCCGTGCTGTCGCTGGGCGCAGGCTTCCTGGCCTATCGCCGCGCGATGTCGGCCAAGGAGCCGCCGCCCCTGAACCCTGCCCTCGCCGACGCCGTCGCCAGCGAACCTGAGGAAGAGCCGATCAGCGCCTCCCTGGCCATCGACGACGTCAAGATCGAGCTGGGCTATGGCCTTCTGACCCTGATCAATGATCTCGATGGTCGTCGCCTGACCGACCAGATCCGCGCCCTGCGCAAGACCCTGGCCACCGAGTTCGGCTTCGTCATGCCGCCGGTGCGCATTCTCGACAACATGCGCCTGGCCAATCAGGGCTACGCCATCCGCATCAAGGAAATGGAAGCCGGGGCCGGCGAGGTCCGTCTGGGCATGCTGATGGCCATGGATCCGCGCGGCGGCCAGGTCGAACTGCCGGGCGAGCACGTGCGCGAGCCGGCCTTCGGCCTTCCCGCGACCTGGGTGGCTGACGACCTGCGTGAAGAAGCCACCTTCCGCGGCTACACCATCGTCGATCCGGCCACGGTCCTGACGACCCACCTGACCGAAATCCTCAAGGAGAACATGGCCGACCTGCTGTCCTATTCGGAAGTCCAGAAGCTGCTGAAGGACCTGCCGGAAGGCCAGAAGAAGCTGGTCGACGACCTGATCCCCTCCGTCGCGACGGCCACGACCGTTCAGCGCGTGCTCCAGGCCCTGCTCAAGGAGCGCGTCTCGATCCGCGACCTGCCGCAGATCCTGGAAGGGATCGGCGAGGCCGCGCCCCATACCAGCTCGGTCACCCAGCTGGTCGAACAGGTCCGCGCGCGTCTGGCTCGCCAGCTGTGCTGGGCCAATCGCGGCGACGACGGGGCCCTGCCGATCATCACCCTGTCGGCCGAGTGGGAGCAGGCCTTCGCCGAATCCCTGGTCGGGCCGGGCGACGACAAGCAATTGGCCCTCGCCCCGTCGCGGTTGCAGGAATTCATTCGCGGCGTCCGCGAGGCCTTTGAACGTGCGGCCCTGCAAGGCGAAGCCGCCGTCCTGCTGACCAGCCCGGGGGTCCGGCCCTATGTGCGGTCGATCATCGAGCGCTTCCGCGGCCAGACCGTGGTGATGAGCCAGAACGAGATCCATCCTCGGGCCCGCCTCAAGACCGTGGGCATGGTCTGATCCTAACCGGGAGGGCCTCGATCCGGACGAGCCTCGTGGCCGCTGGTCGCAAGTGAGGCTTTCTCCGCCAAGGGCTGTGGCCGGCTCGGCATTGCGAAGCAGGCTTTGCGCTGCTAGCGATGCGTCAAGGCGGCGGTTTTCCCGCCGGTTTCGGGTCTGTTCGTATGCCTCCGGTCAAGAAGACAAAATCCACCAGCGCCCTGTTGTGGGACCTGCTGACCTTCGACCGCCTTGTCACGGGCCCGGTGATTCACCTGATCTACTGGGCAGGCCTTGGCGTTGTCGCCCTGTTTGCCTTTTCGGTGGTCGGTGCGGCTGTCGGCCTGGCCCTGAAGGAGCCCGGCATCGGTTCGCTGCTGCTGGCATTTCCCGTTCTGATCGCCGGCCTGCTGGTCGCCGGGGCGATGGTCCTGCTGTGGCGGGCGTTCTGCGAGTTCTATGTCGCGATCTTCCGGATCAGTGAAGATCTGCGCGCCCTGCGCCAGACCAGCGACGCCGATCACGCCTCGATCCTGTCCCGTCCGCCTCCCGAGGCCTGAACGGGCGAAGAAGGATCTAGCCGCCCGCGACAGCGCGGCGGCGCAGACCCAGCTCATCGAGCTGGGCGTTTTCGATGACACCCAGCTTCTTGCGCTGAAGGACCTTGGCCGCCTCGGCGACGTGCTCGTATTTCTTCAGCGCCTCGAAGGCCAGGGACAGGGCGTCGCGAGCCCCCTGTTCCTCGATCTGGCACTGCTCGATCTGCAGCATCATGTCGGCGCGCTTGCGCTTGGAGCCTTCGCGGTAGCCGATCATGTACCAACCGGCTTCAGCCGAGCCCTCAGCCTCCTTGGCCTCGGCTTCAGCTTCCGCGTCCAGCATCACGACACGCAGCTCGGCGGCCATACGGCGCTCGACGATGTCGGCCAGTCGCTTCTGCAGGGTCTCAACCTCGTGGGTCGAGATCCGGATCAGGGATGCGGCCCATTTGGTCATGCGTGGTCACTCTCAAGGATACTGCCCAGGTGGCCGAAGGAATCATCGAGGCTGGTGGCCTCGTCCTTGTCCTGGCTGAGGAATTCTTCGATGGCCGGATTGAGGCGGATGGCGCGGTCGACGATGGGATCAGCCCCGGCGCGATAGGCCCCGATGCGGATCAGTTCTTCCATATTGGCATAGGCGGCCATCACCTGACGGGCCCCTTTGACGATCATGCGTTCATGGTCGTACTGGCAGCCCGGCATGGTCCGGCTGATCGATTTCAGGACATTGATTGCCGGGAAACGGCCCCGCTCGGCGATGGCGCGTTCCATCACGATATGGCCGTCGAGGATACCGCGGGTGGCGTCGGCAATCGGCTCATTGTGGTCATCGCCGTCGACCAGAACGGTGAACAGGGCGGTGATCGGGGCCGCCGTGCTGCCGTCGGGCCGGATCGGGCCGGGGCCGGCACGTTCCAGCAGTTTGGGCAGTTCAGTGAAGACGGTTGGCGTATAGCCCTTGGTGGTCGGTGGCTCACCGGCGGCGAGGCCGATCTCGCGCTGGGCCATGGCGAAGCGGGTCACCGAGTCCATCAGGCACAGGACTTCCAGATCCTGATCGCGCAGATACTCGCTGATCGCCAGGGTCATATAGGCGGCCTGTCGACGGGTCAGGGCCGGCTCGTCCGAGGTTGCGACCACGACGATGGCCCGCTTGAGGCCCTCCTCGCCCAGGGTCTCCTCGATGAACTCGCGCACCTCGCGGCCCCGCTCGCCGATCAGCCCGACCACGACGGCGTCGCAGGTTGCTTCCTTCGCCAGCATCGACAGCAACACCGACTTGCCGACGCCCGAGCCGGCGAAGATGCCCAGGCGCTGGCCGCGGCAAGTGGTGGTGAAGACGTTCATCGAGCGCACGCCGAGGTCGAGACGTTCTCCGACCCGACCCCGTGCGTGGGCCGGCGGCGGTGATGTTTTCAGCGGGTAGGGCACTTCGCCCTGGGGCAGGGGGCCAAGGCCGTCGATGGGCTCGCCGAAGGCATTGATGATGCGGCCGAGCCACGCCTTGGTCGGGCGCACCGTTGCGCCTTCGGGCATGATGCGGATCTCGGCACCGGGGGCGACGCCCTCGACGGGACCAAAGGGCATCAGCAGGGCGCGGGTTTCCCGGAAGCCGACGACCTCGGCCGGCAGGACCGGCAGGCCCAGCCGGTCGATCTCGACGCGCGCGCCGACCGCCAGCCGCGTCAGCCCGCCGCGCGCCTCGATCAGGAGGCCATTCACGGCAGCGACGCGACCGGAAATGGTCAGCGGATCGATACGTTCGATGGCGGCAATCAGGCTACGCAAATCAGCTCTCGGCTATGAGGGTCCATCCTCCGCCGACAGCGTTAACCACCTGTGAAATTAGGGCTGCTTCGGAGGCAGGTTGGCGGTGAAAAACGCCGCAACCGCCCGGTTGAAGCTGAGGTGGAATGCCGCACGGTCGAAACCCGGGGCGCTGGTGCAGAGATGGGGTAATTCCCTGGCCATGCCGGGCGGGCAGGGCGTCAGGAAATCGTAGTGCCCGGCACCCTGCACGACGCGATAGTCGGGCTTTACTGGCAGGGCATGGAGGATGGCCGTGGCATGGAAGGGATCGACCAGGATCTCGTCATTCTCGGCTCGCCAAAGCTGAACCGGGAGGGTGATCGACGCCAGACTCTTCGCCGTGAAGGCGTAGCCGAGTGCTGGGGCCGCCGCGACCGCGGCCCTGATCCGCGCATCATGGATCCAGGGTGCGGCGAGCGCATCGGCAGGCGGCGGCTGCAGGGTCATGAGGCGGCAGTCGAAATGGGTCGGATGGTAGCTGCAGTGGGCCGGCACGCGGGTCAGATCAAGTTCGCCGCCGGCCGCAGCCAGCACGGTAAGCCCACCTGCCGAGAAGCCAAAGGCCCCGACGCGTCCGGGATCCAGCTGCCCGTGCTGGGGCCAGTCGGCCAGCATGTAGTCGATGAGCACATGCAGCTGCCTTGGCCGGCTGGCCAGGTCAGTGGACCGGCTCTGGTCGCGGAAATTGTCATGGGTGTGGGTCAGGGCGGCGACGACGAAGCCAGCCCGGGCCAGGGTCTCGGCGGTATCATGATGGCCGCCGAACCAGCCGCCATTGCCATGCGACATGACCACCAGCGGCAGGTCCTTGCCCAGAAGCGGGCTGTTGGGCGCGAGCAGCGTGTCGCCCAGACCCGGAACCGGGCGTGTGGCGGGCGTGGCTGTCGGGTACCAGATGCCGACCTCGATAGGCGTGCCCTGCGGATCCGGAACCTGGACCAACTGGAAGCCGATCTGGCTCTCGGCATGCACCGGTCGGGCCGTCAGCAGGAGGAGCAGGGCCAGAAGCAGCAGGCCGGTCTTGAGCCAGCAGGCGAGAGATGACGAAACGGGTAGCACGGAAGGCCTCCTCATGTGGAATGTGAAGAGGGCTTTTGCGCGTCAGCCGCAGGCCTGCCAGTGCGCCTGCGCGAATGGGCGAACGGGTTCGCGAACCGGCGAACTGTGCTTATAGGGAGGTATGGGCAGGCCGAAGAAATCCTGGATCGGAACGCCGCACGAGTGGGCGATCGACCTCGCCATTGCGACGGTCGCGGGCACCTTCCTGGGCCTGATTGGCCCCTTCGGCAGTTTCCTCAACGGCGGCGTCGCGCCCCTGGTCATCTATTGGGTGCTGGCCCTGTGGTGCGCCACCCTCGTGCTGGGCGTTATCTGCAGGCTGGGCCTTGCTCTGGCCCGATGGTGGACAATCCCTGCCGCCCTGGCCCTGACGGGCAGTGTTGTTGTCGCCAGCGTCCCGCTGTCCCTGCTGGTCGCCCAGCTCGCCCGGCTGTTCTGGCCCCGGATCGCGCTCCCGCCGCTCGACTGGTACTGGCAGAGCCTGGTGATCTCGGCGCCGCTCGTGGCGATCTATGTCATCGGTCGCTGTCTTCTTGCCGCAGGCCGCGGCGAGGGTTTTCCCCGGGTCGCGCCGGCGATCCTCGATGCGCCGCCGCCCGTGTCGCCCCTGGCCGGTGACGTCCTCTGCCTGCGGATGGAGGACCATTATGTCCGCATCCACACCGCCGCCGGTTCGCGTCTTGTCGAGGGCCCCTTTGAGCGGGTGATCGCGACCCTGGGTGACCATGAGGGCCTGCGGGTCCATCGCTCCTGGTGGGTGGCGCGGGCGGCTGTCCTTCAGATCGAGGCAGACGGCCGCAACCTCAAGCTCAAATTGAAGGGCGACCTGTCTGCGCCGGTCTCGCGCGCTTCGGTGGCCCGGTTGCGGGAAGCCGGCTGGCTGTCCACCGATATCTGAGCCCGGGCCCCGCGACCGGCTGTCGCGGATGATTTGAGCCCGGCGCAGCGGGAGCCTGAAAGCGGGCGAAAACTTTGCGGCAGAACGCCGCAACGGTGTTGCGAAGTCCAAAGTCAGGCGGGCGAAGTCGGTGTCGGCTCAGTGCCCCTGGAACTCCCACAGGGCCCGGCTTTGGGCCATTTTCCCTGACGAAAAAGGGCGGTTTGGCCGGCCTCGCAAGGGGACTCGACAAATTTGCCGTGCGACTCAGCGACCGCTTGCACCCGATTCGCAAATCAGATTAACCATTCGTCCAACGAGATCATTCACCATTAACCAGTCTTAAATTAACTCGCCGCAAAGTGCAGGCAGGGTTAATCAGGCGGCTTCCGCCAAGACGTCGAATAACGCCACCGAGTGGCGTGGAGGGGCTCATGCGCGTACTGTTGATCGAGGATGACAGCGCGACAGCGCAGACCATCGAGTTGATGCTGAAGTCTGAAGGCTTCAACGTCTATACGACGGATCTTGGTGAAGAAGGCGTCGATCTCGGCAAGATCTACGACTATGATCTGATCCTGCTGGACCTGAACCTGCCTGACATGAGCGGCCTCGATGTTCTGCGCACCCTGCGGGTGGCGAAGGTGAACACGCCGATCATGATCCTGTCGGGCTCTTCGGAGATCGACACGAAGGTGAAGACCTTCTCGGGCGGTGCCGACGACTACATGACCAAGCCCTTCCACAAGGACGAAATGATCGCCCGCATCCATGCGGTGGTCCGTCGTTCCAAGGGCCATGCCCAGTCGGTCATCAAGACGGGCGACATCATCGTCAATCTCGACGCCAAGACGGTCGAAGTGAACGGCAACCGCGTTCACCTGACCGGCAAGGAATACCAGATGTTGGAGCTGCTCTCCCTGCGCAAGGGCACGACCCTGACCAAGGAGATGTTCCTCAATCACCTGTACGGCGGCATGGACGAGCCGGAGTTGAAGATCATCGACGTCTTCATCTGCAAGCTGCGCAAGAAGCTCGCCGCCTCGGCCCAGGGCAAGCACCATATCGAGACGGTCTGGGGTCGTGGCTACGTGCTGCGGGATCCGAACGAGCAGGTCAACGCCGCCTGATCGGCACCAGCCTCATCTGAATACGGAAAACGCTCGCCCGGTAAGGCGGGCGTTTTCCTTTTGCGATCATCGGCTTGCCTCTCGGCCGGCCAGACCTTTGACCTGATCCGTGACAAATCGGTCGAAGCACGGAATAGTGCTTGCTGCTGAAAAGGCTCATGGCCATGTTCCGGCGCAGCGTTTGCTGGGGTAAGCCTGGCCGTGTCATTTTGACCTCGCGCGGCATCGAAACCGATGGGGGACCGATGCAAGAATTTGATCCGCGACGCCCGACCCTGCGTCTGGCGCCCCGGCTGTTCACTGCCATTGCCGGCATGGCCGCCCTTGGCCTTGGCTGGAAGCTGACGGCCGCCGATGTGCCGAATCCGGTCAAGGCGGCCCTGGATCCTGCCGCCCTGGTCGCCCTGCAGCATGTCGCCTTTGCCAGTGCCGAGGCCCAGCCCGGCTTCGACCGGCCGCAGAGCATACCGGTCAAGGTTCGGCCGGGCGAAACCCTCGAAGGCGCTGTCGAGCGCGCCGGGGTGGCCCCCGAAGAGGCCCGTCAGGTCGTCGCTGCCCTGCACGGGGCCATCGATACCGTCAATATCAAGGCCGGCATGGCCTTCGAGGCGGCCATCGCCCAGAGGCGCAGCCAGCGTGGTCCGGCCCGCCTGATCGGCCTGTCGATGCGCACGAGCCCGTCATCGACCCTGACAGTGTCACGCACCTTTGACGGCGCCCTGAAGCTGCGCGAGCTCGAAGAAGAGGTCCGCGACGAGACCAAGGTCGCCTGTGGCGAGATGAATGGCTCGTTCTATGAAAGCGTCGCCAATGTCGGCGGCACGCCGGCCGTGATCAGCGAGGCGGCCAAGCTGTTCTCGCACAAGATCGATTTCTCGCGGGATATCCACGAGGGCGACAGGTTCTGCCTGGTGTTCGACCGCAAGGTCACCGAGAGCGGCCGCACCATCGAGGCCGGCGATCTGGACTATGCCGAGGTCAAGGGCCAGCGCTTCTACGGCTTCGAGCGCGACGGCAAGACCCAGTTCTTCGATGAGACCGGCAAGAACATCAAGGGCTTCCTGCTGCGCACCCCGGTCGACGGGGCTCGCATCACCTCGACCTTCGGGGCCCGGCGTCACCCGATCCTCGGCTTCAACCGCGCCCACAAGGGCGTGGACTTCGGGGCGGGCCAGGGCACACCGATCCTGGCGGCCGGCGACGGTGTCGTGCTGGAGGCCCGTCGCTGGAGCGGCTATGGCAACTGGCTGCGCATCCGCCACGCAGGCAAGTGGGACACCGGCTATGCCCATATCTCGCGCTATGCGGCGGGCATCCGGGCCGGCACCAAGGTGCGTCAGGGCCAGGTCGTGGCCTATGTCGGCTCGACCGGCATGTCGACCGGTCCACACCTGCATTACGAGGTCTGGCTGAACGGTCAGAGGGTCAATCCGATCGGGGCCAAGGTGCCGCAGGGCACGGTGCTCAGCGGCGGCGAACTGGCTTCGTTCAAGGTCAAGAAGTCGCGGATCGACCGCATGCTGGCCGAGGGCGAAACGGCTGTGGCCGGCGAGGCGACCCCGAAACTGGCCCTGGCTGACCTCCGCAGCGAAGGCGCGCCGAAGCTGCGTTAAGGCCCGTCGCGCTCCGAGAATTGATCCAGCCCATGGCGGGCGGAGCGATCCCCCGGCAGGGTCATGAGACGCAGCCTGTTCGCGACCTGCCGCCGTTTCCCTTCCTGCAAGGCCATTTCCATGACCGCAACGCCCAAGCCCCGCGCCAATCCCGCCCTGCGCCTGATGCTGCTGCGCCGCATCCATAGCTGGCTGGGCCTGTTCATCGCGCCCAGCGTGCTGTTTTTCGCGGTGACCGGGGCCTATCAGCTCTATGGCCTGCACGAGTCAGGGCCCGGCTACAAGCCCGCGCCCCTGGCGGAGAAGCTGGGCCGGGTGCACATGAAGCAGGTCTTCGAGGCCAAGCCCGTCCGTGCTGCCGCCCCGGCCAAACCCGAGGCCGGCCCGGCCAAGGCTGCGCCTGCCCCGGCCAAGGCCAAGCCGACCAAGCTGACGGTCCTCATGCTGCGAGCCGTCTTCCTGGTCGTGGCCATCGGCCTGGTGATCTCGACCCTGATCGGGGTCTGGATGGCCCTGACCCATGGTCGCGACAAGACGCTGGGCTGGGGCCTGCTGGCCGCCGGGGCGGTCCTGCCCGTCCTGATCCTGGCGCTCTAGGCCCTTTCCGACCTGATGGCTTCATCAGGGTCGGGCGAAAAGGGCTCTAAATCAAAAGTTTAGAGCGTTTTCCGATAACCGTTTCACACTTCTCGGAAAACGCTCTAGTCGACCCCTGCCACGGCGAGCAGGGCGGCCAGGCCGACCTGCATGCCCTTCAGGCTCTCGCCCTTTTCGATGTCGATCCATTCGTCCAGGGCGTGGGCCCGGCCGGCCTTGCCGCCCGAGCCGATGGTCACGGCCGGGATGCCCAGGCTCATCGGGATGTTGGAGTCGGTCGAGGAGATGCCGTGCTCCGGCGTGAAGCCGAAGGCGCTGATGGCGGCTGAGGTCAGCTGGACGATCGGCTGGTCGCCGGCCGTCTTGCCGGCCGGGCGCTCGCCGATCACCTTGGGCTCATAGCTGATCTTGCCGAACCGGGTGGAGCGGGCCGCATTCTCGGCCGCCGTGGCCTTGTCGAGCAGGCCGATCAGGGTCTGGTCCAGCTTGGCCAGTTCGGCGGCGCTCTCCGAGCGCATGTCGAACTCCATGAACACCTCGTGCGGGATCGAATTGACCGAGGTGCCGCCGCCGGTGACGCTGGCCGAGTAGGTGGTCTTGGGCTCCTTGGGCACCTCGACGGCATAGAGATCGACCACGACCTGGCTCATGGCGGTCATCGGATTGACCGTGCCGAAGGCCCCGTAGCTGTGGCCGCCGGGACCCTTGAAAGTCACGTGATAGCGCTTGGAACCGGTGCCGCCGTCGACGATCCGCGACGGGTCCGAGCCGTCCATCGAGAAGAAGGCGGTGATCCGGCCCTTGAAGGCGCTCTTGTTGAACAGATAGCGCACGCCGCGCAGGTCGCCGGGACCTTCCTCGCCGACATTGCCCACGAACAGGATGTCGCTCTTCGTCTTGATCCCGGCCGCGTCCAGGGCCCGCACATAGGCCAGCAGGGTAGCGAGCGAGCGGGTGTCGTCGCCGATGCCCGGGGCCATCAGTCTGGTGCCCTCACGCCGGACCTTCACATCGGTGCCCTCCGGAAACACCGTGTCGAGGTGGGCGGCCATGACCACGAACGGGCCCTTGCCCCTGGTCGCCGTGCCGGGCCGGATGCCCATCACATTGCCCTCGGCATCCATGGACACGTCGCTGAGGCCATGGGCCTTCAGCATCTCCAGATAGGCTTTGGCGCGGGCCTCTTCCTTGAACGGCGGGGCCGGGATCTCGGTCAGGGTGATGACGTCGGCAATGGTGCGATCATAGTCGGCATCGAGCTTTTCGACCGCCTTCTTGAAGCCCGGCGACCCGACGATCTTGCGCACGGTGCCGGCGGGATCGCTCTTGGGCGCGGCGAGCGCCGGCCCGGCGAGCAGCGCGGCGCCGAAGGCGATCATTGAGGCGGAGCGGAGAAGGGTCTTGGTCATGCGCGGGAATCCCTGACTGGCGGGCCTTAGCCTAGGGGCAGGTCAGGCCGGTGTCATCCAGTGACACCACGCGGACACGGGTTCACGCCCTCGCCGGTGCAAGCGGCGAGTGTGGGGAGGCGGCGGAGCGTCCGGGCCAGGCCCGGATGTGGAGGGTTGGAGTACCGTTTCGGCCGTGGCCGGAGCGCTCCGCGCGATCGTTTTCCCTCTGGCCGGGGCGCGCAGGCCTGTTCAGCCTTTTGCCCCACCCGGATCTCGCCCTCCTCGCGACGGACTTGAGCCTTGGGCTGCAGCCACGCCGATTCCGGAGGCACCCGGAGCGGACCTTCGGACGGGCGGAGGCTTGGCCTTCCTCCGATGGGCGGGCTTACGTCCCCCGCCCTCACATTAAGCCGGCCGGCCCGGACAGTCGTCCGACCGGTGGCCCCGTACAACCGCCCCCGCCACCCGTCAGGTCGCCAGCTGGACGGCCTCCCCTGAGGCGGGGCGAGGAGAAGTATGGGGTCATCCCGAAGGGGGCTGCGTCGATTTTCGATCGTGACGCAGGGTGGAGAGGGCAGGGCGTGGAATGGGTTGAGGTTGGGGCGGGTCTATCCCCGTGCGGGCACGGGAATAGAGGCCGGCGCAGGACCTGTCCCCTTCGCCCTCTTTTGATGTGGCAAGGGTCGTGCACTGGTATTGCAGGCCGTGCAGCCGCCGCCTCCACCAAACCCCGTCATCCCGGGGCACGTCTCCGGGACCCATGTGTCGGCTTCACGGTCGGCGGTTCATTGGTCGCTCACGGTACAGCGGAACGATGGATCCCGCGAACACGTCGCGGGATGACGGAGACTGAGTGGAGAGGGCGCGGGGGCCTCGCTGACCCCGGGCGCACGAACGGAGGCGGCACCTTGCGCCTATGGAGAGCACAGTCACCCGAATGGTGTCACTGCCAAGCCGAGGCTAGGGCCTTGCTAATCGCCCCAGGCCCTAGAACTGGTCGCGTTCTCCGCCGCTCTCCATTTCCTTCCGGTCGGCAAAGCTACCAAGGTTCAGCATCAATTTCTGTAGAGTTGCAGCATCTACATTATCGATTATCTTGACCTGGAAGTAACGGTAGCCTCCTGAAAAGTCCCAGCCGCCCATAAGAATGTCGCTGTTGTTTTTCAGCAAATCCTGCGCCATGGGATCGAGGGGGATGCGGGCATTGCCCTGGCCCTCCGGGACCTGCGCCACGGGAGACAGCATGAGGCGAACATCCTGCCCCATGATCTGTTGAGTGCTTCCTGAGATCACGATGGTTTGTGATCGACCACTTTTCAGTTTCAACTTCGCGTAGATGTAATTGTCATCACTTACGGTGTAGTTGATATTTCGCTCATTCAGTTTCTGAACAATCGAGTCCGCTTTGGCACTGGCGCTGCCAGCACAGAGGGCCGACAGTGCGATCCCGACTGTAAGCATTCGGCGCACGGATTTGGTCAGCGAGGTCATGTCGAGCGATCTCCGCCATCAGGTCATCGAAGTCATTGAAACAGACTCCGCAATTCGCTGACAGGTGCAATATTCGCCTTCTGGCCGGGGAAGGGTGGAACTGTCACCGTCCCCCAGAACCCCACGCTCAAAGAGACAGAGGGTTCAGGATGTCCGCCACTGTCCATCGCGCCGGGTCGGCCAGGGCTTGCAGGCCGAGGATGAGGTCAGGACCGTGCTCGCACCTGTCCTCGCCCAGCCGGACGGCCAACGGAAAAGGGCCCCGCCTTCCGGCGGGGCCCCTCGCTCTCCAGCGCTAGTCGGTGCCTACCAGGTCTTGGTCACACCGAAGATCACCCGGCGCTCTGCCCGCAGGCCGCTGATGCCCTTGGTCTGGGCCTGGCTCTCGTTCATCAGGTTCTGGCCGTTCAGGGCCAGGGTGATGCCCGACTTCAGGTCATAGGCAACCCGCCCGGCCACGGTGGTGTAGCCCTTGACCGGTTCAAGGGTCTGGGTCGAGGTGTAGGAGTTGAACTTGGACACCCGCTTGACGTAGCCGTCCACGGTCCAGTTGTCCTTGGCCCAGCCCAGACCCAGATTGCTCCGCCACCTGGGAGAGGTGTCGCCAAAGGCGATCAGGCGACGGACCGCGCTATAGCCGGGCAGGGTCGTGTCGGTGATGTTGACATAGGTGGTGTCGGCGCTCCAGCGGAAGCCGTCGCCGAACTTGCCTGATCCCGAGACCTCGAAGCCCTTCATTTCGGACTTGCCGATGTTGAAATAGGTCAGGGCGGCATAGGTGGTGGCCGTGGCCGGAACGTCGATCTGCAGCCTGGAAACGCCGCTTTTCACGTCTTCGGTGGTCTGAACCATCAGCTTCACGGCCACGCGGGCGTCCAGCTTGGTCAGGGCATGCTCGTAGGCCGCCTCATAGCTGGTGATGATGGCCGGTTGCAGTTCGGGGTTGCCGAGGGTGGCGATGCCGACCGGCGGGGCGGTGGTCGGCAGGACCTGACGCGACCCCAGTTCGACCAGGGTCGGGGCCTGGACACCGCGTGCGGCCAGCAGGCGGAGGGTGCCTTCCTCCGACAGCTGAACCACGGCGCCGAGATTGACACTGACCTCCTTGATCGACTGGTCCCAGTCGCTGTTGCTGGTCCGCCGGACGCCGGCCGGGAATACACCCGTGCGGCTGAGCTTGAGGCTGTCGAGGCGGGCGGCTGCGGTCAGGGTGATCTTGTCCGTCGCGGTCCAGTTCCACATCGCCGAGGGCGCCAGGACCGTGTAGCGGACCATGCCGCCACGGACCGGCGTCGTATTGACCTCGTTGTCGCGATATTCGAGGGCGACGCGCAGGGTGTGGTCCGAACCGATCTTGACCAGGTTCTGAACCTTGGCGACCCAGATATTGTTCTCGTAGCGCAGGGGCAGGGCGGTCGAGTCGAGCTGGTTCAGATAGATCTGGGCCTCCATCGCGCCGTAGGGCGTGTCGGAGATCAGGGTGGCCTTGATGGAGTCGGTCTTCACCTTGTGGCCGACATAGGTGTAGCCGGACAGCATTTCCGACTGGCCCGAATTGGACCAGTTGCCTTCAAGGCGCAGGTCGGTCTTCGGCGACAGTTCGGTCACCGCATCGAAGGCGGCATAGATCTTCCAGGGATCCGACAGCAGCGACAGGGGCACCGAGGAGCCCGCATTGCTCCACTCGTCCTGCTGGTTGGCACCGATCGAGACCCGGGCCTTGACCGGTCCCAGAGCCATGGTCTTGACGAGGTTGGCCGAGGCATAGCCGAGCGTGCCGGCCTGTACGGTGGCGCTGTTGGTGTCGTCGTATTTGGGATTGTAGGTGATGATGTTGATCACCCCCGAGACGGCGTTGAAGCCAAACAGGGCGCTGTTGGGGCCGCGAACCAGCTCGATCTGGCGGATCTCTTCCAGCGCGATCGGCAGGGTGGCCCAGTCGGTATAGCCGAAGTGGTCGAGATAGACCTGGCGGCCGTTGATCAGGACCAGCATCCGCGGCGAGCGGGCCTGGTTGTAGCCGCGCACGCTCAGCTCGGCCGCGCCGGCGGCGAAGGGCAGGATGTCGACACCGGCGGCGCGCGACAGAATGGTGGGAATGTCCGTCGCGCCGGAGCGCTTGATGTCGGCGGCCGAGATGATGGTCATGTCGACCGGGGCCTGGGTCGAGCGCAGCGGCGAGCCGGTGGCCGAGGTGGTGACGGGCTCGTTGAACAGCTGCTCCATCGCGCCATAGTCGATCGACTGGGCGGAGGCCGTGGTGGTCGAGGCCAGAAGGATGAGGCCGACCGAAGCGCCGGCGAAGAGAGTCGTTTTCATGGCTGTGTCTCTTTCGGGGCTGGGGTCAGACTTCGCGGATCATCATGCGGAAGGCGGCCTTGAAGACCGCCCCGACCGCCGCGGCGGCCGAGCGGTTGACCACGATTTCCACCTTGGGATCGGCCGAGACGCTCATCACACAGGCCCCGCTGGTGACGCAGGCCATGTCCGAACCGATGGTGATGATCTTCTTGCCCTTGGCGGCAGCGCCGACCGGGCCGGCATTGACGCCGGTGGTGATGAAGAGGGCCGCGACGCCCGAGACGCCCGCAACGTCACCGGCTTCGACAGGCTTGCCGGTCAGGGTCAGGGTGCCGGCGTTCAGTCCGCCGCCGATCGCGGCCATGACCGCATTCTTCTCGGCCACTGAAGCGGGTTTGGACGGATCGAAGACCACGCCGAGGATGGCTTTGCCGGTCGGTCCGTTTTCGAGGAAGGTCAGGGCCCGGCCCGCAACCTGCATATCCTTGGCGGCGTCAGCGTGAGCGCTGAGCGGTGCCGCGGCGAGGGTCAGAACGCAGGCGATGAGGGCGCCCGACTTGGTGTTCTTCGACATGTCAAATACTCCCCTGCCCAGGTTCAGCCGGGCTCTTGTGGCGGGGATCAGTGAATGCGACTGTTAAACAGAAACTTATGGGCCTGCCGTGCCATCGTATTGAAGCGTTTGTTCTGAAAGAACATCTATCACATAAGTCAGTCTTTGTCAGATAATATTTCCCGTGTCATTATTTCATATTGAGCATGCAATTGATTTTACATTTAGATAGGTGTTTATATTAGCTTATCTCAATTTGAACTGTTGTTGAATTGGGTAAGATCTCAAATAATATTGAAATCAGATTCAACAGAATTAAAGATATTTTGACGATACGGGCTGCCCCTCTTGTCTGGGGATAGTTAAAATGGGCATTTTGCCGCACCGGGGCTCAAGGGCCTTCGCGGCGCCCTACGGGAGGCCTGCCCTGGCGATGGGGCGGGCCTGATCAGGGGCTCCCAATGTCCGCCCTTTCCCGCCATCCCCGACCCATAGGCGGGACCGGGGCGCGGTTGCCCCAGGCGGGCATGATTGGCCTTTGCTCTCACAGAACGCCGCTATGCCGGGGACTTGTCTCGTCAGGGCCTCGATGCCAACCTCAAGGTCCATGGGGGCAAGCATGACCAAGCGGCGGTTCTGGACAGGGGTTGTGGCGGCGCTGGCGACGGGCGCTGTGGTCTTGCCCGGCGCGGCCTCGGCGCAGGCGTCGTTGTCTGAAAACGCGACGCGCTTACTACAGCGGGAAGGCCTGATCCAAAGTTACCTCGGGGGGCGAGAGGGGCTCAAAACACAGGTTGAAATAGGCCCCGGCTCCCGGGCGGATCGCGCCGCGATACTGGCAGGTTGCGACGCTACAATGGCGAGAGACCTGCAGTCTAGGTTGGACACTTACGGCCCTGACCGGGGCAGCATGATGTATATGAACCTTATGGCAACGGCCGTTGATGCGTTGGCGCTGGCTAGTGCCGGTCCAAACGGAAAGAAGCTCCTCGACGAAACCTCAAACGTCCAAGATCTCTATGCGAGCGGAAGGTATGGATCCTACATTTTAGGCTACAATATCGAAGGTTCGCTCGCCTGCTTCCTTCGGGTCGCCAAGGGACTGGTCTCATCCGGATCGCACGCGTCTGCGGCCAGGCCGATGGCCCCGCCGTCGCAAGGCACCGCCGGATCTTCCACGAACCCGGGACAGGCCCGGAGCCTGCCGTCTGCGCCACCCCAGACGACACCGACAATGTCCGACCTGCTGAAGATGCCCGCTGATGATGTCCTGAAGCTCGCCGACAACCTAGGCAATGGGACCCCCGCTCCACCGCCCCCGCCCCCGCCCCCGCCCAGCTATTTCGGCTATAACAGCGCCGAGACCCAGGCCCTGATCGACCAGCTGCTGAAGCCGCAGGGCCCTTCGGCCGCCGTGGGGATGAGCAGCCGTCCCATGGTGGATCTTGCCGCCCTGGCCGCCGGGGGACCGGCGTCCGAGAGCAGCAAGCGCGACGACGCCGCCGCGCGTCAGGCCTATCAGGCGGGCAAGACCCGGAAGCTGCACAACAGCCTCAACGACGCCACCGCCTGCCTCAGGGTGCAGCCGACCGGCGTTCGCACCGAATGGGGCATCGAGGGGCGCTACCGGCTGATCAATACCTGCGACTACCCGGTCTCGGCCTCCTGGTGCGCCAATACCCGCGAGTGCGAGCTGAAGCGCGGCAACCTGTGGACCATCCGGCCGCGCGGCGGCTATCCGATCTATTTCGCCGATCTCGCCAATCCCCAGATCCAGATCGGCGGCTGCCGCGAGGGCGACGGCAAGCGGCCCCTGCCGTCGGACGCCGACCTCAGCCGCCAGGGCGGGGTCAGTGAAGCCCGCGCCCAGCCGATCCCGGCGGTGGGTGTCTCGCTGCTGCCCTCGCACCGCTGCGACTAGGAGACCGCCGATGATCCGGACCGTGCGAATTGTCCTGGCCGCCCTGAGCGCCCTGGCTCTGGTCGCTGTTGCGACACCCTCGACAGCCCAGACGGCTCGCCCCCTGACGGCGCAGGAGCGCGCGGCGCGGGGCCTCGATATCGTGCGCTATTGCGCGCCCCAGATCGCCGCCCTGGGGCGCTCCAGTCCACAACATGCTGCAATGATGGTGGAGGCCATGATCAACATTGACGATCCTGCCTCGATCGCCAATGGATTTTACGACGGCCTCGCAAGGGTAAACAGTATCCAGCCGATGGATGGTGGTTGGGCCCCGGGAACAGGCCCGGATGATCCCTTTTGGCATGCCACGTTCTGCATGGGTGGCCGGGCCATGGCGCTGGATGCCGACCGGGTCAATGCGTTGGGCCAGGTCATCATCCTGAACAGCGGCGCTGTTAACGCCAGGCTTTCGCCAGCCTCGGGCTTCCCGAGCTGCCAGGCCGAGAAGAACGGTGGCCAGTGCGCCTTGATGTTCACGGCGGGAAAGCACCGGCTGAAGCTGTCATTTCTGGATGGTGGCGAGCTCGATCTCGGCGAGATCCAGGTCGAGGCGGGCCAGGCAACCCGCACGACGATCAATCCCTAGGGACAATGCCGGCCGTGCTCACATCTCCGCCGTCGCCTTGAGCCCACGCCGGGTGCCTCGTCCGGCCAGGCTGTAACCTCTCACCCTCCCATCCCGGCCTTCGCCGGGACGGTCCCCTCCCTCTCTCTTTGAGAGAGGGTTGAGGGTGTCGCCCCCTCAGTCAAACACGATCACCGACCGCGCCAGCTCGCCGCGCTTGAGTTCGTCGAAGGCCGAATTGACCTCTTCCAGCTTGATCCGGCGCGAGATCAGGGCGTCGAGGTTGAGCTTGCCCGACATGTAGAAGTCGACCAGGCGGGGCATGTCGACCGGGAAGCGGTTGGAGCCCATGAAGCTGCCCTGGATACGCTTTTCGCCGAGGAAGTCGGAGCCGTTCAGCTCGATCTTCACGCCGACCGGGATCATGCCGATGACATTGGCGGTGCCGCCCCGGCGCAGCATGCGGAAGGCCTGTTCGGCGGTGGCCTTCAGGCCGATGGCCTCGAAGCTGTGGTGCACGCCGCCGCCGGTCAGTTCCTGCACCTGTTTGACCGGGTCGCCGTCATCGGCATTGATCAGGTCGGTGGCCCCGAACTGTTTGGCCAGTTCCAGCTTGGCCGGCACGCGGTCGATGGCGATGATCCGGCCGGCCCCGGCTATGGCTGCGCCATTGACCGCCGCCAGGCCCACCCCGCCGCAGCCGATCACGGCCACGGTCTCGCCCGGGCGGACATTGGAGGTGTGGGTCACCGCGCCGACCCCGGTCAGCACCGAGCAGCCGATCAGGGCGGCGCGGTCGAACGGCATGTCCTTGCGGATGGCGACGCAGGCGTGCTCGTGGACCAGCATCATCTCGGCAAAGGACGACAGGTTCAGGAACTGGGCCATCCGCGTGTCACCGGCCCCGGACAGGTCCTCGCGGAACAGGCGCGGCTCGTCGGTCTTGGAGCGGCGGGTCTCGGAGCTAATGCACAGGTTGAGGTGGCCGGTCAGGCAGACCTCGCAGTGGCCGCAATAGGGGTTGAGGCAGGTGATGACATGGTCGCCGACCTTGACGGTGCGGACCTCGGAGCCGACAGCCTCGACGATGCCGGCGCTCTCATGGCCGAGCACGGCGGGCATGGCGTGGGGGTAGGAGCCCTCGACGAAGTGCAGGTCGGAATGGCAGACCCCGGCGGCCTTGGTGCGGATCAGCACCTCGCGCGGACCCGGCTTGCTGATGGACACGGTCTCGATCTGGAGGGGTTTGCCCACCTCGCGCAACACAGCCGCCTTCATTCGCTCTCTCCCTGCAATGGCGGGGAGTCTATCGTCCCCTCAGGGGCGAGCGGAAGGGTCTAGGCGAACAATTGTTCGAATAGTTGTCGACGGCGGGGGATCAGGCCGCGAGGGCGGCGGCCGCAGCGGCCGCTGCGGCGTTGGCGCGCTCGGGAATGATGTGGCTGACCGACAGCAGCACGGTCATGCCGGTGTCGGAGGTGATCACGGCCGAGACCAGGGGCGAGTTCTCCTCGCCCATCTGCGGCGGCGGATTGATCTGGTCGCCATTGACGATGAAGCTGTCGCAGACCGCGTCGACCAGCAGGCCGGCGACATCGGGTCCGCTCTCGATGACGATGATGACCTGGCGCGGGCCGTCCAGGGCCACGCCCTTGCCCAGCCGGGCCGAGAGGTCGATGACCGGCATGACCTGGCCGCGCAGGTTGATCACGCCGCGCACATAGGGCGGGGCGTCGGGCAGCTGGGTCGGCGGGGTGACGCCGCGGATCTCGCGTACCGAATTGACCGGCACGCAGTAGGTCTGGGTCCCGACTTCGAACGACAGGACCTGAAGGGCTTCGCCCGTCTTGTACGCCACGTTGCTGGTCATGGAGGCCTCCGCTGGTCGAACCGCGCGTCGAACCGCAATTCGACGAACGACGTCAGCTTGCCGGGAAATAATGAATAAACCGGTGCCATCGGCCCGGACGAAAAGCGTTCAGCTTCGGTTCAGCCTCGGGCCGCGAGAGTGGCCTCACGCAATCCGTTAACCGCCGCCAGGCCGTTCACGATCAAAGGGAGGGGCCGATGGCTCGCAAGTTCAGCACCGTTTTGGGACAGGTGGCCGCCGGCCTCGCCGCCCTGTCCATGGTCGCCGCCGCGACTACGGCCTCGGCCGATTCCCGCCGCTATGACCGCTATGACCGCCATCATGGCCACAAGAGCAGCAAAAAGACCGAGGCGGCCCTGGTGGCCGGGGTGATCGGTCTCGCCATCGGCGCGGCCATTGCCAGCAGCCAGGATGACCAGGTCCGCTATGGCCGGCGCAGCTATGGTCACGGCTATGGCTATGCGCCCCCGCCGCCGCCGCCGCCGCGCTATTACGGCGATTATGATGACGGCTATCGCAGCGACTGCTGGACCAGTCGCGAATATGACCGCCGCAGCGGCGTGGTCTATGAGCGGACCGTCTGCCGCTAGACGGACCTGTCCGGCCTGCAAGCCATTGTCTTTAAGCGTAAAATCGCCTGGAGAGCCCGTGATCGCGGCCGGGGCAGGGTGACTGTATCGCCCGGACCTCGCCGTGATCCCGCAAGGCCCCGAAGCCCCCCGCTTCGGGGCCTTTTCGTTTGCGCAAAGGGGCTTGCCATCTAGAACAAAAAGAGAACAATGGGCGCGGCCACTTCAGGGAGTTTGCCGATGTCGACCGCCTCAATCCTGTCCGTTGCCCCCGGCTCGGCCCTGGCGTCCGCGTTCGGAGGGGGGCAGGGCGCGGCCCTGTCGGGTGAGGCCCTGTCGGGTGAGGATCGTCTCGAGATCGCCCAGGCGGTGATGGCGGGGGCCTGGCGCACCCTGCGGGCCGCCGGCTTTCATGAGGCCGAGGTCCAGGCCCTGTTCGACCAGGTCGCCGACCGGCCGGAAGACCTCGCCCGACGCCTGCGCAAGATGGCCAATGCCGTTGGCTGACCGGCCACGGACACGCCGCGGCATTTCGGCGCATCCGGCCGGCGGGATGGCTCGTATTTGCATTTGCACGCAATGACCGGGGATGGCGCAAGCCGTGCCGGTTGTTAGGGGACACTTGGTCTCGCAGTGCCGGGACCACCCTTGATCCAGAAAAATGGCATGGGACAAGCCCTTGCTCCGTAAGGGATTTGTGAGGGGCCGGTCCCGAAAAACGGCCTCGGGGCGTTGTCTCGGGAAAACGGCCGAAACGGCGATTTCGGGCCGTTTTAGACAGTCAGTTTCGCACTCGTCGATATACGTTCCAAGGGCCTTCCAAGCGGCTGTCAGAGGCGTTCGAGTTGAGGCCGTGAAATACCCGCGCCACAAGGGTTTCAAGACCCTGGAACGTTCTGAAATTTTGGCGTTGAAGGGGCGGCGAAGCCGCCGTGAATGGCCGTTAAGCGGACTGCGAACTGGGAAGCGAACTGGGAAGACCCTCTTCCCAGTTCGATTTCACTTCCCACTTAGCCGCAAACCCAAGCGCCATAACGAAAAACGGGCGGTTGCCGGTGGCTCCGCCCATTTTCTAAGTGGGAACGACCTCTTCTTGCGGTCAGCTCGCGCGCGCACCGATCTAGAGCATCTCGTATCGCGGTTTTAGGGAGACGGGCGAGGCGGAGATGACAGCCAAAACCTCGCCAATCACGGTAGGGCCATCACTGACGGGGATCTGCAAGCAGTCCGGCTGGTCGTTAACCAAAGCCTCCTGGATGGTATCGCCCTTCGCGGCTAAGGCAAATCGCCTGATCTGATTTACCCCGCCTATAGAGAAGACATAGGCGCGTCCTAAAATTGGCATGAATGCAAAGCGGCAGAGCAATATATCGCCGCTTAACGCCACTGAAGATAGATCATTATCTTGCGGGCTTGTAGCCCAGATATTTTCGATGTTGCCGCCAATTCTCTCAAGCCATGTTGAAATGATCGGAAAAGTCTTTTGGTGCGCCCAGCTTTTCCCATGTGTCGCATGGTGTGCTGTTTCTAGATCGTAAAACGGAACAAATTCGCACCCAAATGACTCGGGCTGAAACATAGTTTCGCCGCGCAGGGGTTCGCGGGGTAGTTCTTCTGGCCCGAGCATAGGGCCGATATTGGCTATCAGCCAGTCATGCCTAACGCCAAGCTTAGAGGCAAGCATCACAGACTGAACAAACTTGGGCTGTGTACCGCGTAGGTAGTTCCGAATTGTAGGATCTGGAATGCCAGTCTCTTTGGCGAGCCAAGATACGGCCCGGCCGTTTAGGGCCATGCGCAAGCGCCCAGCCAGAGTGCCGGTTTCCGGTTGACTAATGTCGTTATAACCTACAGGATCGTGCTTATTATAGCGGGTCATGGGTAATTTCTAATGATACATCACTTTCGCGACCAAGAGGACATCAAGGCGGAGCTTCGCCGCCGCGGACACAACTCGATTTCGCTTGGAAAGGCCCATGGGGTCGCGCCCAGCGTAATCCGCATGGCGTTCATCAGTCCCTCCAGAAAGGGCGAGATCATCATCGCTAAGGCTCTCCGCATGAAGCCGTGGGAGGTTTGGCCGGATCGCTGGAACCCGGACGGTTCACGCATCAACAAACGTCATATGCACGCTAGCAAAGCGTCGGCGTTGATGCATCGTCAAAACGTCGCGGCCGCTTAGACATGGCCGCGATAACTGTCTCTGATTTAACGCTTATGGCGAATGAGCCTTGCGTCTCCGACCGTAAGCTGAGTGACGCGCTTGGTTTCGAACGCCCGACACGGGTCCGCGAGCTGGTCGCTCGCCACCGTGACGAGATGGTCAGCCACGGCGATGTGTTTCACCGCAGTTTGCGGCGAAACCCCACAAACCTCAGCGCCAGCGATGGTCTGCCTCAAGCTGACGCAAAACCCTCATCGCGCGGCGGCCGTCCGGTCGTTGAATACTACCTCAACGAGGCCCAGGCCCTCCTGGTCTGCATGTTCGCTCGCACCGAGAAGGCGGCGGCGGTCCGCAAACAGGTGATCGAGGTGTTCCTAGCTTGGCGCAGGGGTGAACTGGTGAGTGCCGCTGCTGTGCCCGACCGCACGGTCGAGATTTTGCAGCGCCTGGAAGCCCGGCTGAACGCTCTTGAGAGCACCGGTCGTCAGATGCAAAGCGTCGCTGACGACCCCGTCCCGACAGTTCTGGCGCTCACCCACGCCAGCGAGCTTTGGAACACTGGTCGTCGGCCTGCCTGGTGGCATGATCTGGATGTTCGCCACATCGCCCTGACGTCCCTAAGGCAAATGAGCCTGGATCAGGCAATCGCCTTGATTGTGGAGAAGCTTGGCGCTGATCGCGCGCCGTCGCGATCTTCTCTCCACCGGTTCTGGCAACGCCTGGACCGGCTTAAAGCCACCAATCCTTCGCTGCGGACGCATTGAGCATGGCGTCGGGGGAAAAGAAAACCGCGTTGACCCTGCCGCCTGCACGCAGGCGTCTGCCGCTGGACCATATCGTTGTGCGGGACCGGCTGCGGCCTCGCGATCCCGCAGCGGTCGCCAATCTGGCGGTGTCGATGGCCGAGAACGGCCAGATCACGCCGGTGATGGTGCGGCCGGTTCGCATGGACGGCGATGACGTCTGGTTCGAGCTGGTTGTCGGCGGGCACCGGTACGATGCTGCCCTGCTGAACGGCTGGACGCATATCGACGCCATGATCCAGGAGCTGAGCGATGCTCAGGCCCTGATGATGGAGATCGACGAGAACCTGGTTCGCCGGGATCTCACGCCATATGAGCGGGCGCTCTTCATCAATGCCCGCCTGTCGGCTTGGGCGCAGCTGCACCCGGGTCGGGTTGAACGATCAGAAGGCACCGTAATGGTGCCAAAGCGCGGTCGGCCGGGAAAAGGCGCAAAGTTTGCGGAATTTCTCGGAGACACTCCGGCGACCATGGGTTTTGCCGAGGAAACGGCAGCTGACCTTGGACTTTCCCAGCGCACAGTTGAAAACGCGATGGCCGTCGCGCGCGGACTAACTCCCGCCGTCCACGCCAAGGTCTCGGGCTCGCCGCTGGGCAAGAACGAAGGCCTGCTGCGCCAGATCGCGGGCGTGGGCGATCCTGCGGAGCAGCTGCGCATCGTCGAGGCTCTGACGGACGGCCGGGCGACTAAATTCGCCGACGCTCAGATCTTGGCAATGGGAAAGTCCCCGACAAAGCCCCCTGAAACGCCGGTCGATCTCGCTTTGAAGCTGTTTCAGAAGGTTTGGAAGGGCGCGCCGCAGACCCATCGCGACGCGTTCCTGCACTGGCTGAGTGGCCAATCAATGCCGAAGGGGTGGGTCCTGACCAAGGGCGGCGCCGATGACTAAGCGCGCCCGTCATCGCGACGAAAACACGCCAGATCTGTTCGATCACGCCGCCCTGTTCCCGGTCGAAACCCCTCGCGACATGGTTTCGGCGGTGGATTTCAACGCCACGATCGCCGCCGCCATGGCGCGGGCTCTGGACGAGGCGCGAGCCAACGGCATCGACCGTTTCGAGGTCGCCAAGCGCATGTCGCTGATCCTCGGCGTCGAGGTCTCAAAACACATGATCGACGCCTACACGAGCCAGGCGCGCGAGACCCACACGATTGCCCTGGTGCGCTTCAAAGCCCTGGCGCGGGCCACCGGCTGTCTGTGGCTCTGGAACGTGGCTCTGGAAGGCGAAGGCCTGACCCTGCTGCAGGGCGACGAGGCCCTGCATGCCCAGATCAGCCTGGCCGAAACCCGTATTCGCGCCCTGCAGGACGAGGTGAAGGCCATGAAGGCCACCGCGCCCCTGCAGGTCAGCCGGAGTATCCGCCGATGAGCCCGCACGTGCCGATCACGCCGCAAGAGTGGTTCACGGTATCCGAACTGGCCGAACTGGCCCTGCCGGGTCTCCCGACCACGAAGCGCGGTGTTCAGATGATCGCCGAGCGCGAGAACTGGTCGTCGACGATAGACGGCGAAGGCATGGCCTGCAGCCGTCCTCGTAAAGGGCGGGGCGGCGGGGTCGAGTATCACCTGTCGCTGCTGCCCGACGCGGCGCGCCTGAAGCTCTCAATGGCCATGCCTGCCCAGACCGGTAAAGCCGCGCCGGCCCAGTCGCGCGAGAGCGTCTGGAAGCGATATGGGTCGTTGTCCCCCTCAATTCAGGCCGTCGCCAAGCGCCGCCTGGAACTGATCCAGCGGGTCGAGATGCTGGCGCGCGGCCTGGGCAAGGTGCAGGCGGTCCAGGAGGTCGTCGCTGGCCTTCGCCGGGAGGCCCGGGCCGCCAAGCGCGAGCCCGAAGTGTCCGAGAGCACGATCTACGGATGGTTCCGCCTGATCCGCCTGGTCGATGCAAACGATCGCCTGGCCTATCTGGCTCCGGCCTATCAGGGCCGCTCGGCGGGTGCCGAATGCACCCCAGCGGCGTGGCAGTTCTTCAAGGATTACTACCTGCGCTTCGCGGGTCCGACCGTGGCCGCGGCCTACACCAAAACGTTCGAGATCGGCGAACCGCTAGGCTGGGTGCTGCCGTCCGAGAAGACGATTGCCCGATGGGTGAAGACCCGCATCAACCGGTCGGTGAGGATCCTGCTGCGCGAGGGCGACGATGCTCTGCGGCGCGAGCTGCCCTGGATCGAGCGCGACGAGACCACCTTTCACGCCATGGAAGCGGTCAATGTGGACGGTCACAAGTGGGACGTCATCGTCGACTGGAAGGACCGGTCCAAACCTGACCGGCCGATGATGATCATGATCCAGGATCTCTACAGCCGCCGGATCCTGGGCTGGCATCTGTGCCGGTCGGAGAATGCCAACGCCGTGCGCAAGGTGTTCGCCGAGGTCTTCAAGAACCACGGCATTCCGCGCCTGTGTTTCTTCGATAACGGCCGGGCCTTCGCTTCAAAATGGCTGACGGGCGGGTCGGAGCATCGGTTCCGGTTCACTATCCGCGAAGAGGACCAGGTCGGCCTGCTGGTTCAGCTGGGCGTCGAGGTTCACTTCACCACGCCCTACAGCGGCCAGTCCAAGCCAATTGAGCGGTCGTTCCGCGACCTTGAAGAGCACATCGGCACGCATCCGGCCTTTCAAGGGGCCTATGTCGGCAACAACCCGCTGCACAAGCCTGCCGATGCAGGCACGCGCGCGGTGGATATCGAAGAGTTCACGCGGATCGTCGCCGACGGCATCCAGCGCCACAACGCCCGGCTGGGTCGAGCGACCAAGGCCTGCCGAAAGAAGCTGTCGTTCGATCAGGCTTATGCCGAAAGTTACGCCAATGCGCTGGTGCCGAGGGCCACGCCCGAGCAGCTGCGCCAGGCCATGCTCTGCGTTGAAGGCCTGAAGGTTCGCCAGAAGGGCGAGGGCTTGGTCCTGGCCGGCAACCGCTACTGGGGCGACTTCCTCATCGAGCATGTCGGCGAAAAGATCGCCGCGCGCTTCGACGCTGAAGACCTGCACGCCGGCCTGCATGTCTACAGTCTGGCCGGCGTCTATCTGGGCTTCGCCGAGTGCTGGGACAAGGTCGGGTTCGCCAACGCCGAGGAAGGCCGCGAGCGCAAGAAGCAACAGCGCAAGCTGGCGAAGGCCGTCGCCCAGGTGGCGTCCATGGAACGGCAGATGCTGTCGGACGAGCTGGTCGATCTCATGCGCCCGCAAGAGAGCGCCGAGGAAATCCGTTCGGATCTGCCCGGCAACGTCGTCCCCGGCCTCTTCCCGAAAGTCCGCCAGCCAGCGGCGGCACCCGTCAACACGGATTTCACCGAGCAGCATGACCGGGCGATCGCCCTGTTCCGCCGCTCATGAAAGCGGCCTGCCGGGGCGGCAACCCCGACAGGCCTTGGACTTCAGCAACACAAGGAAACTAGCATGAACCTCAACCCTGCCAAGACAGAGTTCGACAGCTTCGAACACGCTGAAATCCGGCGGCAGATCGAACAGATCAAGCTCCAGGAAGGCCTCAGCCAGGCTGAGATCGGCCGTCAGGCCGAAGTGCCGCAGTCGACCCTGAGTTCCTATCTGAAGGGCTCCTACGGCGGCGACAACAACGTCCCGGCCGCTGCCCTGTTCAAGTGGCTCTCGGGCCGCCAGCGCATCGCTGCGCAAGGACTGCGCCTGCCGGCCGCCCCGTCGTTTCAGCCGCTGTACACGTCCGACAAGATCCTGGCGCTCTTCGACATGGCCCGCGAGATGGGCCGCCTGGTGATGATCACCGGCGCGCCCGGCGTATCGAAGACCGCTACGGCCAGGCAGTACTGCGCGACTGCGCAGAGCCGCGCCTGGCTGGCCACCATGGACCCTTCGACCAGCGGCGTGCCGACCATGCTGCTGGAGATCCTGTCGGCTATGGGCGAGGGCGAAAACCGGGGCACGCCCCAGGTGCTCGCCAAGCGGGTGGTGGACAAGGCCGCCGAAGCCAAGGGCCTGATCATCGTCGATGAAGCCCAGCTACTGTCGGACAAGGCGATCGAGCAGCTGCGCGCGATCAATGACACGACCCGCCGCCGGGGCATGCCCATCGGCATCGCCCTGATCGGCAATGACGAACTCAGCTCCAAGATCAGCGGCAACGGTACCCGCCGCGCCTTCGCCCAGGTGTCCAGCCGGGTCGCCCAGCGCCGCGTCATCCTCAAGCCCGACCCTCGCGACGTCTCGGCCTATGCCCAGGCCTGGGCCGACGCCAACGGTGAGGTGCTGACCAAGCGCGAGCTGGACTTCCTGCAGGCCATCGCCGCGCGGCCGGGCGGTCTTCGCAATGTCGAGATGACGTTCGAGGGCGCTCTGCTGGTCTCACTGAACTCCGACAGGCCCCTGAACGTCGAGCACCTGCAGGGCGCATTCGCCCAGCTCTCCGGCCTCAACCTCGCAGCTTAGGGAGACCCGACCATGCTCTTCCAACCCACCACAAGGATCGATCTTACCAAGCTTCGTCTGGGTCGCTCGTCGCTCAAGCAACTGAAGATCCGCGCTGACAGCGAGACCCTGACCCAGCTGGACGCTGAACGTTTCATGCGTCGCATCGAGGAGGCTTTCGCCGAGCTGGGGCCGCTGCTTGATGAAAGCCCCAACCCGGTCAGCGCACCCTTCACCGTCATCGACGGCGGCCGGTCATGATCCGGGCGCTTGGACGCTGGCTGAAGTTCCTCCGGTTGATGCGGGGCGCGGCCCCTCACGTCCTGCAGAACGACCTGGCCCGCGTTCGCCGCCGCCAGCAGGCCGCCGCGCGCGAGGCCTTCCTTTCCCGCCAACACCCTGCCCAGCGCGTGTTCGCCGGCCGCGATTTTGGAGACACTCAATGACTGGGATCGCCCTTGGGGTTCCGCCCGCGAAGACCAGGCAAGAGGTGGTCGAATTGATCGGCTTCCTCGGTGCCAGTACCCGGGAGCTGGAGAGCATCGAGACCCGCACAGAGCAGGCTATCGCCGAAGCCAAGGCCAAGGCCGAGGCGCTGGCCGGACCCATCCGTGCAGCTATCAACGAAGCCCAGGCACGGGTTCAGGCCTGGTTCCGCGTCCACCCCGAGCAGGCCCATGCTGTTCCTGGCAGCGACCAGTTCATCAGTCCCATGGACGCCCAATTGGCGGCCGTGGTGCTGACAAGCGCGCGTCCATTGACCCCGCGCCAGGTCGAGATCCTGGAGGGCCTGAAGCAAGGCATGGTCCTGCGCCGCCTGAACCGGAACAGGTCATACAGCCTGATCTGGCCCGATCGCCCGGCCGTAGGCCGCAAGGTCGTCAGCACCAACCATGTCTTCGACCTTCAGCATCGCTTCCTGGACGCTCATGACGTCAAAACTGGCGAGCGCGTTCTGGGTGGAACCGCGTACGACAAGCGGAACCTTGAGTTCCGCATCAAGCCCGATGTGGTGCTGCCTTGAGCGCCGCGCAGATCACCAACGATCAGGCCTTCCTGCTGATCAGCTCAGGGGTTCTGCTGGGCTGGTATGCCCATGTGCTCTCGGATTTCGAGGCCGAAACCATCGCCGACGTGGCAGGCCGCTGGCTCAAGCACCGTTCGCAAACGATCTTGACCGCAGCTGAATGGGCCGTCGTCGAAGCGGCAGTGGAAGCCATGCGAACGGCGGCAAACCGCCCCCTCGTCGCGGAGAGTGCGGCATGAGCGTCGGCGTTAATCCCTGCCTTGCGCGGACGCCCACCGGCACCAGAGCCTTGGTCATTCTCACCACATCGATGCCGGCCACGACTTTGACCCTGGAGGCTTCGCGCGATTTGCGCGCCCTCCTGGAACAGGCAGAGCGTGAAGTCGAAACGGCGTTGGCTTTGCCGCAAGCTCAGCAGGATCTGCTGGCTTCGTCGCCCAAGGGGTGTGCGTGATGCTGGTGCGCGACGTCAT
Source organism: Caulobacter henricii (assembly GCF_001414055.1). GTDB lineage: Bacteria > Pseudomonadota > Alphaproteobacteria > Caulobacterales > Caulobacteraceae > Caulobacter > Caulobacter henricii. The sequence goes on along the minus strand of NZ_CP013002.1, from coordinate 2,895,867 downwards.
ACGGGCGACAGCCGTTGTCGGCGATATGTCAGTTGAGGCTTTGACCTCGCAGGACAAGACCCGCGACGTAGCGCGCCTGCGCCAGCTAGGCATCCTTGTCTCCAGCCGGGTATCACCGGCCAGCTGGCCTGCCATTGGTCGCTATTGGGGCGGTCGCGACCACACAACCGTCCTGCACTCCGCCGGCCGCGCCTCGGAGTATCTGGAAGCCGGCGACCTGGACATCCTGCATCAGCTTGCTCGCATCCTTGACCAGCTGGGCCTCACTGAACTGCCGGCTGATCGCCCGGCGAGCGCTCTTCAGCCCAGAGCTTCGCTTGGCGTGATCCGCGCCCGTATCCGCGTCACTGAAGCGCGCCTGGCCGTGCTCAAGACCCAGGAACTGGCTCTTGAAGGAGCCGCCCGATGAACACCGTGATCGACTTTGATGGGGCCACGGTGAACGTCCGCAAGGTCCGCAAGCGCGCCCGCGTCACAGACCACGCGGTGCTGCGCTACTTGGAGCGGGTCATGGAAGTGCCCGTCGAGCAAATCCGCCGCCAGATCCTGACCGATGGCGTGGTCCTGGCGATGGCGCTTGGCGCTCAGTCGGCGCGCCTCAAGGACCACCACGTCGTCATCCAGGGGCAGGTCGTCGTCACCATCCTGGCGCCGACCATGATCGTTCGCCGCCGTCGCCGGAAGGCCAAGTGGCCCGTGGCCGGCCAGCAGAAGGACCAAGGTTGATGGTCGCCTACAGCTTCAAGCCCAGTTTCATCCCGGCGATCGACGCAGGGACAAAGCGCCAGACGATTCGCCTGCCGCGCAAACGGCATGCCCGTGCAGGTGAGGCGCTGCAGTTCTTCACCGGGCCGCGCATGAAGCCGGTTCGGATCGGCGCTGCCGTCTGTGTCGCCGCTCGGGAGGTCCGCCTGGATTTCCGGGCAGCTACCGTGACGATCGAAGACGCCATGATGATCGACGAACTGGAAGACTTGAACGCCTTCGCGATCCGCGACGGCTTCCTTCCGCCGGAACACCTGCGGGCCACGCTCTGGCCCTGGGAATACATGAGCCGGTGGTGGCTTCAGACCCATCCTGATCACCTGCTTTTCACGGGCGTCTTGATCGACTGGGAAGAGACCTTCGTCCCCGCTGCGCGCGAGATTGCAGCGTGACCGCCCGCCGCAAAAAGCCCGTATCGCGCCGGGTCACCACGATGAAGCCCTGGGACCCGATTTTTGCAAACGCGTTCGGGATGCTCGAAAGCTGGAGCGCGCCCGCCCAGATCAAGGTCTCTAGAGGCCTGCACAGCGGCACGATGACCGCTCAGTTTCTGGATGAGCGCGGGAACAAGATCGAGGGCTTCATTCGCTTCAAGGCAGCCGGCGGCGATTGGAAGATCGTCGACAGCGGGCTGCGTCTCGTCTTCAAATTTAGCCTCAAGGGCGCTTCGAAATGACCGCCGCCCGCGCCTTCAACAGCGACAACGGGCGACGTGCCCTTCTGGCCAAAGTGCATCTGGCCAAGAAGGATCTGCGACTGGACGACGACACCTATCGCGACATCCTGGAGCGCATCACCGGCCGTCGCAGCGCCGCCGAATGCAGCGTTCGCGAGCTGGAAGATTTGGTCGGACATTTCCGCGCCCAGGGCTTCAAGCCGAAGGTGGTGAGCGGCGGCAAGGTGGGTATGGCGCCCACTTTCAAGCGCAAGCCGGCGGACCATCCGGTGGCTCGCAAGGCCCGCGCGCTGTGGATCTCGCTGCACCAGCTGGGCGTCGTCGAGAACGGCTCTGAACAGGCCCTGGAAGCCTTTGCGAAACGCCAGCTGGGCGTGGATGCCCTTCAATGGGCCGACCAGTCGCACGCCGAGCCGCTGATCAAGGGGCTAAAGGCAATGGCCGAGCGAGCCGGCTGGAGTCAGAAGGGCTCACTGGACGAGATCAAGGACCGCCTGGCGCTTCTGCTCAAGGAGCGCGGCCGTGGCTGACGACCTGTTCACCCGCGCTGATGAAGCGGACGCTGCTCAAGCCCTGGCTGCGGCCAGGCTGGACCGCGACGCCGCCGCGCGTCGGGTGATCGGGGCACCGCGATGCAGGCTGGGCGAGTGCCGTAGCGATCTGGTCGCTGCCACCGCGAAGGTCATCGAGGCCGAACAGGCGCTGGCTCAGGTCCAGGCACATCGGAGGGTTTGGTATTGACCAGCCGCCTGCCGGGCATCCTGGGAGAGATCGAGGACGTCGCAGGCACCGAGGCGGCGCTTCAACTCGCCCGTGAGCGCGGTGGCACCGAGATGAAGTTCTCAGGCAGGCCAGGCGGCGCATTGGCCCGCATCGTCGGCGATACGGCAGCGGCCAAGATCACCGAGCTCTTGGGAACCGAAAAATACTGCATTCCCATGGCCACGGTTCGCGGCGAGCGTGCCCGCCGCGAGGCCGCCGCCCAGCTGGTGGCCAAGGGCTTCTCTACGGCCAAGGCGGCACTGACGGTTGGCGTCCACCAGCGCACAGTCGAGCGCCTGCGCAGTCCGTCTAAACCGATGTCGAAAGAGCCGAAACTGCCGGGCTTCGACGACTAGCCCCGACAATTGTCGGGGGCGAACGGCCCGGCTGATACAGCGACATTCACCCAGCAAAGCTCGCGGCGCAAGGCCGTGCTTACCAGGGTGTCTATTGAGCCATGAACGCGTCAGATCCAGCGACGGTTTCCCGACCGGAAGGGTGGACCGCTGACCACGACGCGCGTTGGGCGCAGCTGTTCGCCCGCTTGATCAGGATCGAGGGCGGCTATGTAAACGACAAGTTCGACCGGGGCGGCGCGACCAAGTACGGCATTTCGCTGCGCTTCATGGCCATCGAGGGGCTGCTGGATCTGGACAAGGACGGCTATGCCGACTTTGACATCAATCGCGACGGTCGCCTCGACGCCCTGGACATCGCGCTACTCAATCCCCGCAATGCCGAAGCGATCTATCTGCGCGTCTTCTTTATCGAGACCGGTTTCTGGAGTCTTCCAAGGCCGTTCGACGCGGCCCTGTTCGACTTCGGCGTCAATGCCGGCGCGGGCTCTGCCGTAAAGATCCTGCAGCGCGCCCTGAACTCGTTTGGCTCACCGGTCCTGAAGGTCGACGGTCAGCTTGGGCCACAGACCCGCCGCATGCTTGACCTGCGCCAGCAGGAAGGCGCGGTCCTGGCCAAGGTCCGGGCGGCGGCTGCCGGCCATTACCGCTCGATCATCGCCAATGATCCCAGCCAGAAGCGGTTTGAGAAGGGCTGGCTCAAGCGCGCCGAGGAGCTTGGCCGTGTCGCTTGAGCCCGTTGCCCTGCCGGAGGTGACCTGGACCTATCGACGGGTCTACGTCTATGGCCGCGCCATCATCTTCTCGGCCTTGCTGGCCTATCTGATCACCAAGATCGCCGACGAAGGGACGTTGCGGACCATCGCCCTGTGTCTTCTGGGGCTGAAGCTGGTCGATGCCTTGCTCTACATGTGCGGGGCCACGGCCACCGACATCACCCGCCTGGTCAAGGCCGTCAGCCCTGGTCGCCGAGCGGCATCGGAGGCCAAGCCATGAGTCTTCGCCTGAAGGTGCTGTTGCTGACGATCCTGGTCCAGGCGCTCCTTCTGGCCGTGACAGCTGACTTGCTGTTCCACCAGAGCGGCAAGGTCAAGCAGCACCGCGCCTGCCTGGCGGCGCTGCGTTCGCCCCAGACCGGTGTGGAGCCGGTCAAGGTCTGCGAGCCGATCATCGCAACCAGCCATCAGGTCGCGGCCCGGTCCAGCGCCTGCGAGGCGGCCCTGGCGGCACGCCCTGAGAACATCTTCGGCGTGCGGATGGCCTGCAGTGCGCCGATCAAGTCCCTGTTTGCGCAGCGCGATGTCGCCCAGGCCGAGGCTGGCCATTTGGCCAAGGCCCTTAACGACGAACGGCTAGGCCGGGGAGCGGCCATTGCGCGCGCCCAGCTGTCGGCCACCACACAAGCCGAAAGGAAAGCCCGTGCGGCCGCTGCTGTCCAAGCTGCGCCTCGCGATGGCGATGGTCTCATCCGCTGCGACGCTGAGTGCGTGCGCGAGCGGTGGGCCGGCGCCGACGCTGAGCGCCCCTGACCCCGAGATTGAGCGGGTCGAGACCACCCGCCTGGTCTGCCCCGATGACTTGAGCCGCTCACTGCCGCCACTGGTTTCGGCCAAGGGTGCGGTGATTACCCACAACACCCAGGGCGGTGCCTATCTGGATGCGCGGATCGCTCGCGGTCAGGCGGCCGAAGACATCGTTCTCGATGCCCGCGCGGCTTGCGCCAAGGCTGGTGCCCAGTGAGCGGCGGCAATGCGATCCTGATCGGCATGTTGTTCTTCCTCGGCCTGGTGCTGGGCGGTCTCTTGTCACAGGAGCGGGACCGGTGAGCGACATCGTCGATCGCGCCCAGGAGATCGAAGGCTTCGCGCGCGAGCGGGCCATAGAGCGTGTGCGCGGTCAGGCCCATGCGCGCGGGCCGGAGGACCTGGTCGCCTGCGTCGAGTGCGGCGATCCGATCGGGTTGGAACGCCGGGAGGTCCGGCCGGGCGCTCTGCGCTGTGTTGAATGCGAAGAAGCGCGGGAACGCGTCCAGCGTTTGTTTTCGAGGGGCTGATTGTGAACTTCAACTTGCTTCAGATCTTGCTGTCTGCCCTGGCCGGGGGGCTGGTGATGTTCATGTTCAACCGCATCGCCCGGTCACTGGATCTTGGCTTTGCGAAGGACGAGCGGACCGAGGGCAAAATCGAAAAGGTCGACAGCCTGGCTCGTGCCTCGATCGCCCGCCTGGAGGGCGAGCTGCGCCACACCGTCGATGACATCAAAAGCAGCCTGATCATGGATCTCAAGGAGCGTGTGACGCGGGTCGAAGAGACCATTCGCCATCTCCCGAGCGGCGAGCAGATCGACAAGCTGATCGACCGCCTTGGCCTGGTGGAGCGCGAGGTCGGAGTGGTCGCTGCCAAGACCGAAGGGATGTCGGACATGGTTCGAACCATCCGCGACCACATCCTGGAAGGCGAACGCCGATGAAAACGACCCTTGCTGAACGCATGCGCGAGAGCCTGCGTCTGACCATCCTGGAACACCTGGGCCGATTGGAATCGCGAACGATCAATGAGCGCGTCCTTCGTGTCGTCCTGCGTGACATGGGCCAGGAGACCGCCACGCCGGTTCTGCGCGGTGAGCTCGCGTGGCTGGAGCGACAGGGTCTGATCGTGCTGCGCGACACCGAAACCGGCTGCGCGATCGCGGTGCTGACCGAGCGCGGCGACCTCTGCCAGCGTGGCGTCACACAGGAGCCGGGCGTCGAACGCCCGGCGCTGGCCTAGCACCATGGCCAGATCCTCGATCAATCGCCTACCCGAAGGCGCTCGAAAGTCCCTGCACGAATGGCTGGGCGACTTCCAGAAGGGTGCCATGACTCTGGACGAGGTCATGGAGCGCCTGGGGGCCATGCTGGAGTTCAACGGCCTTACGGCCAAGGCTCCAAGCCGCTCCGCGGTGCATCGCTACGCCCAGAATTTCAGCGCGGTTTCCGAGCGCGTGAAGCGTTCCCAGCAGTTCGCCGAAATGCTGGCCTCGGAGATCGGGCCGCAGATAAGCGACGGTAAGGGCCTGCAGGTGCTGATCCAGGCCTTTCAGTCGCTGGCCTATGACATGGTCGGTCAGATGACCGAGGATCAGACCCTCGACCCTGAGAACCTGATGTTCTTCGCCCGGTCGATCCAGTCCGTCGCCAGTGCTCAAAAGACCGATGCTGACCGCGCCCTGAAGATCGAGGCCATGGCTCTGCAAAAGGCTGCAAGCCGGGTGGACAAGATCGCCCGCGCCGCCGGATGGTCTGCCGAGACCGCCGCGACCGTGCGGTCGGAAATCCTGGGCATCAAGCTTGAACCGTCCGCCGTCGCCCCGGCAAGCGAGGAGACGTGAGCCCCGTGACGCCCGGCGAGGGCGTTGACAAGGCCCAGCAGAAGGTCGCCGCGCAGGCGGCTGCTGCCGATCTGCGCCGCATTGCGTCCGAAGGCCGGGCGATCGCCATCGAGATCGACGGTGCCGGCTCAGTGCGCAACCGAGTGCTGGAAGCGGTCAATGTCCGCACGGCCAAGGGCGTCTTCCACCGCTATCAGAAGGAAGCGATCCGGCTCTCGCACATTCACGAGCTGCTGGTCATCGAGAAGGGCCGGCGCACTGGCCTGACCTGGGCTTTTGCCGGTGACGATGCGGTCACCGCCGCCACCAAGCGCGGTGAAGGCGGCAGCGATGTCTTCTATATAGGCCCGTCATTCGACATGGCCCGCGAGTACATCGACGCCTGCGCCGGCTTCGCGCGCGCCTTCATGGGTATCGACGCCCAGGTCGGCGAGTTCATGTTCTCTGACGAGGACCCGAACGAGCCGGGCCACAGCCGCCAGATCAAGGCCTACCGGATCGACTTTGCCTCCGGCTATTCGATCCAGGCTCTCACCAGCGCTCCGCGCTCGCTGCGCGGCCGCCAGGGCTTGGTGAGGATCGACGAAGGCGCGTTTGTCGACAACCTGGCCGAACTGCTCAAGGCCGCGCTGGCGCTGGTCATGCTGGGCGCTCGGGTCGTGGTCATCTCCACCCATAACGGCGTCGATAACGCCTTCAACAAGCTGATCCAGGAGATCCGGTCAGGCGAGCGCGACGGTCATGTGATGACCATCACTTTCGCCGACGCACTGGACGACGGCCTCTACGAGCGCATCGCCACCATCCGAGACCTGGAGCTGACGGAGGAGGCCAAGACCAAGTGGGTGGCCAAGATCCGCAAGCTCTATGGAGCGGCGGCCGCCGAAGAACTGGATGCGGTCCCGTCCCGTTCGACGGGTTCATGGCTATCCTACGACCTGGTCGAGCGGGCCGAGGATCCAGACGTCCCAGTCCTTCGCCTATCCTTCGACAACGCCTTTGCCTTCAAGCCCGATCACATTCGCCAGGCCGAGGTCGCAGACTGGTGTCGCGAGCACCTGGCACCACTGCTGGAAAAGCTCGACGGCTCGTCCGTTGGAGTCGGCGGCGACTTTGCTCGCTTCAGCGACCTGTCGGTGATCTGGGTCCTGCAGGAGCTGAAGGACCGCAGCTGGCGTACACCCTTCGTGGTCGAGATGCGCAACGTCCCCTACCGCGAGCAGGAATACGTCTGGATCTTCATCCTGCAGCGTATCCGCCGCTGGAAGGCCAAGGTCGATGCCCACGGCAATGGCAGCTACCTGGCCGAGCGCCTGATGCAGACCTTCGGCAAGGTGCGCGTCGAGGGCGTCAAGGCGCTGAAGGACTGGTGGCGCGACCAGGGCGCGCCGCTGCTCAGCCGGTTCCAGGACGAGCGGATTCGCATCGTTCGCGACCGCGACATCGCCACCGATCTGCGCATGGTCAAGGTGGTTGAGGGCGCGCCGGCCATTCCCGCCCAACGCACTACCGAGAAGGACGCCGACGGGGTCAAGGAAACCGGCAAGCGCCACGGCGACGCCGCTGTTGCTCTTTTCCACGCCTCGGCCGCTTTGCGCGAAGGCGCGGACGTCGAGGTCGGCGGCGAGACTGCCGAGAACACTGGCGCCCCCGTTGGCTACCTCGGCGAAGAAGCCGCTGCCCCTTATCAACCCCTCAATCTGACGGGCTTCTGACATGGACGTCGCCAACCAACCGCCCGCCGCGCAAGACGCCGCCGCGCAGCAGCCGACCTTTGACGAGGTCGCGATCAGCGTCGCCAGCCTCGACATCACCATCCCGTTCATGGGCGCGCTGCGCGATGTCCAGGACACCGTGCTGCGTCGTCTGGGCGCCAACTATGACGCCTATCGCGAGCTGCGGCGCGACGACCAGGTGCATGCGTGTTTCCAGCAACGTCGCCTCGCGCTTATGGGTCGCCCGCTGATCGTCAAGCCGGGCGCGGACGACCCTCAGTCGGTCGCCGCCGCCGATTGGCTGCGGCTGAACCTGTCGCAGATCCCGTTTGACCGGACGTGTGGCACCAAGATCTGGGGCGCGTTTTACGGCCATTCCGTCGCCGAGTGCATGTGGTCGCAGCGCGAGGCTAAGATTTGGCTCGACAAGCCCAAGGTGCGCACGCCGTGGCGGTTCCGGTTCACCCATGAAGGTGAGCTGCGTCTGCTGACCCGCTCCAACCAGGTCACCGGCGAGCCGCTGCCGCCGCGCAAGTTCTGGACCACTAGCTGGAACGCCGACAACGACGATGAGCCCTACGGCTTGGGCCTGGCCCACCAGCTCTACTGGCCGGTGTTCTTTAAGAAGCAGGGCCTGGGGTTCTGGCTGCGCGCCCTGGAGAAATACGGCGCGCCCAGCACAGTGGCAAAATACCCGGCCGGATCTGGCAAGGACGTCCGCGACCAGGCGCTGCAGGTGGCCCGCCAGCTGCGCCTGGACGGCGCGGCGGCCATTCCAGACACCATGGTCGTCGACCTGTTGGAGGCCACGCGCGGTACGGTCGACCAAGCCACCTTCCTGCGCCAGATGAATGCATCGATCGCCAAGATCATACTTGGCCAGACCATGACCACGGACGACGGCGCGAGCCTTTCGCAGAGCCAGGTCCACATGGGTGTGCGCGAGGAGCTGACCGACGCCGATGCCGAGCTGCAGTGCGAGAGCTTCCAGGCAGGCCCGGCCACCTGGCTGACCCAGTGGAACTTCCCCGGGGCGGCTGTGCCGCAGATCTCGCGTCCGTCACCTGAAGATGAGGCCGCAAGCGCCGAGCTGCTGGAGAAGAAGGCCAAGGCCGTCGCGGCCCTGCGCGACGCCGGCCTGGAACCTGAGAGCGACGAGGTCATCCAGGCCTTCGTCGGGCCGGGCTGGAAGCTGACCGCAAAGCCGGCCGCGAAGAGGCCGCTGACTGGCCCGGCTTTCGCCGAGAGCGCGAGCGCGGGCGACGCGATCGATGCCTTTGTCGATGACCTGGACTGGGAACCGATGATGACGCCGATCCGCGACCGCTTGGTCGCCTTCGTCGAGGCCCAGCCTGACCTGCAGACGGCGGCCGATCAGCTGGGCGTTCTGTTGGCCGATCCGGCCGGCGGCCAGCTGGTCGAGCAGATCGGCCGCTCGCTGTTTGAGGCACGCATGGCCGGCTTGGCCGGCGGTGCCCTGTCGGCAGAGATGGCAGCGGCCGACGACGCCAGCGCATGACCGCCATCGTCAGCTTCCAGGGAAGGCCGCCGGCCCAGGCTGTGGCCTATCTTGAAGACAAGGTCGTCGGCGGCCGGTTCTCGTTCGATTGGCGGGACGTCGATCGAGAAGAGCACCTGCGAGCCTTTGTGGTCGCCAAGGCCATGACGGCGGACATCCTGGCCGACCTGCATGGCGGCCTGCTGACAGCGATCAAGGAAGGCCAGGGCGGCGCCAAGTTCGCCCGCGAGATTACGCCGCTTCTGCAGGCCAAGGGCTGGTGGGGCAAGGCCCTGCAGGCCGATCCCGAGACCGGCGTCCAGCAGCTGGTTCAGCTAGGCTCGCCGGCTCGCCTTCGAACCATCTTCGACGTCAATATGCGCATGGCCCATGCGGCCGGCCGTTGGGAGCGCTTCACCCGGTCGGCTGCCACCCGGCCGTTCCTGACCTATCATCACACTCGCCAGGAGCGCCCGCGCCCCGAGCACGTGGTCTGGGACGGCATTACCCTGCCTATCGGCCATATCTTTTGGTCGACGCACTACTGCCCCAACGGCTGGGGCTGTAAGTGCTTTATCACCTCGGAGCGG